>SDNV01000006.1 GCA_004524515.1 Promethearchaeota archaeon
CTAAAACCAAAAATTTTCCCTTTAATTTAATTTCTGGCTTCTCTGATTTTAATGATTTAAAGGCAAAATGGAAACCAGATATAATAAATATAAATAAATCGATTAAAAGGTAAGCGATTAAAAATATCCCTAAATCGATATTCACCGGATCAGTAAGTTCTCCTAAGACGGATATATCCATAAATAAGAAATAAAGGATTAATGCTTCAAAAATAATTGCATAGATAATAAAAATACTAATTATCGCTTTGAATTTTCTGATTTTTGTGAGATCATTCAATGCAATCAACCATACAATTATGACTAAGGAAATAAAGGAAAAATTTATCAAAATATACAAAACAATTGAAATTCCTACTCCATTAAATAGATACACTAAAAAACTAACCGATGATCCCCACCATGGTTTACTCATCGTTATCCAGGTTATACCTACCAAAATTAAAGTTCTTTGTTTGTGTTCTCTATATTTTAATGCAATTTTTAAGCCAATGATTACCGAAAAAACAACAAAAAGGAGGCTAAATAAACCATTAATAACAATACTAGTATCAATTGCCATATGTCCTTGTACCTAAAATTATAGTTTATAATTTATTCTTAAATGTACCATATTTTATATTTATTTAAACTTATCTTGAAGAAAAACAGCTTAAACTATGAAAATTGCAAATTTTGTATGAAAATAATAAGTATATTCAATAATCAAGAGAAAATGTTTTTTTAATCCATTTTTCAATTTCATCATGCGAATTAGATAATGGTTGAGCATCTTTAGAAATATCTACATTTCGATATTCTTCCATTTTTTTCGATAAATCGCTTGTCGATATTATGGTTCCATTTTCAACTCTTATCTCAATTACCGTTTTATACGCCATTGGTCGTTGAAATCCCATATGGACATACATTGAATCGATAAAGTCCTTTGCTAATAAGATTTTTCCAGTGAATTCTGACTTTAGGTTTAAATTTTCATAGTAATAGTCAAAAATGGGATTATCCTCATTTTTAAATGCCCTGGGTTCGATGCAATTCACTTTGGGAGGATTTTTTGCATTTACAAACATGCTATTTAGAATTAATTCTTCATTTGCAAAAATGTACCTCATAACATGCCCACGCCAACAGGAAGTACAGCGAGAATAAGGTTCTATCCCAAAATTTTCAGGACAATACAATCCCTCTCCCTTAAGACCCACTAAGGAAAAGGACTCATTATTATATATAAACTCATCCGGGATTTGTGCTGTCATAACAAATATCTCCACCTAATATAATTTTAGGATGATATCCATTATATTTTGAAATTTCTCTTCTGAGCCCCATATCACATAAATTACATTATCAATTGGTATGGCAACTTCTTTTATTGCAATTACCCATTTATTCCCAATATTGTTTGCGATTTCACTTCCCTCTTTAAATTTAAGAGATATCGATGCTCCGAGATATTCTTGAACCTTGGTATATTCGATTTTCATATCTTCAAAACCAGGAATTACTCCCTCATTTTGTAATTTTTCAATCTGTTCTTCAATTTTGTTATAAACAAGGTCTAACTTATCTCGAACTCTAAATTCATCAATTATGTCTTTATCATATTCAAAAAAAATGATCCCAAAATCTTTATCAAGTCCCATTATACCTAAGACGTCAATATCGAAGACTTCTCTCCCAAGTGACTGTGAATCCTTATAGCGTTTGGAGACATCTTCCCAACCATTACTAAGGTATTCGTCTATTAAAAGTTTGAAACTTTTAAGAATTTTTATTTCTTCTTCCTTCTCCTTAATGATTTTATTTACCAAGGCAGTTATTGGTCTCGCAACATAAATTTGTGTACCTCTTGGAGTTTCTGATACTTTTTCAACCCAATTCTTTTTTAAGAGCCGTTCAATAATTCTATAGATTGTTGTCCTTTTTATTACTAATTCTTTATTCAAATTACCGACTATTTCTCCTTTTTCTCCTTTATTGAGTAAGGCTAAATATACTCTTGCCTCATCCGGGCTTAATCCAAATTTCTGTAATCCTAATGTTTGTAATATTTTTGTAGTATCAAACAAAAATTTAGGAGAAACAGTCTGTGTGAATGGTGTTTCATCCCCTAATAATGCATCGGGGGCCATATAAGGTTCTTTTGTACTCATTAATCTTAATGCTCTTGAAAATAGAGTTATAACATCGATTAATTGAACTAATGTATCCCCTTCATCCAAAGAAATTTTACTAATTATTTTTCTTTCCTCATCTTTAAATCCAACAATAAAATCTTTTCGATTTGAAGAAAAGGCAACTAACTTATCAAAAGTATTTTGTATTATTCTATAAATTACTCCCATAAGCTCTATAGTCTTTTTTTTCTCAGAACCCCATATTAAAGAAATATTTTCTATATCTTTACTGATATCCCAATTTAATGTAGAATATCCTATTCTACTTAATATTCTCTTCTCTTCTCCTTCTTCTTTAAATGATTCTATAATTGCTAAGGAATTTATATTTAAATCAGATTCCAGAAAAGTATCTGCAATTTTTTCGTAGTTGGTCATATAGAGAGAAATTCTATTACATTTCATATTATCATTTCGTTATATAATTATAGTATATTAAAAAAATAAAATAATTTACCCGCTAATTTTAAGTTTCAAAGCAGGCTTTTTTGTTTATTTTTAAATTTTTCTTTTAAATCTTTCAGCAAATCTTTTATACAATCATTTTCCTTAGATCTTTGAATTCCTGTGAAATCGTTTGACATCGGAAAGTGCTGAGATCTGGTTTTATTTTCTTTCTTATGGTCCTCTTGCTCATCTGACAAAATAATGCAGGGAATTCCGTTTATTTCTTTAATTTTTACCAATTTCCTTACCTCTAGATGAATATTAAACCGAATTGGATTTTAGAAGCATCTATGAATTACTTGAGGTCCCATTTCCTTATATTCGCGCCGAGTTATCCACATCCTATTGAAAGTTTTCAGTGATGCCAATATTGAACCCCCGATCCACACGGAATACATTCTTTCGGGAGGGGATACGATTCTTACATCTACAGAATCCGGGATCTGTTCCTTGATTTCTTTAGCTAGACGTTCTTTGAATCCCGGATACATGGTAGAACCTCCCGAAAGAACTATATTTGAAAAAAGATCTCTCCTTAAATCTACATCGCACTCGTATATCGACCCTACTATTAGATCATCTAATGGTTCTAATTCTTTTCCGACAGCTGAGGGATTGAAGAAACATTCAGGTGCGAGAAATCTCTCCACACCTACATTAATAGTTTCTCCGTCCGGTAACATGAAACTCTTCTCCATTCCCGCTACTTTTTTGGAAAGCATTACCTCCTTTTCAGGGTCTAAAGCGACATAACAGAGTTTTTCTTTTATATCTCTGACGATCTCCAGTTCGGCTGAAGTCATGAGGGTCACCCCTTTTTGCCTTAATAGCCGCTGCAAATATTTTGTTACATCACGCCCAGCCAGATCGACTCGCTCGATTGCATGACTTAACGCAAAACCTTCAAAGATGGGTACAATATGGGAAACTCCATCACCAATATCTATGACAGTTCCCGTTACTCGGCCTGAGGCATAAAGCGATAAAACCGCCTGGGTTGCGACGTATAATGCAGGAACGTTAAAGGTTTCAAACATGATTTCGCCCATTCTCTCCCTATTTGATCTCGGATTTAATGGAGCTTCGGTTAAAAGTACCGGATGCTCTGAAGGATCTATTCTTAAGTCTGTATAAAATGTATAATGCCAGATTCGCTCCATAGCTGTCCAATCATCAACAATTCCGTGCTCTATGGGAAAATTTAGTCTCATAATCCCAGAGAGTTCCGCTGCTTCTTCACCTATATAATATTCCCTTGTAAAATGTTTGTACTCAGCAAGAATATTATGATACTTAGGAGTACCGATCATAGTAGGAAACACGGAACGAGGTTGATCTTCGCCAGCATACCCGTTTTTGGAAATCCCCGTTCCATTATCTAAAACGATTGCTTTTGAAAGTTGCTCATTATCTGCCATAATTTTTTCCTCCACTCTAATATCTTATTTTTATTAAATTTGTTTAAAGGAATCAAGCATGATTTTGATGGTGAAGTTATTGCTTAGATTAAATTTATCTAAAATCATCTTACGCAATATATTGTCTAAATTCAATATTGATTCCTATGCTAACTACTATTTTTTTTAATTATTGCTTATGATCTTAAGAATAAATTTGCATATTTAAGCTTTGTCACCATGTCGTGACAGTAGTGACCTATCATAATGACACATCTTGAAAAATAAGGCTATTAACTCAAAAATTGAAAATTTCGAATTATAGATATAGATTAGAAATCATAAATATATTTAAATAATGATTAAAAAAAGTTAAATCTATTTTTATGAAAAAGCATTTGGATTATAGATATTATAGCATTAATCATTAAATCTATTAACTCAAATGATTTAAATAGTAATATATTCATATAGATACTATACGTGAAAGAATTTTTAGATTTTGTGAATGAGTGAAAAATGATTAAAAACATACCTGAAAATGACATGAAAAAAGGATTCGAGTTCTTATATCAGTTTTTAAGATTTTTTCCCTTTTCAATGGAATCGGATGAGGCGCAACTGAACGTTGTACGTAAAGACTTTGTAAACTCAATTTGGAACTATTTTTGGCTAAGTGTTAAAGCCGTTCTTGATGAATTAGGATTCACCCTGATTTTCTCGGCGGAGAAGTCGATTGAACATGTTTAGACAGTCCAAGATTACAATCAAAATATTCATAATCTAACCCAAACCATCATTGAGCTTCTTTCTAGAGGGGAATATATGAATTGCACCTATTTTTTCAAAGAACTATATAATTCTCTCATTTATTATGGACATCATAAGGAATGGAAAGAATTTGCTTTTAAATTTGGATTTAAAAGCGACAAAACTGGTTCTGTTAGATTATCGGATGCGATTTTAGAAACCGTAATGGAACTTCAAGAGTTTAGAGACCAATTAACCAAAATAATTTTTGAATGCCTTGGACATGGAATAAAGTTCAAGATATTGGAGCGTGGAATTCTGTCTATTTGGATAGAGTAAAGATTAAAACCTCATAAATTTAATTCCTTAACAATCTCCTCATCGTTAAATCTGAGATCCTCGCCTCTATTGTTGTAAGCAGCATTTGGCAGCAATTTTTTTGCCTTACTCTCGTCATTAAACCATTTAAATAAACTTACAGATGCAGTATAGGCCGCGATTGTGAACATAATAAATCCCAGAAATAGGTAAGATTTTACATCAAAAACTTGATGTAAATAAATATGCTCACACTTAAGTTTATTCAAACGTGATACTATAATAGAAAAGAATTGTTCACTACAGTTCTTCAAATAATTTTTTAGCTTTATTCAATTCCTCTTCCATTTCTACTTCGGATAATGCAGGAGGCTGAATTTTTTCACGCTGGATATAATCCATCATCTCATATATTGATACTTTAGCCAAAGTAGAAGCTTCTGCTAAACTTACTAAGCCTTTTCGATACTTTTCACCCGCATCTTTCATTCTATATTCGATAATTTGAGCAAGGAGAAATTTTCGAATTAAAGAAGAACGGTCAATCCTTTCTTTTTCACAGATTTGGTTTAATTCATCAATTTCTTTTTCATCTAATCGGGTTGAAACAACATCAGTCATTATTACTTTCATCTCTTCTTTTTTTTAACTTTTCCATAAAAAATAAAATGGATTTTGCTTTGGTTGCATTAATTTTCTCTAATTTTTTTAATATACTGAAAAATTTTTCTTCATCAATGTGATTTTGATTTAACATTTCAAAATAAAAAGAATCAACTCTGATCACTTTAAGATCCTCAGATAAAAATTTATTATAAGCTCTATCATCAGAAGTCAAGCAAATTCCATCTTCTTTTGCTAAAATATAACAACTAGATTCGCCTGGATCATTAAAACGATTTAATTCTTGAGAAACATTAATGGATATTACGGGTATCTTAAATTTATTTAATGCAGATTCAGCTTCATTTGCGTCTGGATAATTTTTTGCTTTACCTTTAATCACTACTTCTTCATATACGCTAGAATCTATAACCAGCGGAAATTTAATAAGATCCATAAATTCTGAAAATAATTTTGCTTTTATCAGATAAATTAAAGTACATGAATCCAAAATCCATCTCATTATTATCTATATACAACTAATTATTATTAAATATATCTATTGTATACATATTATTGAATGAAAATTATATAGAGTTTTTCAAAATTGTTGGAAATAAATATTTAAGGTTAAATACCTACACTAATTATAGTGATTAGTTATGAGTAATATTACTAAAAAGGATTTACGTGATCTCATCGAAAGAATGCCAGACGATTTTACTTTAGAGGATTTACAGTATCGTCTATTTGTTCTTCAAAAATTGGAAAAGGCAGAATATCAACTTAAACAAGGCTGTAAAACTTCTAATCTCGAAGAGATGAGAGAATTAGCAAAAACTTGGCGAAAGGAAAAAGAGCAAAAAATTGAAGAAAAAATAAATTAATATTATATAACCTCATCAAAAAAATGGTTGATATTGAATTCCATCCTATCGCTAAAGAAGATATTAAAGAGCTATATGATTATTTCTCCCGATTTTCCTTACAATATGCCGATTCATTTATAGAAGGTCTTTATGATCGCATGAAGATTTAAAGAGATTTTCAGAATTAGGTAATAAATACTCAGAAAATGAGAAAAATCGTCAGCTTATTTATCAAAATTATAGAATTCTTTATTTGTATAAAAAAGAAGAAGCGAAAATCATCATAATGATTGTTGTTCATTGTTCTAGGCAAATAAATCTTTGAAAAATCATCTTAATCAATGTTATTTTAAAATGTCAGAAATAGTGTTCTCCCGTTTTCGTAATTAAATGATTCGATGGATTGTAATGCTAATTACTAATAATAAAGTCCGATACATTTGTATATGTTATAAAATGCAAATAAATTAATATCAAAAAAGTAAGTAATAAATATGGAAGAAAAAGAAACGGGAACATATGAAGTCTGCGGGGCGGATATCAATCTTGATGAAGCATCAAGATGAGAAATATTACTGCCAAAAGTGCTTAAATAAAATGGAATTCTAATTTTCTTTTTATTATTTTTTTATATAAAATTATTATGAGAGTTTAATCATAATATCAAGACATAAGTCAGAGCCATTCCTGGATATTGATTAAATTAAATACTTTAATAAAATGTTTTCTAATTACTTATTAGTTACAAATAATTTAAGATGGTTTTATTTAAATGTGAGAATTTCCTTTATAAATATGAGTTTTTTGGAAGTTGCATAAAATTGACTATTAAATAGGATAAGCATTTTATGGATATCGAGGAATTAATAAGTATCGACAAGGATATATGCTTTGGGAAGCCGCATATTAAAGACACTAGAATTAAAGTAAGTTTTATTTTGGAATTAATTTCTTCTGGATGCACGATTGAAAAGATTTTACAAGAATATAATCATCTAACTAAAGAACAGATCATTGCGTGCTTAAATTATGCAGGGAAGGTTGTAGATGCTCATAAAGATAGAGTGGAAGTCTCTAATGAAATATAAACTTTTTTGTGATTAAAATATCACCAGGCAATTACAACAAACTATTGAGAGTTTTGGTTATATAGTTGATTCGGTGAGAAATCAAAAATTATTTGGTATAAGTAATGGGGATCTTGTGAAACATCTGAATACTCATAATTTCACATTATAAACTTTTGATAAAGATTTCCTTGAGAAAGAATTTTCCTTAAATCAAGGAGTAATAATGTTAGATGTTAATTTAAATCGTGATGAATTTACTATTCCCTTATTAAAATAGTTCCTGAATATGCTTAAAAATAATAAAATTAGTTGCACTGGCAAAAAATCGTGTTAAATCAAGAATTCTTTCTCAATGTTGAATGAAAATAAGAACACTATGCTACTAAATTTAGTTAATTTTATTTTTTGTTAAGTTTTTACACTTTATATATAAAGAATTTTCTAAAAATAGAATATTCATAAATGAAATCATAATAAGGAAAGCGATTTTAATATGTCGGAAAAAATGTGGCAAAAAGTGGCTAAAATACTGGTTAGAGCCAGTGGAAATCCTCTATTCCAAGCCAACGATACTATGATTGAGCTATTGAAAACGCTACTAAATGAGGATCAAGCAGCATTCCTCTTAAATTTTAGAAATCCCGTCTTAACCTTTGCTCAATTAAAAGAAAAAACCGGGATGGAAAATGCAGATCTAAGCGAAATGCTCAATTCCTTATTGGATGAAGGATTCATTATAGATTTGCCTCATGAAGTTTCTGGTATTATGGAATATCATCTATTAGCACCCATCCCTGATACATTTGAATACTCTTTAGTTAAAAAAGGTACTATTGAAAAAAGGAAGAAACTCGCGAAACTTTATGATAAAATGTTTGAAGAGGCAAGTGAGGTAACCCAAAAAAATTATGAAACAATTATTCCTGTATTCGAAAAGGAAATGCCCGCTTATACGAGGATATTACCAATTGATAAGGATTTTGTTATTCCAAAAGAAGAAACAATACCTTTTTATGAAGCCGCTAAAATTATTGACCAAAATGATATAATCTCATTATCCCAATGTCCCTGTAAATTTGAAAAGGAACTTTTAGGGGATCCCTGTAAAATGACAACAAATCAATTTAGATGTTTACATCTAGGGCATATAGGCCGTTATTTTATTGAGCATGGTTTTGGTAAGCCCATATCCAAAGAAGAGGCGAAAAAAGTCTTATTAGACGCAGAAAAGGATGGATTGGTTCATAAAACCTTTCATTATGATTTTGATCTTGATAAGGATGAAAATGCGATCTGTAATTGCTGCAAATGTTGTTGTATTATCTTTCAAAGCTATTATCGTGGCATCATGCCTTTCCATACTAAAACATCATTTATCGCAGAACTAGATGTGAAAAAGTGCAAAGGTTGTGGAATTTGTGTCGAAAAATGCCCAATTGAAGCCATAACTTTAGTAGATGGAAAATCTCATATTGATGAAAGTAAATGCATAGGTTGCGGAGTTTGCGTACAGCTATGTCCAGAGAAAGCTAGAACATTACTAAAGACGAAACTTAGAACGGTATTTATCCCGGTACCTAAAGTCGATGTTTCAAATTCTTAATTTGGAATATTATTAGATATAATTAGGGAGCTTTAAACTTAAAAAAAACTTAAAATTTATTAGTTAAATTTTAATTCATAAATAGTGATATAAATAATATGCCATCTGTAAAAGATACGGTAATTGAATTTATTAAAAAATTACCCGACAATCTAACCGTGGAAGAAATTGCTTATAAATTATATATCGATGAGAGAATTAATAAGGCGCAATCGCAAATGAAAGACGGGAAATATCTAACTCATGAAGAAGCTAAAGAACGGCTAAAAAAATGGTTAATATAAGATGGTCAATAGGAGCATTGGAAGATATTGAATCTATTTCTTCATATATTTCACAAGATTATCCCGAACAAGCAAATGAGATTGTCAGAGGGATATTTTTTGTAATTTTAAAAGTTTATATTACAATTTTGAAAAAATTAAGGTATAATAGAAAAGATTTAATTTCTTTTTCTTTTAATCAAAATATTAATTACTAAAAAGGTTAAAATAATCATTTAGGGTTGAGTGATAAATGCAAATTTATAAGGAAAAATGGAAGCCAGAGATGTTTCCAGTTGAGAGTGAAGTAATTAAAGAAGCATGTCGATTTTTATCGGAATTAATTAAAATTCAGACAATTAATCCCCCTGGAAACGAAACCTCTGCGGCAGAGTATTGTAAAACGTTATTATTAAAAGAAGGTTTCGGAAATATTGACATTATAGAGTCTGCTGAAGGGAGGGGTAATGTTATTTGTAGATGGAAAGGAACAGATCCTAACGCAAAAAAGCTATTATTACTTGCGCATTTAGATGTAGTCCCTGCGGATCCTTTAAATTGGGAAAAAGATCCCTTTTCAGGGGAAATTGAGGGTGATTATGTGTGGGGTCGTGGTGCATTGGATTGTAAAGGTTTATTAGTTGCCGAGGCAATGGCTTGCTTTTTATTGAAACGAGAAGGATTTCAGCCAAAAGGAGATATAATTATGGCTTTTACAGCTGATGAGGAGAGAGGAGGTGTAATGGGGGTTGGCTATTTAACTGAACATCATTGGGATAAAATTGATGTTGATTATATAGTAAATGAGGGCGGGGGATTTTTGTTACCATTTAGTAAAAACCCTAAAGATTATGTTGTCCAAACGGGTGAAAAAGGAGTTTTTAGAACTATTATAAGGGTTAAAGGAAAGGGAGGCCATGGTTCTATGCCGGTAAAGAAATCAGAAAACGCAGTCTATAAAATTTCAAAGATCACTCAAAAATTAATCGAATATAAGTATCCTATAGAATTTACAAAGCCAGTTTTAGAAATGCTTGAAAAAATTACTCTGCCATGGCTTTTTAAGAAAATATTGAGTTCAAAACGTATTATACGATCCGGATTGAAATTAGCTGATAAATTAACTGGAGAAGACCTTTCGACTATTATTCTTCCTTTAGTAATGGATGTACTTAATCCTACGCAATTAAAAGGTAGTGAAAAAGTAAATATAATTCCGCAATACGCAGAAATGAGTTTTGATTGTCGTCTTTTACCTGGACATGACAGAAAAACCATTACTAAATATTTAAGGAAAGCATTAGGCAAAAAATTATTCAAAGAAATTGAAATTATTCCAGTAGAACCCTCTCAATTTGCCACAGAAAATACTATGGAAAATCCGTTCTGGGATCAAATTGAAAACTTAATGAAAATAATGCATGAAGGTGCAATTTTGGTTCCTTTTCTCAGTCAAGGCTCAACCGATTCAAAATTTTTCAGGAAAAAAGGAAGATACGCTTTAGGATTTTCTCCAATGAGAATCGATCCTAATATGTCCATAAGTGAGATGACGGAGATGGCCCATGGTAAAAATGAGAGAATGTATATTCCAAATTTGTCTTATATGATTGAATTTTTCTATAGGTTGGTAAGAGAATTTTAATAATTATAAGAAAAATAAGAAAAAAAATAAAATAAAATTAAGCATTAAAACTTAAGCGTAAAATTAAAGATGTAGAGATTTTAATGCTTCCTCAATTTATTGAGAAAATAATGAATAAAAAATAAGGTATTTTGATTATTTATTTTGATTAGCTTCTGGTCTGATATAACCCAGATATGCACAAATAATTCCAATTATCGCAAACGCCCAAGCCAAATAATAAAAGAGAGTAAACCCCGGAATGTTAAAGATTAGTATAAAAATTCGGTCAATTAGGAAATTTAAAAAAATTAACATATAACATATTGCCATTAATGCTAGAGAAAGAAACGCTTTTTTATATATCGATTCTTTCACTCCTTTATAAGCTTCTAGTGAACGATACAGGAAAGGTATATATATCATGGACATAAAAATTAATGTTAAAAGGAACGCAATCGCATCAAGAAGTACTGCTAAAAAGCCATGTTTTGGTTCATATATTACTAAATCATAAAACGCGGTAAAACCACCAAAAACGGTTACAAGATACTTTTGAAGCTTGTTAAAATCCTTATGAAATATCTTGATTTTAAAAATGTAGGATAAATAAATTGCTATACAAACCAAAAACTCGCTCACTCTAAAACTTAAAATTCTGAAAAAGATCCATCCTAAGGGAGAATAAGGTTCAATGACTAAATCTAATCTCAATACTACAAAAATTTTAGAGAGCAATGAGAAGAAAATCGCAATCGCATAAAACGTAAAGATAAATAATAAATATCGGGTTAATTTATGTTTTTTCTCCATATATTTCAATCCGATTAGGAATAAAAGAATTAAAGCAATACCCATAACAAAGGACTCATAAATCATTCCGATGAAAAATAGATTTCTTTCTTCTTCTCCACTTATTTGAAATAGTAGCATATAATTTATTAAAAAGAAATACCATTTAATCCTTACACTTTTTTTAGAATGTAAAAAATAGAACGAAAACGCTGTGGAGTCTTCTTATATGCACTAATTTCATCTTGAAAGCTCTTAATTCCTTCCAAAAAGGTAGAATTATCATTATATTTTACTCTTAGTTCTTTGATTCTTTTTTCTAATGGACTATAGTATTCCTCCCACCAGGCGTCCTCTGGTAATTCAAAATATTCTACAAGCTGGTAACCAAGTTTAGGGATGCTACTAAGCTTATTCTCCTTTCCTGCTAAATCATCATGAAGTACCATGAAACCATTTCTTTTAAGCACTCGACCCCATACTTTTAACCCCTTTTTAAATCCTATAGGGGCTATGGCTCCTTCGGCCCAGATAATATCAAAACTTTCATCTGAAAAATTTAATTCAAACATAGAGCATTCAATTCCTTTGACTCTGTTAGCTAGACCTATTTTTTCGGCTTTTTTATTCAAATTTCCTAAGGCAGGCTGATCTATATCTACACCAATTACTTCACCATCACTTAATCTTGCTAATTCCATCGTGGGGATACCACTACCGCACCCTATATCAAGAATACGTGGTTTCTCTATCCTAGGGAGAATTCCAAAAGCTTTTCTTGTATATTTTAGGAATCCAGATCTTAATTGTTCATAATTTATTTCTTTCATTAAATCAAATACCATGGTATGGAAAGACCTCAATTATATGAATATCTTAAATTTAACGCAAGATATCATTTTAGAATTTTTTTAATTAATTAAAACGGATGATCAGTTAGAGAATGTGTGATTATTCCTAAAAATTGAAATTATTATATTTATTTATAAATTTCTTAAAATATTTAAAATAAAAATAAATTTAGTTTCGGATTTTTGGTTTACTTAGGATGAAGCCACAATTCGGACAGATTTTGTGTAAACGATATTCTTGCATACTACTGAAAAAACTAGCTCCAAGTATACCAGAGGGTAAAGTAAATAAAGCTACTCCTACAAAGGCGAAGCAGACAGTCATGAAACGACCGAGTGTGGTCACGGGATAAATATCTCCAAATCCGGTTGTAGTAAAAGTGACAATGCCAAACCATAATGTTGCGGGTATACTTGAAAATTTATCAGGTTGAGCGCTATTTTCCACATAATAAATTGTTGTAGAACTGAAAATAAGAAATATAATACATATAAAAATGGTTCCTAAGAATTCTCTTTTGGTATCTTTAAATATCAATCCTGATACACTAAAGACATCAATAAAATGTCCGATTTTAAACACGACAAATAATAATGGGATTAAGAAATACTGTCGACTTGCAGGTACTAATTGTCCAGGAATTAACATAAGATATAAAGCAACTATAACGATAAGATCTACTATTGCCAGAGGGCTTCTCGCATATTTTAATCTTCCTTCAGTTGAATCTTCATATTTATCTTGTTCTGAACCAGAAGAACTCCACATTCGTAAATAGTATTCAATACTGAATACGATAATTGAAAAAATATACACAGAATTTAATGTGGGTCGAAGTTCTTGGGATAATGTTGGATTAGTCTCCACCATTATTGCCAGGACATTTAAAGTAATAAATGTCATGAAAAAAATAAATATAATTACTTGTCCAAATGTTCTGGGAAACCGAAACGTTATTATAGTATAAAAATTACGTAATTTTTGTTGACGGGGAGTCATTTCGGGAGTTTGCTTAGCTTTCTGCGCTTCCATAACTATCTTCATTATTTTAGAAGGTCTACCTCTTCTCTTTTTATTGAGATCTCTTAAAAAAGCCCCTTTAGGAACCATTTCATTACAGTTTGGACACACATCATAGTGCGGATTTCTCTCTTGAATTTCATCAATAAAGCCTGAGCCAATAACGCTAACAGGTAACAAGAATAATGTGATTCCTAAGACCGAAACGACTGCGGAAGTAATCTTTCCTAAAGGAGTAACAGGAACCATTTCACCATAGCCGATTGTAAAGAGATTTATCGCGGTAAACCACATAGAACTGAATAAATTTGTAAACTTGTCAGGTTGAGCATCATGTTCCGCGATATACATAACTATTGCCCCGAAAAACATTAACAATAACGACAACATTAACGTAATTAATAATTCCTCTTTTTTTCTTTTAACAACAGACCAAATAATTTCAAAGGATTCTGAATATCGGATTAATTTAAGAAACACGATTAGTCGATATAACCCGGCAATTCTCAATGCTTCGTTATCAAATGGAAGAACTATAATTAATGTAAATAAAACAGCTGTGGCAAGATCAATTAAACCCAGAAAATTTATTGCGTATAAAAATGATGGCGATTTATTATTTTCGTATTGTGGGTTATCATAGCTGCTCCAAAATCGTAATACATATTCTAAAATAAAAATTGTAGCACAAATAAATTCAATTATTTTAAAAATAAGAAAAAATCGGGATTTCAAATTCACATCGGTTTCTAATATCACCACCAAACCCCCTATTACCGATGATAATATTAGTAAAAGAGCTAAAAAACTCGTCAAAAATGTTTTGGAATGAGGATAATTCAGAGCATCAAATATTCTCTGTTTTAAAACAGACCTACCAGTATTATCGTTCTTTTTTGCCATAATTTAACCATTATATTTTATTTTTTTGCATCAGCAACAATTATAAAAACCTAATTAAAATTATCTCTTTTTAAATTTTTGAAAACAAAAAGATAAAACTCCCCCTTTTTTTACTTCAAATATACAATAAATTTGGGTATATTAGGTTTAATGTTAAATTTTATAGCCTTCACGGCAAATTTATTTATGCCAATAAAATATGGTAAAATGGCAAAAAAAAATTTAAAAATGTTTATGCTTGTTCTAATAGTGAGGCGATATAATCCCATTTCTTATTGATCTTATCTGCTGTACGCAATCGATTAAAAATCTTGTATTCAAATGCCCCAATTAAGCTATAATATTTTCTAACTTGTTTATAAACCTCAAACTCTTCAAATTTTCTTTTAAATTCGGCAATATTTTCAAATAGCTTTTTATTAATCTCTGTAATTTCCTTATTTGCAATTTTAAGATTTTTTAATTCCGATGATAATATATTTACCCAGAAGTTTGCCATTTCCATTGCATATAATAGCCCAGATGAGCCAAAAGGATTAACAAAAGCAGCACTATCGCCAATAAGGATCATACCAGTAATAGGGACATAATTTTCGACCATTTTGGCATTAGGAAGCCATGTCAATTCTTCATAGTCAATTTTGGCTCCTTTAAAAAATACACTAAATCCAGGATATGTTTTTTTAATCTCTTCCCAAATTATCATGATCTCATCATTACTGGGGATCTTTACTGTTTTCATAGTACGAGCTTGTGCCATACGTAGCATTAAGCCAACTTCTGCCCTCTTATTTCCGAGTGGAAACACATATGCGACACATTGAGGAAACTCTGGCGAAAAATCCAAATCTCCATTTCCAATAAAATAAAATTGAAGATCCGGAGTATTCTTGATATCAATATTCGCTTCACTAATCAAACATTTCACAATTGGACATATGATCTCCTTATCATAAGGAATGCCGTAATGCCTCCCAAGAACTGCTGAGTAACCACTACAATCTAAAATTATATTTCCTAATATTTCTTGAATTTCGCCCCGCTCATCTCTATATTTGACTCCAATGCAAGTCTTTTCTTTCTCAATTGGTTCTAAAACTTCACTTTTTAACGCGATTTTTATACCTAAATCTCGGGCAACTTCTACAAATCTATCGATAAATTCTCGCCATTCAAAAAAATAATGATCATATGTCCGGTAAGTTGTAAATTTCTGCTGATCCCCTGGAGAATGCCATACTCTTCCTCCATTTGATTTTAAACCGATTGATGGTAAATATCCTTTCCCTAAAATATCATCTACGATTTTTGTATGTGCCATTCCTTCTCCTCGAGGCTTAGGTCCTGCAATTTCTCCTTTTTCCAAAATAATAGCACTAAACCCATTTCTCGCGGCTACTATCCCCGCAGTAAATCCAGCAGGACCGGCCCCTACAATTACAAAGTTATAAAATTCGGAATTAGACATAGTTCAAAAATAAGGAACTAAATAAATTAAATTTTATTTAATCAACTTGATAAATAATTAATAGATATATGATAAAAGAAAAAAAGTTCTTGGAGATTACTCAACAAAGTATCTGCTGAGGATGATATAAGGTGGCGTGTTAAATAGAATCCCTCATAGTTCAGATTATATGATATCCTTTAAAATTTCATTTTAATTCTCTAATTAATCTCGTTTAGCTTCTTTCGATCTAGATATGATTTTCGGAGATATTCAGGAAATGCAGTAGTAAGCTGAATAATTGATTTTAACACCACATATCGTTCACTATTATAGGTGAGCTCTTCAATTACATCTCTTTCTTTTAAAAATTCAATGGTCTCGATTAAATTTTCTAATGTCGATTGAGAGACTAATTTTGGTAATTTGTCCCTCTGAATTAATCCTTCTTTCAACTTTGAAATAAGATTATACATTTTTGGATTCGCTATGATCTGAAATAAGAGTTTCCCATCTTCTGCTAATTCTCTTTCAGTTTTGGTCTCATAATAATTAAAATACTCCTGTACTTCAGGAAGCAATAAATCTATTAACTCTGGTTTCTCATCAAAGTATTGGATCACACTATCTGGAGGAATCCTCTCAATTAAAACCTCCTTTAATAAAATGATATATTTTTCAACTCGACCGATCTGATTTATGAAAACAAATTGTTCATCCAGTAAGCGATTTATTATCTTATTAAAATCTTCATCAGGAAATCGATTATAAAACCAAAGTTCTAATTCTTCTACAGTAAAGGGACCTTTTGCTAATTCTTGAAGAGTATCATGAATATGTTTTTTACTCAATAATTCTGCCATTTTTTCTTCTTCAGTTTTCTCTCTTGTGTTTTCCAAAACTGCCCAGTATAATTCCTTTACCCATAATTTTACCAGAGTGAAATTATTTAAAATCATTTCTTTCAGATCATCATTATATCGGCTTAATTCATCTCTGTAAAACGCGGTATATACCTCTCGATCCGATTGTAGATTTCTAGAATATTCTTTGAGTAAGAATGATACGCTCTGTTCAATGTGATGCGTTGTTTGATGTTCAAAAATAACCGATACCATTAGCATTTCATTTGACCCGCGTGCGATATTCGAATGAATTTCAAAATAGTAATTTAAGGAAGTAAAATCTTCATAAGAACTAATGAAAAAACTTTCATTAAGCGGTTGGTCCATCACATTAATGAGTACTGACGTAATTTCCTTGCGAACTGAATTTTTGGGATAGGAATAGAATACTGAAGGCCCTATTTTTCGATGAAAATATAATAGCATTACAATAGGAATCACATTTATCTTCCTCTTACAATATCATACAAGATCAAGTTTAAAAATCTATTTTACAACAATGGAATCTATTTTATTGTTCTAAAAAGATGTGTTATATTTAATTATAATTAAAATTATTTCATTCAATTTTTATCAAGAAATAAACAATTTGCAAAACATGCAAAATCATAATCATTAAACCTATCACGTCCTCAAGTTTAAAACGTTTTATAAATTCTAATGCTAAAATAGAAAATCAACTAAAGTAAGTTTACATGCTAAGGAAAATAGTTGATATAAGTGTTTATAGAAAAGTTATTTTAAAAGACGGAACTGTGGTAATACTTAAAAGAATGACGCAGAATGACTATAAAAAAGATAAAAATTACGAATATGTTCATCAATGGTTAAATCAAATTAATAAATTTTTATCATATGAATTTCAAAAAGTAGACATGGAACAAGATAAACAACTCTTTTTAAATTCATTAAACAACGCAGAAAATATTATTCTAGGTGCTCTGTATGACGAAAAAATTATAGCACAATTAAAACTAAATGTTAATGTACTCTCGCCGAGAGAGAAGCATGTAGGAATCTGGAGCATTATGATTCATCCCGACTTCCAAAATAAAGGCCTAGCGACTCATCTTCTAACTTGCATTGAAATAATTGCTAAAAAAATTGGATTAAAAAGGTTGGAGGCAGAATATGTAGAGGGGAATATACAAGCTGAGGCGTTATATATCCAAAAACTGGGATATATCATAGAAGGCAGGAAAAAGATGGCCTTTAAACTCGATGATGATACCTTTAATGATAAAATACTAATTGGGAAGATATTATGAATAATCTTTATAAAATTATTATATATTTTTATAGGTAAACTTATCTAAAAATAAAAAAAGAAAAATAATGGTTTATTTAGATTTATTGAATAGATTTTTGTGATTTTTTGAGTTGCTCTTCTGCGACTTTTACAATTGACTCTATTATATCAGAAACTTTATCAATGCTACGTATTACTCCGCAACTTTGACCTAGTGGAATCGCACCTGTAACCAAGTCACCTCTTAAATAGACCGATTCATAATGCTTTCCATCTTCAATCAATTCTTCCATCGTAAAATCCCTTTCTTCAGCCATTTTTTCTTCCTTGCTATCTATGAGACCATGATGTAACGCATATTCATTTCTCCATAATCGAATTGGTCCCAAGAACCCCGTAACTAATATTGTATCTTCCGGATTCGCAGGAGGGACGATTTCCTTGTATTTTACATGAAATTCACTTTCCTGTGAAGCGATAAATCTAGAACCCATTGCAATTGCTCCCGCTCCCAATCCAAGAGCAGCAGCAAGCCCATACCCATTTCCAAATGCTCCACAAGCAATAATGGGAAAATTGGGATGCTTCTCCTTTACTTGTTGAAGAAGAACCAACGTACCAGTCTTTTCGTAGGATTGATGACCTCCCCCTTCACTTCCTGTGACAACCATTCCATCCACTCCCGAAGCAACGCATTTGTCAGCAAGCCATGCTGCAGGGGCGACATGGAAATGTTTAATTTCACTCTTCGCTCTTAATTCTTGAAAATTTTTATTTTCAGGCAAGGTTCGTGAAGAACCCGCACTTGTGAGAGCATATATACATTGTTCTCTCACTCTCTGATTCTTCATGATGAATTTTGGGACATGTCTACAAAGGTGTTTTGCGTCAAATTGCATTCTACCGGTTCGAATATTGAATCCAAAGGGTTTATCGGTATGCTCAACAACATATTCCATATCTGCTACCATTTGCTTTAAGCTGTCATTCCCTAATAAGTTTGTATGACTTATCACGCCCAATCCTCCAGCCTCCGAAACAGCAACAGTTAATTCTTTTGTATAAAAAGGACCCATAGGCGCTGCGAAGATTGGGTGCTTAATTCCGAACATCTCGGTTATTTCCGTCTTTAAAACCATTTTAACTTACCTTTTTTCGCTCATCTAGATAATTTAATTATGATAATATGAAACGCAATAAAACTTAAAAGTCTTGATTTTAATAATCCTTAACATAATATAATATCAATTTTTATGTAATTTTATAAATAATGATGTAAAATGATTTTTTATATTATTAAATAATTTACTAACATATCTTTTACATATTGGATTATAAACTCATAAAAGCCGATATATGAAAGGAAAGCCAAAATACTATACTGCGAATGATTTGGAGCAGTTAGCGGTAATTAGCAACTGGAGAGGGTCGGGAAATGCTGATGATCCGCTTATTATTGATTCTTTTTCGCATTTTGAGGAAATATTTACTATCCAGAATTCGGAATTACACATTCACGTTCAATCCACTCAATTCAAGAAAAAAGGTTATAAGATTTTGCAGAATCTAGAAAATTGTAAATATATTACTTTTCAAGACTGTGCTTTTGACTCTCCAATCAGTTTATATAATTGTACAGATATAACGTTCGAATACTGCAATATAGATAATATTATTTTAAGTAAATCTTCACACAATTTCTTTAAAGAAAATGTGATAAAGAAAATTATTATTTTTTCAAGTTGGGGCAATAGTTTTATAAATAATCAACTATCTCAAGATTCTAAACATCAAATAGAATTTTGGAATTTACATAGAAAAGTGTTGAGAAGAATACTATTTTTTATCCTTTTTGGAGTATTAATTTCATTTCCTATATTTTATACTGTTTCCATACTTATAGGGCAGAATTTTTTGTTTTATTTTATTATTTTAATATTTTTTACTCTCTTCATATTATACGGTATAAATATAAGCAGAAGAACTAAACCAAATGAAATTATATAGCTCAAATATATTGATTTTTGATCTAAATATATAAGAAAATAAATTTTCAATAAATCTATTCTTTAGGTTAAAATCAAAATATTCAATAAATGGGAATCCAATTCCTCATGAAATGATATTTAAGGCATTAAATTGTAAAATATATTTATGATATTATAATGTTAGAAGAAAAATATTCCCTATTTGGAGATAAAAAATTATTTAACAATAAATGATCAATAATGTGTTAAAAAATATGATATTAAATTTTGTGTATTATTTTAAGGAAACATTTAAATAGTAATAGGATATAAATGAGGATTATATAATAAATAAATTTTTGAGCAATAGTGCATAGGCACTAATGCCCAGCATTGATGCCCAATCTATCAATTCTAGAAATTCACTTAAATAATAAGAAAACTTGCCTTAAATTAGAGCTCAGGTATTAATCATGATAAAAAAAACAAAGAAGGGCGGAACGACTGCTACTCAAACCATAGATAAAACCCAACCTAGCAAGAGAGTAGCAATCACCGCCTTTTTAATTTTAACCTTAGGGATTGCGATGCTGCCAACCAGCTTAGTCTTAAATAATGTAATAGCTGCGGAAATCGATAAAGGTATAGAGGAACAAATAACAGTACCCGATCCTGAAGATGATGATTATGAGGAATGGAAGGACAATGATTATGATGGTGCTGTACCTATATATACTAAATTCTACATGTGGAACCTGACCAATCCTGAAGCAACTTTAGCTGGAAAAAAGCCCATTTTTGAGGAATTAGGCCCTTATAAATTTCGAGAGTATTCCTACAAATATAATGTTAAGTTTGATGAAGATGAAGTTACGTTCAGTCAATATACCAGGTATAAATTTATCGATGAGGATTCCAGTGGCACTTTGAGCGATAATATCACAAATTTCAATCCCGCCTATTTAGGGGTTTTGCACGAGACGGGTAGCGAAGAGCGTTTAATCCAAGTAATGTTTCCAAAAGTTCTTCAAGAAGTAAGAACTCTTTTCGAAGAGGAATTAGATGCCACAATGGAAGATCTTTTAACGGAAGAGGGTATTTATGACATGTTAGTTGGAGCAATAGAAGATATCATTAATGATTTAGGTACTGAACTTGATGAGGATATAATACATACAATTGCAACAACCATGGTTGATCTTCTTACCGCAATAATACCATTGGATGTTCTGGTACTCACGATGATTTACTCTATGCCCGGTTCGCGAGAAATTTTTTATGAAGAATGGGCAAATGATTATTTTCCTGAGGTTGATCTAAATGTAACTTTCTTAATAGATCATTTTATGGGCATTCTTGAAAGTATTATTGATCTACTTCTTGATATAATTTTCTGGTGGGATCTTTTTGGATGGTTTAGACCTCAAGCTGAAGAATTTCTAATAGGTTTATTTGCAGAACTGTTAGCTGAAGATTCTCCCCTTATGCTATTAATAAAAGAACTTTTTGGGGGTATGATCCAAGATTTAGGGGCTCAAATAGTTGATGAGGAGGGCAGCACAACTGGTGAAGGTGTAGATATCGATGGCCGAGATCCTTATAATTATCCCGGATCATATGCAGATCTAAATATTTCTATGCATAGTTTCGGAGGATCAGGTATTAATCAATCTCAATCTCAGGCTCTTTGGGATGAGACTAATCCACTTTCACTTACTGGTTTTGATGGACTTGAAAATCCCCTTTGGTTTAATGCTCTTAAAGAAGAAGATACAGAGAATAAGGCGCTTATAATGGATGAATTTAATCTGAGTGAAACCCAAATGGATTATATTTTGGACTGGATTGATGTAAGTCGGGATGGTTGGCTCAAAAATTTATGTGAATGGCAAATCCTTGAATGGAATAGTGGACTTATAACTACTCGCACGGTTGAGGAATGGCTTTTTTATGCAAATGATACCTTGGTATATAACCAAGATCCTGAACGAGCAATGGTTGGCATTTTTTCCAATTGTCATAACACTAGTGAGGCTGATGAGGCTCATGTCAATAGATATACAATAAAAACCGGCAAGGGGGATATAACGGAAGTATGTCAGACCGTTGAATTTAATGGGGATGATGAAATCGAGATTTGGGCAGAGGATGTGGGGCTTGCCGGTACTGATGGAGCTCAATTCGCTCCAGGGGTTTCATGGCAAGGGAATTTAGAAGTATTCGTGCCGGATTTAATGAGATTAGTTGAATTTGAATTTGACGAATTTACAAATCTATACGATATCGAGCTCTACCGATTTAAAATGGCGGACGATACTTTTGAAGTGGATTCAGATTACTTTATGACTATTGATGGATGTGCTAATATGTTACCAGATTTAGGAACGCCTGTATATCTTAGCAAACCACATTTTCTTGATGGGGATGATAATTTAATAAATTCAATAGGCGGAATGTCAGAGGCAGATAAAGATAAACATGACACTTACATAGAGGTTGAGCCAATAACAGGTATCACCATGAATGCTCGTTCTAGAATGCAAGTGAACCTAAAAGTTCAACAAACTGATCAATGGTATGTAAATGTCTCAGAATTGGTAATGCCTATTTTGTGGCTCGATACAAAAGGAAGAATAACGGAAGAGAAAGCTGATGAATTTAAAGATCTTGTGTATGGGGCACTTGATTTACAACGTGATCTACGGTTAATAGTACTAGGAATTGGAGCTGCGCTTTTATTCCCGGGTGCGAAAGTTACAAGCACTCAATCTATAAAAAGACAAAGAATTAGGTCTGAAAAAGCGTTTTTAGCTTCTAAAAAGAAGAAAAAACTTCTCAATGCCAAAATTTCAAATCTCAAGAATAAAGAAACTTTAAAATCAAATAGCAATTCAGAACAGGAGCTTAATAAAATTTCAGTTCCTCAAAATGAACAAAATAAAAGCTAAAATGTTTATATTCATTATTAATTTTTTTCTTTTCTGATTTCTCATATTGGTTTTGTGATTTATTAACCATAATATCTTTATTTTTCAATAGAAAAACCTTGGAGAAGTTTTGAAGAAATATTGGCTCTGACAGAAATGTATAAAAGAACAATGAGAGTTAAATATCCCTTCTTCTTAGTTAATACTGATAATTAGATTATCAAAAAAGAGAAAGAGGAAATCAATCCCAATCTACATAAAATAAGGAGAATTAAACATTTCATCTAAAAAATGTTTAATAAAGGGCGAAATCCAATTTTAGATGAGGATTGAAATTTCCTCCAATGATTATAATGTATTATCACCTATAAAAATTTTTAGTAATATTAGAATAATTTAATTGTAGTATGTCTCTTTTTAAGTATCTTTTTTAAAAATAAACAAGAAAATCAAAGGGCTTCTTTTCTTTATAAAGATTTGAAATTTAATTTGTGTCACGTAAATAAAAAATTAATCGAAGGTGGCACAGTAAATGGAATGCTATGAAATCTCAACTATTTGGTCTCATCATTATATTACTTATGATCCACTTTTAGATGAAGTGTTAGAATGTCCCGCAAAATTTAAACTCCGTTCTAAAAAGGATAAATTTTTTGCCAGATGCGGTGACTATTTAAAACTGGATAAAAAAAACATTTGGTTACAATTTCATTATGAGAATTTTGCGCGATGTCGCCTTGTAGCATATATTGAAGATGATTTCTTTAAAATCTGGAGCATCATCAGCACTCCTAAGAGAGCGGGAATAGCCACAAGAACACTCGAATTTATTAATGAAAAAATTAAGGAAATGGGGTGTAATTTGGATCTCTATGTTGTTGATGTCTGGCCCGTTGCTCAGGAATTTTGGAAAAAAATGAAAAAACGCAACTTAATTATGGATTTTGAAAATTATGAGAAATAAGGTTAATAATTTCAGAAATTCCTGAAAATTTTCATTTTAACTTAATATCTCGCTTAATTATATATATGGAATATTTATCGTAAATTCACAAAAAAGATCAACTTTATTATAACCAATTTACTTTTAGTGGTTTCCGAACGGGAACTCTACGATATTTCGCTACAGGATAACCAATTGCTAGAGAGTATCCCACTACATGTTTTAACGGAATCTTAGCAAGTTTCGAGACGGACCGGTATATATTAAAAAACGCCGTAATATAACCTAACGAACACGTCCCTAAGCCTAAAGTTTCTGCAGCAAGCATGATCTGTCCCGCAGCTAAACTACAATTTTCTATTAATGATGCTGCGTCTTTAGGAGAATGGATTATAATAAGTTCGGCATTCCATCGCCAAACTTCTTTTCCCTGTTCAATTCGGATTAATTTTCTTTTAAAAGATGGAATTCTTTCCTCAGCTGTTTCCAATAAATCTTCTGGAAAGGCCTTCCGAAGCGATTCTCTTCCCTCTTCGGTTTCAAATTTATTAACTAAATTCCTAACTTGTAAATTAATTTCATTTGAAATTCTTTCCAATAATTCACGATCTTGTATCACCGTGAAATAGACATTTTGTTCATTATGTCCGGTTGCTGAATACCTCCCTGCTGCATTTAAAATCTTCTCTATTAAATCTTTAGGAACGGATTTCTCTTGAAATTGCCTTCGTGATCTTCTTATTTGAAAAATTTTTGCTAATGCATCGAAAGAGGGTAAATCTTCTCTGTCCGGCAATTTCCTTATTTCTTCTTGAGGATAAGCTTTTAAACTTATAATATTAACAAGACAAACTGCAACACAATGACCGCATTCAACACAACAATCTTCAAAATCTTCAACTAAATGAATCATATCATCCTCAAAATAATAACAACTACACTCCTCCACACAAGCCTGACATTTAGTACAATCCTCAATCTTAATATGAATTTTAGAATTTTCTAATACTTCGGAGTTGGCTATATTATCACTCATAAATATCACTTTATGGCTATTTTCAGTGTTTATGATTATATATGAATTTGGTAAATATCTTTCGATTTTAAATTATAAATAACCTTTGTGCATTTCAATATGATGAAAATATGAAGTTTGAAATTAAGAGTTGGTATGAACAGATCTCGAATTAGGCAGCTTAGGAAAAGAAAAAAGAGTAAAAGGAACCCAAATTCGAATGAATTTACATAAGTAGGAGAGAATTAAACTCGTACTCTTATCGTAAAAAATTCTTAAAGCTGTCTTAATTTAAATAGATAAAAAATTATTATACTATTAAGATAAAAAACTTTTTGCAGGGTTATTGTGAAGTGGTAGATTATTGTTTAGGGTTATTGTGAAGTGGATGATTATTATTCCTATGCGTTAACGGATACTTCTAAGCAAGTTCCCAGCATTCAGACGGTCGAAAGCATTTTACGGCAGATTAGCCACCCTGCTCAACAAGGAAGATACATCCAAGCACTCGTTAAAGAATATCTCACCTTGGATAAAATCAATCCCATATTGGAAAAGAGCCAGCGCGGAGAGGTACTTACCCTAGAAGAGAGAAAGCTACTGGACTTAGATATATATGTTAAAGGTGGAAATGTTCGAGGTAATACTGATGGAAAAGAATCATATTCAATCCTTGATCTTTTCCGTGATATTAAAAAAGATGTTAGCTTGATTATGGGAAGTAACGTTAATTTTAGAGTTTTATCTATTAATTATCTTATGAAGAAAAGTAAGTGGTATGTCAATGATTTGATTTTGCGTTCAAAGAGAGATCCAAGTTATACCTTAAAGATCAGTATGTTAAATGCTTATGAAAGGTCTTTAAGGCAAGTATTAGGAAATAATATATATCAATTAAAGTTTAAGGGATTTTTTGATAAGTATAGATGTATTAGCTCAAATGGGCCAACATTAATAAAGCATCCTAATTTAATAAGTGATTATTTCCAAATAATAGATACTAAAGATAAAGCTTATTGGTTTGGCTGGTTATTAGCAGAGGCTACTTTATCATCTAGAGGGAATAAATTAAGCATCAGTATCTCGATTGATGATATTTTATTATTGAAAAGATTTATTAATGATCTTGATTTGAATCCTAAAAAATACGAATTTAATAGAAGATTTAATAATAAGACAGGTAAATTTTATTATTCACTTAGAATTAAGTTTAGTGATAATAAGATCAAGCGAGATTTAGTAAAGCTTGGATTTCCGACAGGTAAAAAGTCTCATTTAATTCGTTTCCCTAGTTTTTCTGATCCAAGTTTAGAAATGGCGTGTCTTATGGGTTTTTTTGATGGGGATGGATCTCATTCCACAGGCTCGCCGATTATTTATAGTAAAAGTGAAAAATTTTTGAGAGATGTTATATGTAAATTTGAAATTGTAAACGAAATAAGTTTACAAGAAAGATCTTTAGAAGATGGGAGAATAGAGAAATATTATTCTTTGAATTTGGGTGGCAGTCTTTTTAATAAATTATTAGAAAATATTGATGGAAAGAGCTTGCCAAGAAAACAGAGGTCCTATTTTGAGAGAAATGGGATCCTTTTTACTAGAGACGAATTAGAAAAAATTATTATTGATAATCCTGGAATCTCAAAAAGAGAGATTGCTAAGTTGCATATAGAGTTAAAAGGTCAATATATATCTGATAAGACTATTGCAAAATTTATTGATAAGTGGAATATCGATTATTTATCTTTAAAAGAGTATAGAATTAAACGCATAAAGGCTTTATTATTGGAAAGATTGAGTCTTGATCATATATACAATGATGAATTTAATTGTGCGTGGGGAAAGTATAGAATTAAATATTTTTTTGCTGATATATTCAAAGGGGATCCACAAATTAAAGCAGATAAGGATATTTTAAAGCAAATTACTGAAATTTACGGACCTAAAGGCAATGCCAACCTTTTAGGTTAAAATTTTAAATGTTATTTAAAGAATACGAACGTAGTCGTTATAATCCGAACATAGTCGTATTCTAGTAATGTGTTAAAAATAATACTGTAAATCTATGTTGTTCTTTTTAAGAAAAGAAAAAGAGTAAAAGGAACCCAAATTCGAATGAATTTACATAAGTAGGAGAGAATTAAACTCGTACAAGAGCTTAATAGAGGGCGAATTTTGTATAAGGGACGAAAGTGCCACAATATAATCCAATGTTTATCCGAATTTCGAAGATTCCTTTCCTTACTTGTGTATTTGGAATTGTAAATATAAAAAGATTGAGAACAAGATCTTATTCTGTGTTATCAGAACGTACAAAAAGCAATCTTCGAGGATAATCGTTTGGAAAATCAGATTTCCAAAATTCAAGCCTATATTATCAGAAATATCTTGAAATATAGAAATTAATCATACTTCAAATCAATATTATTGATAATACAGACAAATCCATTAATTAAAAAATGGGCGGTTTAACTAGATTTCCACGGTTATTAAATTATCGAATATAATTAATGCAGTTCCAAATAGACTTTAAAATGCAATCAAATCTTCCGGAAATAAAACCACTGGTCTCCATTCAATCTCTCCGGCCAGAGTAGAAGGTACTACAGAGTTAATGTAATTAAAACACTTTCTACTTTTCATGATATCGATGCTAAGATCTAAAGGACCAATTACTTTTGAGGGAAATAAATTTTGAAAATTCATTAAGAAGTTCCGGAGAGCCGCAACTTTCACAGTGGTCTTGATGGGTCTACCCTGGTATAATATTCCGATTTGATTATTGGTTCCAGTTATTTTGCAATCTTTTGCATCGAAATCCAAATCCACTTCCACATATTTTCTCTCTCTTTGGATAATTTTTAAAGGTTTTTCACAATAGGGACAAATTTTTTCATTCAAATCATCACATTGTACCACCCAATCATAAGTATAGCGTAAAAGCATGGTATTGCATGATTTACAGGCTTTAACGGGCATTGTTTTTGTTAATTTTACTTTTTTCCCCGGGATTCCTAATATTAAGTCTAAAAAATAATGCGGACCTTTAATAGGAGTAATACCGCTTGGTGGGCCGTAGTAACTATGAAATCTATAATAATTCTGAGGGCTATTATTTCCATGATATTCTATAGATCGTTCTTGAGCATACATTTTTATGGAAGAGAAATATCCAATTTCTTTCCCTTGAATTAAACTCATGAAATCCACGAGCTCTTGTTTGGATAATACAATTTCATTGACTTCTCTTACTTTATCTTGCTTTTTGCTCTTATATTTATGTGATATTTTAAAGGGTTTAATTTCTGTACCATCTTCCGTACAAATTTTCGCCAGGTAATAGGCATTTTCCATACTCCTTTGAGACCCATAGATTTTCAAAAACACATCGGAAATAATCTTTTGATCGCTTATTGGCACTTCACTTCTAATCGCTTGATATAATGGTATTTTTTCATTACCAATCTTTTTGATATCATTTTTTGCCATTAAAATTCCTCTTTATTTATTCATTAATTTTGCAATTAATTCTGGTAAACTCTCGGGAGTAGATGCAATAACATCAATGCCCAACGAGTTCAAAGTTTTTGCATAAGGTTTATTATAAAAAGGCTTAGCATTAGATCCTAAGGATGCAATACCTAATATTTTAGTCCCTCCCTCTAATACATGTCTGATTGTTCTGGTAAGCTCTTGTATAGGCCTGCCCTCGAAAAAATCACTAATGATTACTAATAGCGTTTTTTTAGGATTTTTAATTAACTGTTGACCATACCGTACTGCTTTAGTGATGTCCGTCCCACCACCTAGTTGCACAGACATAAGGACGTCAACGGGATCATAAATACGAGCTGTAAGATCGACTACTTGAGTGTCAAAAATAACTAAATTAGTATGAATTGCGGGTAAACTTGAGAAAATAGATGCCATTACGACTGAATATATAACAGAATCCGCCATAGAACCGCTTTCATCTACTAAAACAATTATTTGCCATGCTTTTTTCCTTCTCTCATTAGAAAAGAAGCGCATTTCTCCCATTATTAATTTTTTAAGATTAGGATCGTAATTTTTTAAATTCCTTTGAATACTTTGTTTCCAATCAATGTTTCTAAAGACTTTTAGGGGAGTATGACAATCCCGCTTTATTGCACCAACTATATGTCGTTCTACTTCAGTTCTTAATTTGTTTTTCAATTCATCCACGACTCTTTTAACTAATTTTCTCGCAGCCTCCTTTACATTCCCTGGAAGCATGTGTTTCAATGAAATGATGGTTTTTACCATTTCCAAGTTAGGTTCTACTTTTTCAAATAATTCGGGATGTTTTATAATATCCGCAATATTTGAGCTTTTCACCAAATCTTTTTCAAGAATTTCCCGTGTTTGAGTAGGAAACAGATTTTTTACATTTTCTAACCATTTAGGAATAGATAATCTACTTCCTTCCAATCCGGCACCTCTTTTTTTATTGGAACTCTGATAGACCATATTTAATGTATCATCAATCATTATCATAGTAGTATTAGTTCCCTTAAGTTCACTATCGGTGGGCCTTCCTGAACTTTTTGATTGCCCCTTCTTTTTCTTAACTCTATTTTTTTTTGTTCCGGATCCTTCTTCTCCCTCTCCTCCTTTTCCAGAAGAAGACTTCTCATCTCCTTTACTTTTAACTTTATTTGCTGGAATAGGAAGACCTTGGGGGGTATCAAAAGTTATTCCATGGTTTTCCGCTTTTTTTCCTAAAATTAATCTCCATCTTGATAAATTAACTACCTTATCTTCTACTATTTCTTCGCTTTTTAGAGTATTATTCGTTTAAAGCCTCACCAAACCAATCATTAAATACTTTTCGTACTTTTTTATCTATTTCAAAAAAGAATAGGATAAATTGATCCTTGATATTTTCCTTTAACTCCGTTATTTGTTTTGCCTTTAATCCATATATTATAGCAATTTTTTCCACAAATACTTCATATTCTCTAGGCTCTAATTCAGAAAAGGCCTTACGTAAAGAAGGGAGGAGGGCATTGAAAACAACCCATTCTAATTCCTCAATTATTTTTACAAGTAATCTTACAACCTCATCGTTGAATAATAATTTACTTTTACATTCAAAAATCAGACCTCTTATGAATTCCCCTAACTTTATTTTTATAGCATCTTCGCTTTTTGTATATTCTAAGATCTCTTTTTTAATATTATCTGTATTAACGTGATTCATTAAATATAATATACCTATGCAGCATCCTTTCACAAAATCATTTTGTGAATTACTTACACATGTTTTTAGACTTTCATAGAATAGATCGATATCTAAATTGATATTGGTTATAGTAATTATGGTTGTTCCCATGTCTCTAATTGCAACCACAAATTTAGTTTCTTTATCCTGTGGAGGATTACTTAAATGGGGCAACGCAATACAAGAAGCATAATAACTTCTCTGAATAAGATTTCTTATTATTTTCAGATTACGCTCTTGACTTTCCATCAATTCAAGAAATCTAAAAATCATAACGCAATTATTAAATCCATAAGCTAACGTAATAAATTGAATATCTAACTTTATAGAATCGGAACATACAATGGAAAGATTGGAAAATAAAAAAGGTAGCCCCATAAGGAGAGTTTGATATAGGGATTTTGATGTGATTTGAAAATTATCTAAAGCTTTTTTGGCCTCTTCAATTAATTTGTTTTTACTTGCCTCTTCAATAGTAGAGCCATATATATTTAATTCGATTAACTTGACATCCACATTTGGAAACCAGTGAAGACTCCATATTTCTATAAAAATTCCTGTCTCTCCCTCTATTAAGTCAGGTCCCGTTATTCTATGTAAAATTCCCAAGTCCAAATACGATAATCTCCAGAAAAATTGTGATTTCTCTAAATCGTGATCATCCCTTAGGTTCAATTTAAAATCTTGGTTTTTTTCCTCTAAATTTATACTATATTGCTCCATTTTTAAATAAAAATCTTGTTGTAGCGGAAGTCTTCCCATTTTTTTTGTGATTCTCCCAATTTTAAAACCAATCATTCTATTTCGAATAATTTCTTTTAGATAAGCACCCTCTAATTCCGGATTTCCTTTAACTAAGCTCATATAGACTGAATCAATAATGTCAATAAACGTAGGCTCATCTCTTCTCCGTAACATGGCCAACATTTTCGCACTTTGAAATGAATTTATTGAATCTGCGATAGAAGTATTATATCCCTTGTTACGAGCATCTGCTAATACATCAATAATTATTTCTAAAGCCGTCATTTCAAAAGGATTCTTTACATTAGATTGAAATCTTTGCCAAATATAATCATAGAAGCTTGGTCCTTGATTTCCAGAACCGTAACCTGAGCTATCACTGATCCGATAATAGGAATAGGGTACTAATGAATTAAGTAATCCTTTAGTTAAGCAAAACTTTTTCTTTGGTTTCGTGTCAGGTAATACCACCGAATGCATACCTCCTGTTATTACACAAACTTCAGATTCATCCGTATCTTCTTTTTGGATTAAATTTTCAATCATATATTTCATATATTGTTCTCTTATAATAGATCCATCAATTAGAGACACTTCTTTTGGTATAGTCAAGCGAACACATGAACAAAAAACAAGTATACTTTCTCTTATTTGTTCAATCTCAGCTTTATCAACCCCAATTTCAAATAGACTATCCCATGTCTCATTAAAGCTATTAAATTGAAACTTTTGGGCTAAAACTTGGTAAAAATTACTTAGATTAAACTGTTCTTCTTCTTGTTTTAAAACGTGCTTTATTACATTCTCTTCATCAATCATGAAAGGAATTTGTCCTGTGAGAGGTAAGTCAATAAAATAACAAGGAATATTCCGCTTTTTACTTTCAATTAAAGCTACAAGTTCCGGAGAATATGAAATAAATGGATAATACACTTGAAATTTAGCGGGAACAGTAACATCTGTGCTTAAAATGCCATTCAATTTGAATTTATTTTTTAAATCGGCAAAAATTGAAAGGATTGCAAAGGGAGGAATAGTGGTATCATCAACCATAAATTTAATAAGATTATTTGCTAAATCTGGTCCTTCAATTAAAACAAGATTTGGTTTATATTTATCTAAAGCCTTCTTTGTTAGTAGTGCGGAACCAGGGGAGTGATGCCTAACGGGTATATATTTAATTTGTGAATTCATAACCTTTGAGACTTGAGAATTAACAATTGATGGATTTAAACCCATGGATTTTAATATTTCAAACATTATATCCTTGAAGTAATTTGCATTCAGAGAAAGTGAAACCATATGAGATACCTCAAATTTTAAATGTTTTTCTTAAATGCCGTGTAAAATGATTCCCATAATTTTGATGTGGAACAGCGAGTACTAACTACAAGATTAAAATATTCTCTCAGTTTTGGTAAATTTTCTTTATCATCTTTAACAACAGAATCAATAAAAATCATTGCAATATGATTTGGTTCAATTTTTTCATCTCCAAAAAATTTAGCATAAATTGCACTATCAAATAGCAATGAAATCTCTTCAGAGGTGGACATTACTCCAGAAATAGGTTGGAATCTACCTCCGGTAAAACTTTGGCCGCTTCTTAATTCTTGAAATACCGTAATTAGCAAATCAAGAGTCTCTTCAGGGATCTGGACTTTGAATCCAATATTTGAGAGTAGTTCATTGGTTCTATTTACCACAATTTTTTTTTCCAGGTCTTTTTGTTGCATCACCGGAATATATATAAAATTGAATCTTCTTTTTAAAGCAGCACTCATCTCGTTTACGCCTCTATCTCTGTCATTGGCTGTAGCAATCACATTGAAACCGGGCACTCCATAAATTAGATATTGTGAACCCAGTTCAGGGATGGGAACAACTTTTTCAGAGAGTATCGAAATCATACTATCTTGAATTTCCTGAGGACATCTTGTTAATTCTTCAAATCTGAGAATTTTCCCTTCTCTCATTGCGTTAATTGTGGGTGTTGCAACCAAGGATTTAGGACTGGGTCCCTCTGAAACTAAAAGAGCATAATTCCAAGAATATCGTATTTGATCCTCTGTTGTACCTGCAGTACCTTGAATTAAATAGGTTGAAATTCCGCTAATTGCAGCCGCTAAATGCTCTGAAAGCCATGATTTAGCTGTACCAGGCTCTCCAATTAGCATCAAAGCTCTTTCACTTGCTAAAGTTACTATAGCCTTTTGGATTAAGTTTTTATCTCCATAAAATTTAGTGGAAATCGATATTTTTTTGCTCTGCCCATTCTCTTTCAAAGGAAATTGTTCTGAGCATCCTGTGATGAATAATTCAACCATCTTAGGAGATAATTTCCAATTAGGAGGTTTTGGATAAGTATCATTTTGGATTAAAGCTCTCAATTCCTCATTATGCAACTCTTCAACTGGAGCCCTAATTTTTGTTTTTACCTCCTTTAAACTAGAATTTCCAAGAATGAGAATCTCTTTTTTTTCCTTTGTAGCTTGTGCATTAGGAGTGGGATTTTTTTTTGGACCAGGATCATTTTTTGGTGTAGGTTGTTTTGGGGGAGCATTTTTTTTTGCCATCTTATTCACTTTTTTAGGAATTAATTATTTTTTATATAAAGTTTTCATAATTTCCCGATAATTCTGATGGATTTCAGAAATACATATAAAATCTTCTTTATTATCATTAATAATACATAAAGGGAAAACAGAAATCTTTCCTCTTTCTAATATTAATTTACCAAATAAATTTTCTATTAAAATTTTTTTATCTTTATAAATTTTGAATTTTTCAATTAAAACTTGATTAATATGCTTATCTTGAAGCCTAATGTAAATAGGATACCCTCTTTCATGCTTTAATTTAAATACATAAACGGAAGAAGTATTAATTGATTCTTCTTCTCCCTCTGTATAAAAATCTAATACATTAACATTTTTAACTAAAATGTAATTCAAAAAGGATGTAGGTAAATCAAAGGGAGTATATTCATATTTTTTACATTTATTATATAGATTATTAATAGTAAAATCAAATTGATAAAGCATATCTAAAGGAAAGTCCTCTTCCTCTTCTAAATCGATCTTTGGTTCATCTTCTTTCTTTATCATTATGAGATCTTCTTTCTCAGAATAAAGAAAATTTGAAGCAACAAAATTTTTATAAAAAAGTTCTTTATATGCTATTTTATTCTTAAGAATTTCTAAATCCAACAATATTTCGGGATTAATTACCCCTCTAGGAGGTTGTAGTACATTCCACTTTAAAATTTTGTTTTTAGTCTTTTCAAATAAGGATAAGAAGTATAAAACTACTCCAAAAATAGTCCCTTCTAAAAATATTTTTTCTATACCTATAAGTCGTAATTTCAATTTTTTTACTAATTCAAACTGGGGTCCCTCTCCCATTAGCTTTTGATAAAAGACGTCATCTTTATTATCTTTTCTATAATTATAACCACGAGTTAATAACCAACAGTTACTCAAAAAAAAAACATATCTGTCGATATTAAATGCGGGACTTTGTGTTAAAAATCGTTTTAACTCTATATGTAAGTATCGAAGAGATGTTGCTAAACGGTATGCTTCTACTTGAGATGCATTTTGCAAAAGGAATTCAATCTGTTTAATAGTTTCTTGAGAAACTAAGTTTAATCCATTAAATGTCAATTTTTCAATATAAATCTGAATTTGTTCCGAAATTTTATTGATCTTTACTTTTTGCATTGGTTAGTTCTATCCAATAAAATAATTCTTTTTTAATCAATTCAATATTCATAATACTTTCAAACATTCTTGTGATTGAGATAATTTTTAATACATTTTTTGCGATCTTTGACTTCTCATTTTTTTCCATTGAGTCTAAAAATTCTTCGAGACTTTCTACAATCAAAGTTAAGTTTAGAGTTTTTAATTTTTCTTTTAAATCCATAATCTCTGAGATATTGGGTGTATTATAACTTTCAGCGCCATATATTATAAGATCATTTAACTTAGATTTGATACTGTCAAAAATAAAAAAAATTTCATCTGTGCTTTTAAAGATCGTCATAATCACCTAGAAAGCCATAAAATCTTCTGGATAGATTTCAACTGGACGCCACTCAATTTTACCTTCAAGTGCGTTCTTATACTTTAAAAAAATTGCGGTTGCTTCAGGTTTATCTAGTATAGCTTTCTTATTTAATGAATTTTTTAACCATCCGATAAGTTCTTTAGAAGTGGAGTTGCCTTGTTTAATAATTGCAATTAGTGAGAGAATAATATGTTTACACACCCCTCCACGTAAGCCTCCACATCTATATAAATTCTGGGAACTACAGAAATAGGAACCGTCGCTTCTTAAAGTACAGGCATATTCATATTTATGGGGTTGAGATTGGGATTTAATTACCGCTTTAAAAGCGCCTTCAGTTTTATCAATATACAGTAAATTTCTTTCCTTTCGAAACATCGATATTGCTTTCATAACTTTTGGTCCAATATAATAATCCCCAAAATTCCTTAAGATTTCATTAGTAAAAGCTTTTAAATTATCTTCTAATTCTGGTTTTTTTACCATTTAATTTCACTTCCAAGATTTTTAAAAATTTCAAGTTGTTTTAAGTTCGATAAAAATCCGATGCAAAAACGCTCATATAATCATATTTGCAGGTTTTGAAATGGATCTGTCTTATAAAAATAGATTAAAATTTAACTATATAAAGTTGTAAATTAATCAAAAATAATTTTTTTCAATATCAAGGAAAATTGGTATATATATGGGTCAATTTACTTTTTTTTTGTTTAAATAAAAATGATTGAGATGCATTATTACTGAATAAATCTACCATAATATGGAAAAAGCTAAAAATTTAATTTTAAAAAAAGCACATCAACCTGAAAGAGTTCTGATTTTGCTTTCCAGATTCAATAAGGAACGTAAATATGAAACACGCCTCAAATTAATTCAAGAATTAGCGGAATTAAGATTTGATAATCGCCAAGCATTTGAGGTATTAAAAGAACTTATTTTAACTGAAATGAATGACGATATTCGATACCATTTGATCAAAATCCTGCACAACAACTATCCTGAGAAAAGTCTTTCTTTTCTAAAACAGCTTCTAATTACTGATTACAATTACGATTTTCGTATAATCGATTTTTCAGAAGACAAAAGGTATAATATGAATGATCTTTTAAATTTCATTATTATCAAGAAATATCATAGGAAAAAAATGATAAAGGATATTATTAATAATAATTTGCTGCGATTTGCAGTCTCGTGGAAAGATTATGCTAAAACTTTTTTCATATTTTATGATTTGTGTTTGAGATGTTTTGTTTTATGCGATAAGAAAACTAATGTTTTAATATATTTGTGTTCCCGGGTAAATGATCCTTTTGATTTTACTTCTGTTAAGAAATATATCATCATTTCCAATATTAAGCTTTTAAATGGCATTCAATTGAAAATTTTAGAAGAAATTAAAAAATTCTTAAAAAAATTTTTGAAAGACCGAGAAAAAAACCTGAATTTAGTTATTATGCAAATAGAAAATAATGAAAATTTGCCCAAATTTAAGGTTTTTAATGATAAATATGAATTTATTCTTTATTTTAATACTTGAAATGAAGTTAGAATAGTTCACTTCACCATTGATAATTTTCCAAATTATCTTACATTAAATTGATCTTTTTTATACTCTTGACTCTAAATTTTAATTAACAATTATCAATAAAATAAGAAATAAAATTAAATTTAAGGAGGAATTTTATGGTACCTACACCCGCTTCTCAAGAAGCATTAGCAAATCTTAGAGTTCTTGGTAATTATCAATGGTATATTATTCCCTTATTGGCAATAGTCTTTTATATTTACGGAGTTGAAGTAAAGAATGCTCGAGAAACTGGAGATTGGGGATCTGTTTTTGCAGGTTTAATTATTTTAGGGATTGACATCATTAATGAAACATGGAATGCTTTAATCTTTTATTTTACTCAATATTCGGCTTTTTGGACAACTCCTGGAAATAGTCATTTTATTATTTTAATCGGGTGGAATATTGAAATTGCGTTTATGTTTTCTATCGCTGGGATAGCCTATTCCAAATTTTTGCCGGAAGATAAAAATTCAAAAATTTTAGGAATTCCCAATCGTTGGGTTCTATCTATATTTTTCGCCGCATTTTGTGTGTTTGTAGAGGTGTTATTAAATTTTACAGGAGCTTTAATATGGATCTATCCCTGGTGGGAAGCTACACCTATGGGAATTATTTTGATATTTTTTGTGGGTTATTTTCCATTCTTTATTGCAGCATCCATAATTTATGATATCAAAGATGTTAAAAAACAAATTAAGATAGTAGGGACAATATATGCTATAGGATTAACAGCAATTGTGGGTTTTATAGCGATTGGTATGATCTAAATGATAATTCTAAGCTATTATTCAACTCATAAAAATTTTTTTTACTATTATTACCACAATTTAAAGACTATAATAATTTTTAACTCTCTTTTTTACTCTAAATGGTTTTTCGGGTCTATTAAAAAAACAATTAAGACAATATGTTGCGATATGTGGATTTTCCCACAATTCATACGCTTCTCTCCTCTGTAACCATGGATTATCCCTACAAAATTCTTGAAATGTTATTTCTTTACCACAATCGCAACATTTTTTATCTTTACTATTATTCATCATTCTCCTTCTCCTGAACGTGTTCCTCTGTATTCTTATTTTCTACTATTGGAAACTCTTTTTTTGTTGGAATTATATGAATATAGCCTTTTACAATAATATATTGGTAGGATTCTTTGTCTGACATGAGTTTAAATTGAGAAACCTTATATTTTAAAAAGGAAGAGGCTTATAGATTAGAGAAATTTGTTGGAATTGCTAAAAATTTCTTTCATTAGATTAATTTAACCTTAAAAACTCTGGGTTTAAAAAGTCCATGAATAATGAACTAATAGAAATGAGTTTAGAAAACGTAAAATATTCTGAGACAGTCGATCATCTTCTTATCAAGAATTTTTTTTATGATAATATTCCCCTAGCTAACGAGATAAAAAATATTGAGCAAGAAATAAAAATTGCCAAGAGAATCGCAGATGTTTTTATCGAGCTAAAGAATGGAAAAAAAATAGTCATTGAAATTCAACATTCAAAAATAACTAAACCAGATCTTATTCAGCGCACTAATGAATATAATCAAGAAGGAATTTATGTATTATGGATATTAGATGGAAAAGGGCCCTACGATAGGAAACCCAGAAATGAAAGTGAGATATTTATTTCTGCATCTGAAAAGGAATTACATAAATTATACAAGGGTCGTGTCTATTATATCAACGCAGGTGAGGAGGGAATATTAGCTCCAGTATATGCTCTACATTTTCCTGCTTATTTTGAAAATAAAAAGAGTAGTTTCGGATTTGATTATTACAAACAATCAAAAACAAAATATGCGAGTGTATTTTCTGAAATTCCTTCCTTACAATTAAATTTATATATTAATAAGGGGTTTAAATTAGCACGTTTTTTTGATAAAAACATAAAACAACATTGTATCTCCGAAATGATTCGTTTCTTGGATGCCTTTGTTGCGTTCCAAACAAAAAAACCAGCAGAAGCCAAAAGACTATGTCCTGATGGGCTATTGTTAGGACTAATCATCCAAAAATTTCATTCAAAATATGGGCTTTATTTGATATTTGATGTATTAAGGACTTTAAAGTTTTTAACGGTGCGAGATGCTAGATTTATGTTCCAAAAAGAACTTTGGTTTCAAAAATGTATTCTACCTTGAAATTAATACACTCAAAATGTTATCTATAGAATAGATCTCGCAACCATAAGATAATATAAATCAGTAAAAAAATAATTATCAAAACAAGACAAAATCTCGTAATAGACTTAGTTCTCTCGCTTTTAAACTCCTTGTTTTCATAATTCATTTAAAATAACCCAAAGATATCCTAAATTCCTTATTTTTTTTGTGTGAATTAATTTTGCTTAGAAATATGTATGTTTGATCTCTTTATAATCTTACTTTTCTTCAGGATAATATCTATTTTTATAAAATTTTTTTTATGTAGAATAAAAAATCATTAAAAATAAAAGTAGAAAAGAAGAAAGTAAAATCCTTGGTAATTTTAAAAAAAAGATTTGAAATCTAAATTTTTAGGTTGGGTATATGACAACAAACTCTAATATATAATATTATAGTCCAAGCTTTTTGATTTTCTTTCTCCTCTAAAAGTAATATATGAACATCGGTAATTTAAGCATTTTTGTCAAAGGATCATTTGAATAAAAAAATAAGGATTGTTAAAGAAGTATAATAACAAAACCAATTTTATTGGTTTTATGCAAATTTTCCTTATTCTTAAAAATTGGACTCCACTACTTTTTAAATCATTGAAATCCACTAATTAATAGAAAGAAAAAGGAATCTTTGTAAATTCGAACAACATTGGATTTCGCCCTTAATTAAGCTTCAAGTAGAGTTTAATTAAATTCTGTTTTTCTATTTTATATTCGAATTTGGATTTCTTTTTCTCCTCTTTCTTTTAAAATATTTAATTTTATGCTTTTTTAAAGCATAATCTTTATAATTGTTGACATTACATTTACATATAATGCCTCAAGAATTAATTTAAATCTTACAACGAGCATCAATTATGAAAAGAAAATGCAAACTCTGCGGAATGATAAGGTCAACTAAGGATCTTGTTTTACAGGATTCCAATACGTTTATATGTTTTTCCTGCTGGAATAAACGTCTTAAAGAACATCAAAACAAATAAACTTTAGATTGAAACAATATTTAAGGAGGATATGAAAATCATAAAATCGTTTAATAAGAAAGCAAATAGGAATATTTCTCTAAGTCAAACTTTTTAATTTTGATATCATCCCTTTCACACTCCTCTTTACAAGTGAGAGGCATCTTTATAACAATTTTAAACTCATCTAAATAGATATTGTTATATATGATTTTTTTGTTTTTATCATAATCAATAAATTTTCTTGCATTAGATTCCTCATTTCTAATGGGTGGAATTAAAATCTTAATCAACCTCGTCTAGTTTAATAATAGAATAATATTTTATCTTAAGAAAATTTCGTAACTTATCCAGAGATTTTAAGTAATAACTGATAGGATTGAACATTGATTAATGAACAGCTGACTCCAATCTAACAATGTAATTTCGGTACCGAACATAATATACTAAAGTACCTATTTATATGTTTTGCTTTTTAGTTAAACGTTCTTTTAAGAAAAGAGTTATTCTTTAAAAGTGTGGATTTTTAGAAGCATTTTAGAAAACTGTCGGAAATATCAAAATTTTTAGAATAAATAAATAAAAAAAGGTCACTTGTAATAAATATAAATTAATAATCCAGCTAAACGTAATCGATTTTAATTAGCATTATTTTGTTAAGATGTACTATTAGAAAGTAGACGATATTAAAGATATAATATTAAATAGGATACTTTTAAGATTATAAATACTTATTACACCTATTGGTTTTAAAAGTGAAATATTAATATGAATGATATCTCTCGGATAATAAATAACGATCAAAAATCATTAAAATTATTTCTATCAAATGAAATCATTAAGAAAGCAAAAAAATTACGTGGAAAACTAGCATCTTTTTCAGAAATTATAGATGATAAACCAAGAGTTTTGAAAATAATGAAAGCATATGATTTGGGAAATTTTTTAAAAAATTGTTATCTCTTCATAGTTAAAAATTACTCAAACCAACCCAAAGAACGATATTATATAGCGACTAGGTTGGCTTCTCAAAGTTCCGATCTTTTAGTAAAATTAGCTAATGATTTTGCTCAAAAGAATTCGCTAAAATTAATTCAATATGCAATAGATCCTAAGCTTTCTAGAATTAGTTTAATCTCTTTAAAAGAAATTAAAAAAATTGATGATTATTCTCATTCAGTAAATGTCCTAACTGAGTTTCGTAAGAATTTCCTTGATAATCTAATAAAAATTAAAAATTTAGTGAAATAACCATAATTTTTAAACTCAGACACAATAATTATATTAAATGTTATAAAAACGAATTTAGAATACAATGTCCTGAATGATGATAATGAAATCTAATAGAGTTTTTTCGCGACGAATTCGTGAAAATACCGTAAAAATTGTTGCAACTTTAGGTCCTGCTTCAGAATCAAAAAAAATGCTGAAGGAGCTAATTAATATTGGAGTGGATATATTTCGATTAAATTTTTCACACGGAACTCATGATGAAAAAAGGGATTTAGTAAAAAGAATTAGAGAAATTGATGAATATATAGGAATAATGTGCGACATTCAAGGTCCCAAAATAAGAGTTGGAAATTTTCAAGATAACAAAGCCTTTAATCTAAATATTGGGGATGAAATCCGAGTTTATGAAAAGGATATAGTTGGGGATCAAGAACAATTTTCAATTCCATTAGTAGGTTTTCTTAATTCTGTTTCTAAAGGTGATGTGTTTTTTGTTAATGATGGAATCATTAAAATTAGGATTAAAAAGAAAGAGAGAGATCATGTCGTTGGAGAAGTATTAGCAGGAGGTATTATAAGTAATAGAAAAGGGGTTAATATTCCTCGAGGAGAGCTAAGCCAGAGAGTTCCTACTGAAAAAGATATAAAAGATTTGGAATTAATTGCGGAACTTAATCCTGAATATGTGGCCATCTCGTTTGTTTCTTCCGGAGCTGATGTACTTCATGTTAAAAGGTTGCTTGAAAATTATGGGAATAGCAATATCAAACTTATTTCTAAAATAGAACGTCCTATAGCACTAGAAAATTTCGATAATATTTTAGAAGTATCTGATGGTATTATGGTTGCAAGAGGGGATCTTGGCGTTGAAATCTCTCCAGATCAAGTTCCTGTTAAACAAAAAGAGATGATTAAAAAATGTAATAGAGAGGGAAAACCGGTTATTGTTGCCACTCAAATGCTTGAATCAATGGTAAATTCGTCTATTCCTACTAGAGCTGAGGCGAATGATGTGTTTAATGCGGTTTTAGACGGTACAGATGCTGTTATGCTCTCAGCAGAAACTGCCGTTGGAAATTATCCTTTGAATGCTGTGGATTATATGAATAAAATCGCATTTACAGCGACTCAAAATATGCAAAAGAGAATTCCTGATGAATATGATTCTGATCGACTAATACATACCCAAGTTCTGGGGCATGCTATTCATTCTTTAACCACTGAAATGGAAGATCTGAATTTTAGAGGTAAAATCTTAGTTCTGACACGAGGGGGATTTGGTGCAAGAATGATTGCCAAATATCGTCCTCCCTTGCCCATAATTGCAATTACACCCAATAAAAAAACTGCAAGAGAAATGAATCTCCTTTGGGCTGTACAACCTATACATATAGAAAATATCGATTTCTTTCATCTAGATGCCGAAACCATTATTGAACAATCGGTTAAACATGCAGTTGAAAAAGGAGTTTTAGATGAAAATGAACATGTGGTTATTTTGCTTGTTTCAAGAAAATTCCAAAAACGTGGTAATCTCGTTGGATTTTATTATGTAGGAGAAATTCTTGAAGGAAAAACTAATTAAGATCAACCCTACAAAAATTTTCTTTTTTTGGACTTTCTCACCTAATTTTTATTTAATACGAAATGTCAATTTTATAAATTAGTAAACCGAATTAAATAATAACACTTTCAATGTATAATTCAAAAAAAAAATAGATTGATGAAAAATGGAATCAGAGAGAAAAGCATCCACTGGAAAATTTCTCATTTATGGTATGCCTCGATTAAGTGCTAGTCTTGTTTTAGATACCGTTGATTTTGGTATCCTCTTCTTATATATTGCGGTGTATGGACTTCCTCCCATATTATCAGGATTAGCTTTAGCAATCGGAAAATTAAGTATTGCCTTAGGGCAATTCTCTATGGGCTGGTTATCGGATCGAACTAAAACAAAATATGGTAGAAGAAAACCTTTTATGTTTTTTTATGCACCTCTTACTGCTATATCATTTATATGTGCACTATTACCGATGATATTTATTCAGAGTCCAAGTTCCATAATATTGTTCGTATGGATATTAGTCTTTGATGCAATTTTTCAATGGTCCTATGGGGGATTGACAACTCCATATCAGTCGTGGGTCTCCGAGCAGTTTATTGTTCATCAACGACCTAAGGCATCTGCTTTTCAAAACTTATTTGGCTTCATTGGAGCTGGCGTTGGTATAGTTATTACTTTATTGATCTTTCCACCATTAATAGAAACTTTTCAGAAAACAAAAACAGTAGATCCTATATTTTTAGTCTTAGTATTTGCATTTGGACTATTAGTGATCATTCTATTCTATATCTGTGCCTTTGCTCTTCCCGTTGAAAAAATAGAAGGAGCAGAAATGAATTTCAGGGCGGACTTAAAAAAAGTGCTGCAAGATAAAAATTTCATGAATGTTTGCTGGTTACAGGGTATTGCATTTTTAGCGATTGGGATGATCACTCCATCTGTTATCGGATTTGCAACTTTTGTATTAAGGATTGAAGGTACTGAATTTTATCTTATCGCTGTTTGCCTACTGGTTGGAATAATGTTCTTTCTTTTCATGTGGAAGAAATTAATAGACAAAAAAGGTAAAAAGAAAACATTCCTGATTATTTTATTGACAGGTATAATTGCCTTGCCCTTGAGTTTAATTGGACTATTTCCTGGTGAAATTAATATTATAATAACAATTATATGGGTATTGGCCATCGCAGCGTTTATGGGAGGGTGGTATTTATTTCCATATATTTGGTTAGCAGATTTAGCTGAAGATGCTGAGGTTAAATCAGGTGAAGGAAGAAAATCTGGATTATATGCAGGATTTCCACAAATACTACTTAATATCTTTCAAGCTATTGCATTATTCATTACTGGACTCATTTTGAGTCTTCCAAATGTGCCTGGGAAAGACTTTTCATGGGGTTATATTCTGTGGGGTTTATGGTGTTCTGGTGTTTTAATTATTGCATATTTGTTCACTAAAAAGTTAATTACCTTAGATTTTACCTGGGAAAAAGAGAGATAAATTCAATATTAAATTTCTTCTTTTTTTTTTATTTTCATGACGAAGATATAAGTTATAGATAGTAAAAATTACGTAACTTCCATTTCAGTTTTAAATATAAATTTTCTCACCATATTTAACAATGCTTCTTTTAGAAGAGAAAAATCATCCATACTCACTCCATTCCATTCTGTAAATAAAGAGCTATACTCCAAGATTTTTTTTATTATTTTTGGGCCTATTTTCTTAATTATCTTTTGATGATTTGCATCAAATACTAATGCTAAATCTAAAGAAACGTCCTTCAAGTGATCCATTTTAATAATTAAATTTCCAAATCTCACTAAATCCAATTTATCTTGTTTGTCAAGCAATCCTTTAGCAAATTGATTTAATGCTGCAAGAAAAGAGCTAAATGTTTCATAAGTTTCGTCTTTTATAATTTCCTTAAAAGTATGTTCAAGAATGAGTTTTCCTGAAGGATATTCGTATAATATTAGATGATAAAGCATTGTCAAAATTTCTAATAAAATTAGCATAATTTAAATTTATTTAATCTCAAGTAATCCTATTTTAAAATTTGTAATATCGTCACGAAAGAGCATAAATTACTTAGATTTTTAATAAAAAAATCGATATTAACTACTTACTTCAAAAAAATGATATGATTTAATTTTTTATCTCCTTAATTTTCTCCTATTATAAATAAATTCGGGGTTTAAGAGCTTAATAATTAAAATAAAATTAAAAAAAATTAATCAGAATGGAAAAATTAGATTGCTTTCAAGTGTATAGTTATAGCGACGGAGTGAACATTTTAGTCGATAAAATATGGATCAAAGAAGATAGAATTTATTTTAGAGTATTAAAAAAAATATATAATTATCATAAACATTTTAGAAAGGAAAGTGAATCTAATGTCTATTCTATTCCCGCAAATTCCTTATATAGTATAAGATGTAAACTATATTTTTAAATAAATTCAGAAAGTTCATATAATTTCTTTTCTTATTAATTTAATAGAGGTCCTTTATGAATTATATTTTAAATTAACATATATAGTTCGAAAAAAATAATGAATACAAATACAATTAATAAATTATTTTGGCGTTTTTGGTTTGCAATCACAATATTAACAGGTATATTGAGTGGATTCATGATTTCACATATTCTTCAATTAGGACGTTTCTTCACTTAGTGTGCTGAAACAGGGGTTTCCCTCTCAAATTTTACTGCTTTCCGTATCGGAAATAGACCGTATGACAGAATCTATGATACTTTCCTTTTAGCGCATCTTATAATTGGTATTATTTGGTCTATATTAGCTTTTTTATCGAAGAGAGATAGAATAGAGAGAATTATAGCAATAATAGCAGGATTAGCAACTGCATGGGTTTCCATCATCTTTATTTTCTCCGCTACTGGTGAGGCAGAAGAAACATTCTTATCAGGAACTGCAGATGCAAATATGACGCACTATTTCGCGCTAGTTAATTTACCTGTCCATACAGCTTTTGCGATAATTTATCTTACAAGCTTCTTTTTATTGTTGATTATTGCTTATAAAAATTTAGAAATGAAGCTTTTAGAGTCTTAGCATAAAAGGAGTCTTAAAAAATTTATTATTTTTTTTTTTACTAATTTTTGAGCTTCTTTGCATTACCAAATCTCAAATTTTCTATCATTTGAACTATTTCTGACTTTAGGGTATAAATTATTCTGGAAATAGCGGTTGAATTTTGCGTTCCTTTGCGATATTAATAATTTTTTCCTTTTCCTCATCATTGAGCTTATGATATCTTTTAACAGCATCTAATACAACAGGCCATAACCTTATATCGCAGGGCAAGGAATATGTAGTGACTCCATCTTGAGAGAGAGTAAACCATACTGCCTGATCCACAAGTTCTTGGCCTTCTATCGGTTCATACCATGTATTATAAATGTTTTTTCCTGTCCATCTTCCCCGGGAAATGGCCTTAATTGCAGTGACACCAATATTTTTCTCTTTCGCTAATTTAAGAATTGGTCTAAAATCATTTATAGGATTTGGGTTTACTAGAGCGGCAACATATACAGGTAATAAGACAGTATCAAAATCATCTGAAATTTCTAAGGCCTTTTGGAGTACTCTCATATCATTATGGCCTGTTATTCCAATATGTTTTATTAAGCCTGTTTCTTTTGCTTCTTTAAAAGCTTCCATCGCACCCCCTTCACTTAAAATTTGATTCAACTCTTCCATCGAGGAAACTGCATGAAACTGATATAAATCAAAATAATTAGCACCAAGCTTTTCTAATGATCGATTAAGCTGTCTCCATGCGCCGTTTTTATTTCTCTTTAAGGTTTTGACTGCTAGAAAAAAATTATTTCTATATTTTTCAATCCATGGATTAAGTCGAGTTTCCGCTTTTCCATATGTCGGAGCGACATCAATCATATTTACTCCATTATCCATAGCAAGTTTAACTGCCTTATCTGCCTCAATTTGATCCACATAACCCGGCCCACAACCTCCTAAAGCGACTATAGAAACTTTTGCTTTAGTTCTTCCAAAAACACGAGTTTCCATTAAATTTCAACACTTTATTTAATTTTTTTTACGGCTGATATAATCATAATTCCTTAACTTCCTTAAAATATCCATTCTTTTTTTTTATAAGTTATCATTCCAGAATACTACATTCTACCTCTCATAA
>SDNV01000244.1 GCA_004524515.1 Promethearchaeota archaeon
CTTTACTTTCAATAATGATGGTTATATTTAATTCGGAGGAACCTTGAGCAATAGCCCTAACATTAATATTATTGTTTCCTAATGTTGTAAAAACCTTTCCTGCTATGCCAGGAGTATGGAGCATTCCAGCACCAATAACCGCAATTAATGAGATATCATGATCTATTTTTATATTAAACCATTGTTTCCCAAATAAGTCCGAATTTCTTAATAAAAAGCTCACATTCATCGCATCTTCAATTTCAATTCCAAAAGTAATATTATTTTCTGAAGAACTCTGTGAGATAAATTTAATATTAATATTATTATCACCTAAAAGGGAGAACAGTTTTGAAACTGTACCAGGAAGTGAGATCATGGTCCCACTTTCAATGGTAACCATGGAAAGCCTTTCAATTGTTGTTACTGCTTTTATTATTTTTTGATCTTTGATAAATTCTTTTGTAATTCTTGTGAATTCTTCTGATTCTGGGTCATTGAAAGGTCTTATTTCCGATGGAATTCTTATTTTCTCTTTTACATCAAGACAAACGGGATGAAGCACTTTAGACCCAAAAAAAGCGAGTTCTTTTGCTTCAATATAAGAAATATTTTTCAAGAGTGCTGTTTTTTTGGAGATTCTCGGATCTGCATTTAAAAAACCTTGTACATCTTTCCAATATATAACTTTTGGGTTAAATTCAGGTTCCAGACAATAAGCTACGATAGCAGCAGTTAGATCAGTACCCCCTCTGCCTAGAGTTGTAATTTTTTTATCTTTAGTGGATCCATAAAACCCTGTAATACAGATTAAATTAATATTTTCAGAAACTAAAAGAGGGATTATTTTAGTCGATACTAACTCTTCTGTTTCATCAAGTAATGGAAGAGCATTTCCAAAATTATCATCAGTTATTATAATCTCATCAGAAGAGATAAATTGTGATTTAAAACCTTTATTTTGAGAATTTATAAACTGAGAGGTAATAAAAGTGCTAAGTTTTTCTCCATAAGATGCGATAATATCTTGAATATCCATGCTGGGCCTTAGCAATCGAACAATTCTGCCTAATTGACTTAATTCTTCAATATTCTCATCTAAAAAATCAAGCGTATCCCTATATTCTGATGTATTATCATCTATCACCTCATCAATTAAATTTTTATGAATATTGTAGATGCTTTCAAGGATATAATCACATTCTGTTGCTTCCTCACATGATTTTACATAGAAGTTTATTAATTTATCAGTAATTCCTTTTAAAGCAGAAGTAATGATAATTAGCTTAGATTCATGAATATATTTTTCAATTATCTCCATGATTTGATTAAAAGAATTAGCATCTTGTAGGCATGAACCACCAAATTTCATTATAACTATATTATTTTTATCCTCAGACACATTTATCATTTATAGAATTCTCAAATTACAATTAAGAATATGTTAATACAACAAAATTAATAGAATTTATCATTTCGAAAAAAAGATAAAATTTTGAAATTTCTCTTTTAATAGTTGCGTATATTAAAAAGGAATTTATTATGTTCGTGGATTTTTATTGAAAAATAAATATTATTATCAAAATTGCGGCGATACAACCTAATATTGAGAGAATAAAAGTCAGAAGATGATTTCCTATGTTAAATTTAATCCGAATGACTTTTAAATTTAAATTTATTCTTATAATCTTATTATTTGTTTTTAAATGACCATAAAGAATTAATGGTGTTAAGTATCTCACAAATAAATTGAACCATAACATTACTAAATTCATTAAAATAATGGAAACAAAAGTAATTTCTATTCTATCTGCATCTTTTAATCTTAACACCAAATATAATATAAAAACTGTAAAAAAGGGGATTAGTTTTAGATAAAATAGAAACATATTTTCATAGGAAGAGTCTGTAATAGATAGCCAATTAAAATAAAGATCTAAATAGTTTGGTAAATAAAAAATAGGACTTACCAAGAAAATAATAATAGGAATGCCAATAAACAGGAATATTTTTTTTAATTCGCTCCACTCCTTTTCAAGAAAATATTTAATTATAAAATATGGTGCAGCAGGTAAAGTATACCATTTTGCACACATAGCTAATCCTAAAAAAAGATAGAATAATGACTTATTTTCTTTAGGACAAAAATATAATGAAATCATTAAAAAGAGTAGAAAAAAACTATCTGTAATATGATATCCACAATTCGAAGCACTAAATACATAACTTAAAAAGTAAAAAGGATTAAGAAGAAAAATTCCAAAAATAAAATTTCTTTTAGGTATAGAAAATCTTTTTAAAACAAAATAGAATGAAATTGCAACACAAAATTCCAGAAGAAAAGCATAAAACACATATAATTCAAAAATTCCAAACGAAAGAATTCTTAAAGATAGTAGAAAATATATTGAAAGTGGGGGATAAGGTAAATCCCCTTGATTCCATATCCATTCTCCAGTAAAGATTGTATCTATATCATAATAATTAGAATCTACATCACCCCAACCTCCCCAAGGAATACTAGGATTTGAATTTACATAATAATAAAAAATTAACATGAAAATTCGGATAAAAATTCCTAAAAAAATAAGAACTACATCCATCCAATATTTTGAACTAAATGTCCAAGACTCTTCCTTGTTTTTTTCTTTCATATTTTTTATTCATTCCATTCTTAAAATATTTAAAATAATCAGTAATGTAAATTTAATTTAATCTATCTTAAACAAGAAATTTAATTATTTATAAAAAAAAGAAAAGATAAATAAATTTTAAATAAGTCGATGAGTAATGATATAATTATTTATTATAAAATACTAAGTCCTAAATATTTGAGTTTATCATCGCTAGGATAACCTGTTTCAGGATCAAAGGTTCGATATTTATAATATGCATCTTTTAATTTTTGGAAATCTGGTGTTTTACCTGCTGAACCTCCTTCATTGAGTGGTTCAAGCAATATCTGAGGAAGTTTCTCATCAGCAGGAGTAAGTCCCATTTTTAAGTTAAACAGTCTTTTTATCATATAGATCCTCTCAGCAAAGAGTTTCAATTTTTCAATATCAAAATCTATACCTAATGCTGCTTGAATCAATTCTGTCACCATAGAAGGAGGGGGATTACAAAACCCACAAGTAATAAGGGAATTGCACAGTGCGCGATAATCTTGTGCTATAGCGCTAATCTTGGCCATGTCTTCGCCATCAGAATACCAATCAATTAATTCGATTCCAAGGTCCTCAAAAGGAAGCCCAAGTAAAATCAAGAATACATCACAAGAACAATGACAAGGACCTCTTGGGGTTCCTACTGCATACCCGATTGCC
>SDNV01000074.1 GCA_004524515.1 Promethearchaeota archaeon
AAGTATTTTATAATTGATTATGTAAGGATTTTAATGTTTTTTACCGAAATTTAGGTTTAATTTTTTTTTAAAAAGATAGTCTTTAATACAAAAGAGACATAAAATATTTTATGTCCGAACCTGATCCTTACGAGATTGTAAGACAAAAAATGGTTTTAGGTCCACTTTACGCCCCTAAGCATAAATCAGTAATGAAACTATTGAAAATATTCTGGAATGAAGAAATAATAAATATTCTTTCTAAATTTGAGAGCGCTGATAAATGGATTACCATAAAGGAATTAGAAGAGAGAACAGGTATTCCCAGAAAGGAAATTAAAAAGATTTTGGAAAAATCGGTAGAAATTGGAACAATAGATAGAAATATGAATAAATATTGCCTAATTCCAATACTTCCAGGTATATTCGAGAGATATTATCAGAGAAGAAGAGATACTGAAGAAAATCATATTAAAGCAGCTAAACTATACCGAGATCTTATGAAAGATGTCCTTTCCCAGGAAATGATTGAAAATAACTTTAAGATATTTCGACCATTGCTTCCAATTGACGCCAAAGAGAAATATTTAGAAATAAATAAAGAATTTGATGTTCAATCTCAAGTTCTTCCCTATGAAGAAGTAGCAAATTTAATTAACAAAAACGAAAACTTCGCTGTTATACCTTGTCAATGTCGTCTTATAGGAGAATTATCAGGGGAACCCTGCGATGTAGCACCCTCTGATATGGGGTGTTTTATTGTTGGAATTGGAGCTCAAAGAGCTATAGATCAATATCCAGGAGCAAGATCTCTCAATAAGGAGGAGGCTATTGAATTTATTAAAGAAACTGAAAAAGCAGGATTAGTCCATAACACGATTTGGGATAAAGGATATGAATCATCTCATTTCATATGTAATTGTTGTAGTTGTCATTGTGGAGCATTATTACCATCAAAAATTTTAGGTTTAAGAGAAAAAGAGAGTGCAATTCAACCATCTAATTTTGCACCTAAATTTAATATGGATCTTTGCATTAAATGCGAGACTTGTCTAAGAATCTGTCCAAATGGAGCGATATACCATAAATGGCCTCAAAAATCCGATTCATCTGATGAGCAAATGGTATTGAGAAAAGAATTATGTATAGGATGTGGTTTATGTGCCGCTAATTGCCCAAAAGACGCTATTAAATTAGTAAAAGTTAGAGATATAGAACCTCCGGATAAAAATATGATAGGAAATAAGACCTTTTTAGAGTTTGCTTAGCCATTCATTTAAATCTCAATAATTTTTTATCTTATTATTTAAGCATAATTAGAAATTTCAAGTTCATTTTTATAAATCAATTGGATAGTTAATGCTTTAAATAACCAATTATTATTTTTTTTACCTATATTTTTAATAAATTAGTTATCCAGGATGTATTATGAGCTCTGAAAATAATAAACAAGAAATTAAGGATGATTCTAATAAAGGATCATATCTCCCTTTTAAACCTCGTATGCAACCAACTAAACCTGAAACCTTAAACGTAAAGCGTACAATATTAATTTCCTTTTCTTTTTTGACCGTTCTTTTAGCGTGGAGTTTTTTCAATTTTAAAGTTCCTTTACTCCTTAATGATATTTTGGGTAATAATCCCTTCAAAGATATAATCAAAGGAATAATTATGGCCATGGATAACCTTGTAGCTGTAGCAATACAACCTTTTTTCGGAGATTTGAGCGATCGAACAAAAAGCAAATATGGTCGTCGTATGCCCTTTATAATCATTGGTACCACTTTATCTGCTATATTTTTTATTTTAATTCCATGGATGAGAATATTGCTCGGATTGATTTTAATCATATTTTTATTTGATTTGGCAATGGCAATTTTTCGATCTGTGTCCATTGCGATTTTACCAGATTACACATCAGAAAAAATGTACTCAAAAGCCAGTGCTATTCAGCAATTTGTTGCTAATATGGGGGGATTAATTGGTTTTTTAATTCCTATCATTATTAGTTTTATTCCAAACTTATCTGTGGAATGGATTGATCGATTAGGTTTTCTTATCATTGGATTACTAATGCTGGCCTTATTGGGGATTCAAATTATATACATTAAGGAGACACCTACTGGTGAAAAAAGACTTAAATTTGTAAATAAAAGATTAGAAATTGATAAAAATACCTTTAGGGTTCGAGAAATTGAGGACGAGCTAATAAAAGAAGACTTTAAAAAACAGCGGCTTAAATCTTATCGCGAAACAGTAAAAATAGTAAAAAGCCATAAAGACTTTGCATATTTTTTGCTGGCAGTCTTTTTTATGTATTTAGCATTCGCGTCAGTAGAAGCATTCTTCTCAAGTTTTGCCATGGAATATTTAGGATTATATGACGCTGCATTGAAACAAACTGGGAACGAAGCTGATGCCAAAAAAACTGCAGAAGCTCAAGCAAGCACCTTATTTTTAGCCTATGCGGGTCCGATGATCGCTTCGGCATTTTTTGTGGGGATGCTAGGACAATCAAAGAGAGTTGGAAGAAAAAATGCAGTTAAAATTTTTCTTGTATGGATGATCATATCTTTATCCATTATGACATTTATCATTGTTCCATTGGTGTATCATAATAATCAACCTCTTCTGATGATAATTATGCTGATGTTGATTTCGATCCCATGGATGGGATTTATTGTCAATAGTTTTCCAATTCTTTGGGATTTAGCTCCCGAGGGAAAGGTGGGAATTTACACTGGTATCTATTATACGTTTAACCAAACTGCGTACACGATTGCACCCATACTTTTTGGAGGAATTTTGTTCCTTTTTAGTTATTTAGGAGATTATCGGTATATTGTGATGTTTCCCTTCGTATTATTTTGTGTCGTTATGGGGCTCCTTTTTTTCAGTAGAATTAATGGGAGAGATGGAACAGAAAAATAGAAAAACATTAATAGAAGCTTTAAAGTCTTAAATGATATAAAATTTTTTTACATTTTTATAATTTCTCACTAAAAAATTAGTTTTTAAATAGAAGTTAAAAATATTAACTCAAAATATAATGCTAATACATTAAATGAAATAAAAAAAATTTTAAAAAATGACTTTTAATTAATCGCTAATAATTAGTTCCATTTTTTTTTCTAATTCCTCGCTTTGTGCTTTTTCCAGGAAATAAGGGTCTATTATCGCAGATATTTGTTTAAAATCGTAATGTCTTGGATCAATTGCTTTTAATCGACATGTGGCCGCACACCTTCCGCATCCCTTACATATTGCAGGATTAATAAATGCTTTTTTAGCAGGAACACTCACATCTTCGAAATTTTGTTTTACATCCGTGAGGGAGATAGCTTTAAATTGACAAACCTCCACACATCTCCCACAACCATTACATTTTTCTACATTTACGATCATATCTTTAAAAAAACATTCGATCGAAAGAATGAACGATAACAATTCCAATTTAGTAGTTGAGATCTCTCGAACATTTAAGAATCTACTTGCTCTTCCCGCTGCACCATTCGCTTCAGATATTGAATCCTGTACATTTTTAGGCCATTGAGCACATCCACATACGAATATTCCGTGGGTGGCAAAATCTAAAGGTCTTAGCTTATTATGGGCCTCGATAAAAAAGCCATGCTCATCTAAAGGAACTTTAATTTTATCCGCTAATTCATGGAAGTCTTCTGGTGGGATCATGGGAGTTGATAAAACAATTAAATCAGTTTCAAACGTAATAAATTTATCCTGATTTACATAATCACGCAATTTCATTTCAAATTTTTCGGGACTTTCTCTTATTTTTGCTATTTTTGGCATATTTTCAATATCATATTTTAAATAACTCGCAATTTTTTTTCTTTTACTTGCTAATTCTTCAAAATCCTTTTTAGAGATGTGCAGTTCCCTTATAAGTACTATATGCTCAATCTCAGGCTTCAAACTATTTAAAATTTCAATATTTTTTATAGTATTCCTGCAACATACATTAGAACAGTAAGAATAGCCTCCTTTTTGCCGTGAACCTGCACACATAATGGTAGTCATATGCTTGATTTTCCTCAACCATGAACGATCCTTGCTTTTTAATTTTTGTTCTAATTCCATCTGGGTTATAATATTTTGATTCTGTTCATTATATTCAAAAAGGCCATAGGGTTTGAATTCAATACCTCCAGTAGCAACAATAATAACCCCTACTTTGAATTCATGAATTTTATCACTGGAGTTCTTAACAGTAATATGATAATTCCCAATGGATCCCTCGATATTTTTAACTTTAGATTCCAAGTAAACTTGAATTTGGGGATTTGTTCTCACTTTTTCTTTAAGTTCGTTTAACACTTTTGAAGATTCTTGTTGAATAGGGTATAAAATATTTATATGTTTCAAATTTCCGCCTAATTCTTTTTCTTTTTCCACTATAATGGTTTCAAAACCTTGATTTCCAATAATCAAAGCTGCAGTAATACCCGAGATTCCACCACCAATTATTAATGCTCGGGGGGTAATCTCTATGATATCTTTCTTAGGTAATATATCTATTAAACCCTCTTTTGTTTGTGAGTATTTTTCAGAATTTAATATAATAGCAATTTGAGGGGCTATGGCACTTGCATCCGAAACCGTTTCGGAAATATTCATTGGAGCTTGACAGGAACCACATATATAAATTCCATCTTTAGAAGATAATGATTTGTTAAAATAGGATCTCTCCTTGTAAAAATTATTGTCATCCAACTCAATATCTAAAATTTTTGCTAATTTCTGAGTACCTTTTGAAGGAATCAATGGCGCGCTTAAAACTACCATATTTGCGCGAAAAGTATTAGCTTTTTCGGTTTTTAAATTTTCATAATGAATGAATAAATCCTTAGTGTCAGGATCTTCTTCAATCATTTTAATAGTAGAGTGAAAATATTTGATGTTAAATTCTTCTTGAGCTCGTTTAGTATACTCATAAAATTTTTTGCCGAAAACTCGAATATTATGCCTAAATATAAAAACTTCACTCTTTTCAGCATATTCCTTTGTTAATATTGCTTCTTTTGCAGTATACATACAACAAACGCGCGAGCAATAGGGTATCTCTTCTTCCAAATATCCTGCACTTGCGCATTGAATAAATGCAATTTTTTCTGGTTCCTTTTCATCACTAGGCCGCAGTATATAGGTACCAAAAGGACCAGTAGGACATAAGATACGTTCATATTCTAATGCATTTACTACGTTTTTATATTGATAACCCCATTTTGAGGATAATTCTTGTCCTAACATGTCATATCCCGTGGCAACTACAATCGCTCCTACCTTTAATTTGATAGTTTGAGGTGTCTGATCATAATCTATAGCTTCAGCTTTGCATACTTTTTGGCACACTCCACAAACTTCCCGGTTTAAATATAAACACAATTCTGGGTCAATTAGATATACAGGGGGCGTTGCTTGAGGAAAGGGAATATAAATTGATTTCCTTTTTCCTAAATTCATATCAAAGATATTTGGGGCCTCAATTTTTGGACATTTCGCGGCACAATCTCCACAGCCTCTGCATTTTGTTTCATCCACATAACGAGGCTGCTTTAAAATGTTAACCGAAAAATTTCCTGCTTTTCCAGAAATTTTTTGAACCTCAGATAATGTAAATAATTTAATATTGGGATTTCTATATACTGCAACCATTTTAGGAGCTAAAATACATAAACTACAATCATTGTTGGGATAGAGTTTATCAAATTGAGCCATATGACCCCCTATGGATGGTTCCCTTTCTACCATATATACTTTAAATCCTAATTCTGTTAAGTCTAAAGACGCTTGAATCCCAGCGATTCCTCCTCCAATGACTAATACGGCGCCTTCCATTCTTTTTTTACCTCTTTTAAAAAATCAAAATTTGTTAAATTTAGAACAAGATTTTTATTCGTTAAAGTATGAAGAGTACAAAAATGTATATAAATATTATGCTGATAATTTGTCGAATTTTAATAATATTATGGGTTTTTTTTATTCTTTACCAAAATCTGGGCTGCATTTTTTGTCGTTTCCCAAAGATTTAGGCTGAATTATGATCCATTCTTTACATAGTCTATGAAATTTAAAAAAAGTTTTCGATATATTTATGAGATGCAAAAAAAGAATCTATATTATGATCGGATTCGATAAATAATCATATAGATTTTTTCATAGTTGATCATATTTAATAGATATTATATAAAACAATTTAGTTGAATTAATTTTAGAATCGTTAACTACTTAAAAAAAATGTTTTGTTTAAAAAACTTTCAGAGGGCCTAATTCTTTTATTTGATTTGTAAATTCTGTAATTAAATCGGCGAATCGCTTTCCTTCGGAGGCACTCACCCACTCTAGTCTTACACGTCTCCCGTCAATTCCTAATTGTCTAATAATAATTTCATGGAGTTTTTTAAATCTGTCTCGAGTATATTCATTTCCCGATATATAATGACAATCACCTATATGACATCCTGTTATTAAAACACCATCTGCACCATCCTTTAAAGCTTTTAAGACAAATGTAGGGTCTACTCTTCCTGAACACATCACACGAACGATTCTCATATTAGGAGGATATTGAAATCTAGAGACTCCAGCAAGATCTGCTCCTGCATAGCTACACCAGTTGCAACAGAAGACAAGTAGCTCCGGTTGCCAATCTCCTTCTTTTTTTTTTGGTTCTTTTCTTGCTTTTGACATTTTTAACTCTCATCTCATTACCATAATTAATCTAATAAATATGTTTCAATCATAGCAAAAATCTGGTCAAAATCATAGTGTTTTACAGAAATCGCTCCATTTGGGCAAGTTGCTGCGCAAGTCCCGCAGCCTTTACATAAAGCTGAATTTATAAAAGATTTTTTTAACACTAAACTCACTTCTTCATAGTCTAAAGAAGCTTCTTTTAATTCGATAGCATTATATGGACATACCGTTACACATTTTCCACATCCTATACATCTTTCAGGATTTACTTCTGCGATTAAGCCCGAGGTTTTTATAGTTTTAGCGCTTAAAAACCTACTAGCTCTCCCTGCCGCTCCATTTGCTTGAGAAATGGAGTCTTGTATATTTTTTGGCCATTGAGCACATCCCGCAAGGAAAATTCCATCTGTCGCAAAGTCTAATGGTCTTAATTTAACATGCGCTTCTAAGAAAAATCCATTTTTATCTAAGGGTACTTTTAACATTTTAGCTAATTCATCTAAATTATCGGCCGGGATCATAGGGGTTGCCAGAATTAGTAAATCAGTTTCGAATTTAATATCATCTTGTAAATTGGTATCAAATACTTTTATTTCATACTTTTCAGGATTTTTATTCTTTTGTGAAATTATAGGCAACTGTTCTAAATTATACCTCAAAAATATTGCATTTTTCCTGCGCTCCCTATAATATTCTTCAAAGTCTTTTTTAGCCATTTGTAAATCTCTATAGAGTACAATAATCTCAAGATCAGGTTTTAATTCTTTCAAAAGGCTGATGTTTTTTACTGCAGCCCCACAACACACATTAGAGCAGTAAGTGATGCCTTCTTTTTGTCTTGCATTCACACATAATATAGTGGTTACGCGATTTATTTTATCTAACCACGACTTATCTTTGTCTTTTAATTTCTGTTCTAATTCCAACTGAGTTAGCACATTTTTATTCTTTTTATTATATTGAAAAGTCCCGTTTGGTTTTAATTCCTGCGCTCCAGTTGCCACAATGATAGTTCCAATTTTAAAATCTTGAGGTTTATTCTTCGAATCGATAATTGCTACATTATAATTTCCAATATAACCCTTAATATCCTTAATTTTTGATTTCAAGAAAATTTGTATATTTTTATTTTTTTCAACCTTTTGCTTGAGATCTTTTAGAATTATCGAAGCATCTTCATGAATAGGATAAAGAATATTAAGATTATTCAAATTTCCCCCTAATTTATCCTCTTTTTCGATAAGATAGGTCTGAAACCCCTGATTGGCTAGATTAAGGGCGGAAGTCATACCAGAGACCCCTCCACCTATAATTAATGCTGTTGGGGTAATATCTAATTTTGCTTCGATTAAGGGTTTAAGTAATCGTGATTTGGCAACAGCCATTCGTATTAAATCTTTAGCCTTAGCCGTTGCGGCTTCATTATCTCCCATATGAACCCAAGAACATTGGTCGCGTATATTTACCATTTCAAATAAATATTTATTTAATCCAGCTTCTTGACATGTTTCTTGGAATAATGCTTCATGAGTTCTAGGGGTACAAGATGCTACAATAAATCGGTTTAATTTCTTTTCTTGAATAACTTCTTTGATTCTAGCTTGAGAATCAGAACTACATGAATATAAGTTTGCCTCACAGTGAACTACAAAGGGTAATTTTTCAATATAGTCAACCACACTTGACACGTCCACATATTTACCAATATTAATCCCACAATGACATACTAAAACTCCAATTCGAGGTTCATCTGATAATTTTACTTCTGCTTCTGGGATTTCATATACTTTTTCTTTTACTTCAGTAAATTTAACGGAATTTAATAAAGTCGCAACTAGAGAGGCCACTCCACTTGCGTCTGCCACAGTTTCAGGAATATCCATTGGGCCCTGACAAAACCCACAGAGAAAAATACCTTCTCTAGAGGAGAGCGCTTTATTGAAAAAAGATTTTTCTTTAAAGAAATGATATTTGTCTATGTCAATTCCTAAAATTTTAGCCAATTCATCTGTACCTTTTGAGGGAACTAATGGAGTTGCTAAAACAACCAGATTTGCCCGAAAATCATTAAACTTACCCGTCTGTAAATCTTCATAGTGAATTAATAAATCTTTAGATTCAGGATCTTCTTCAATCGTACTAATTTTTGTTTGAAAATATTTTACTCCATATTCTTCTTGAGCTCTTTGAATAAATTCATAAAAATTTTTACCATATGCTCTAATATCATGTCTAAAAACATAGCAATTTGAGTGTTCAGAATGTTCTTTGGTAATTATGGCTTCCTTTGCCGTGTACATGCAGCATACACTTGAACAATAAGGAATGTTTTCATGTAAATCCCTTGAACCTGCACATTGAATGAATGCAATCTTTTCAGGTTCTTCTTGATCACTGGGTCTTAAAACATGTCCACCAAAAGGTCCCGAGGCACATAAAATTCGTTCATATTCCAGGGCACTCACCACATTTTCAAAATGATACCCCCATCTTGCAGATAATCTTTCAGCGGGCATATCAAATCCCGTAGCCACAACAACTGCTCCAACTTTTAATTTGATATCTTGGGGTTTTTGTTCATAATCAATTGCTTCAGCTTGACAGACTTTCTCACAGACTCCGCATACTCCTTTAGTTAGTTTTAAACAAATTTCGGGATCAATTAAATAAATTGGAGGTACTGCCTGAGGAAATGGGATATATATCGACTTTCTTTTTCCTAAATTCATATCAAAAATATTGGGAACTTCAATCTTAGGACATTTAGCAGCACAGTCACCACATCCTTTACATTTAGTTTCATCGATATATCTTGGTTTTTTAAGAACAGTTACTGCAAAATCTCCTGGTTTTCCCTCAACTTTTTTAACCTCATGATATGTCATTAATTCAATATTGGGATTTCTGAACAACTCAACCATTTTTGGAGCGAGAATACATAGGCTACAGTCATTCGTAGGAAAAGTTTTATCTAGCTGAGCCATTCTCCCTCCTATTGAAGGTGTTTTTTCTACTAAAAAAACTTTAAATCCTAGTTCTGTTAAATCTAATGAAGTCTGAATTCCAGCAATTCCTCCCCCAATAACTAATACCGTACCTTTCATTATGATTTTTCCTCTATATTTTCAGTTGGTTTATTTATCTCAATATGATTAACTAAAAATTCAGAAAAGTCCATAACTTCTATTGATGCGATATCTTCAAAATCATCTTGAAGACAAGTTAAATGGATCTTGCATTTTGGACAAGATGTAATCATAATTTCTCCAGCAGCTTTAGCTTCCAACATGCGTTTATATCTCAATGCCTTAGATTTTTCATTACAGTTCATCCAACTACTAACTCCGCAGCATAATGAATTTTTTTGATTATGCTCCATTTCATTAAACTCATAGCCTAATCGCTTAAATTCTTTAAAAATCTCTCGAGTCTTTTCCGTTATGTTATTATCTTTAGGTAAAAACCTACTTAACCTACACGGGTCATGATAAGTAAAGGGAATTATTTTTGAGCTCTCATTTGGATTTTTAAATTTGATCTTATCCTGTTTCCAATTATCATAAATATACTCAATTATATGTTGAACCTCAAATTTATTATTAAAATTTTCAAAAATATTTGGATAATCCACTTTAAATGTTCTATAACACTCAGCACATGCAGTGACAATTTTAGATATTCCTGCTTTTTCGAACATGTCTATATTTTTTTTCGCTAGTTTAATAAACGTTTTTAATTTTCCTTGACCCCAATAGATATCATGCCCACAACAAATTTCCTCTTTAAAAACTACAATAGGTTCATTTTCAATTTGACATAATATCTTTAAAGTACTTTCTGCAATTTTATCGGAATGTTCAAATTCGAAATTAAAAAATGGTAAACATCCAACATAATATAAAATAGGTCCTTTATCTGAAATTTTACACCCCTTTGGGACCCAATCAAGTGATCGATCGGGTTGAATATAGGGTCTGCTCATTAATTCTGAAATCGTAGTATATATTCCCTTATGAGCAATAATTTCTTCAGGATTTTGATTAGAAACATGTCTCATTTTCCATTTGGCCATTCTTACAATATCGGCAAAATTTATTTCTTCGGGACAATCTTTAAGACATTGATTACAGGTTAAACAATCCCATAAAACCCCACTTTCAATAACTTTATCTTCAAATCCCTCTAAAATAAGTTGAATTATTTTACTAGGGGTAAATTTCTGAACCTTACTTAACTGGCAGACACCGCTACAACGACCACATTGATAGCATCTTTTTAATAAAGAACGTAAATTAGGCTCATATATTTTATCTAAGTAATCAAACGTGTCTGCAAATAATTTCTTTCTGATGATTTCTCTTTTTGATTCTGAATTTGACTCTGTTATGTTCTCCTCATCTCTATTGAAGGTTTTTCATGAATTCTTCTTTACGTTTTATTTTTGACTGAGTGAATTGAGAAATTAATTCAATCATTTTATCTTGTTTCGCTGGATCTAAATCTTTACAATTAATTACTCCAGCATTGATTACTTTAGATAATATCTCTTTTCCTCTCTTGGTTCTAGGGATGACAGTAGTATATTTATTAGGAGAACCTAACCCTCCAAAAGAGATATCAGCATAAATATTTGTAAAATCACTACATGCATTACATGCGGTTCGCATATAATCCTTTAAATGATTAAAGGGAATGTGGACGACCTTCTCTCCGGCTCCCTCATCCTTTAACTTAAAAATAACATCTTCTTTTATGTTAATTTTTACGATATCTGAAAATTTAATATTGAAATCCTTCTCAAATTTCTCAACTTGAAGCTTTTCGAAGAAAAAATTTTCATAACAAAATAAACCCAAACAGATTTCTATATTTTCCGAAGGGGTGACACCCAAATCTTGCATACATCGAATCGTATAAAGCTGACAAGGTGTCCCAACAACGGCTAATTTTTTAAATTTATAATGATTTAATTTAGGAATTGAGTGAGTATAAGTACAAAATTTTTGAATCTCATCTAAATGGGGCGAAATATCCAATTTTGCCCCGGATGCTTTTAATAAATCGTATTTACTATCAGCAAAAGTAGCCTCTCTAGAAAAAGGAGCATCTGTTCTAGAAACAACTGCTCCATCGATTAACTTTTTTTCTATTAAATAATTAATTATTGAGTTCACCACCCCTCCATCAGTTCCATAATCTAAAAATTCTTTATCTGTTGCTTGACAAGAATAAATGTCTTCATAATGACCGATGGGTAATGTGGAATAATCAGAAAAATTATACGTTTTATTAAGTTCTTCATCTAGAACGTGAGTCTGCGGACAGATATAATAACAGATACCACATTCCAAACATTTATCCTTATTAATATATACGGGAGGAGTATAAGGATCCTTGAAGCCAATAACATCATATTCCGCGGAACTACAGAAGCTAACACATCCTCCACATTCTTGACAAATACCTATTTCATGCACTTCTTTAATTAAATCCTGGAATGATTTTGGCATTTAATCATCAATTATTTATTCTTTTTTTTCTAAATCTATTTTTTTACATTTTTTTCTTTTAATCCCTGCAATTCTTTCCACTAAGAATTGTCCTGGTTTTACCTCTTTTAAGTTTTGGGCTTCAATTAATCCCTCTTCTATTATTCCTTGAAAGATTTCATCAGCTTCTTTGGATCGTGTAATTACCGAAGACCAGCCATCTTGAGACCCAATGGAACCTACTGATATATCGGCGTAATCCGAAGTTAAGTCCTCACAGAAATGACAATTATGACGAGCATAACTTTGTACATCTGCTAAAGGAACATCCATTTGCTCACCTGATTTAAGATTTATGATAAATTTGCCCCCGCCTATATTCATTTTAGTTAATTCGTTTATGTCTTTATTAAACTGTTCTTTAGCTAATTTAATAATTCCTTCGTATGGAAAGGATTCCATACAAAATAAACCGATTCTATATTTAATATTCTTAAAAAAAGGTAATCCGCTTGGAAATAGAGTTCCTTTTTCAATAGCTTTCATCATACAAGGAACGCCCACAAATGCGATTCGTTCAAAATTTTTACATTGATCAATGATGGTCAATGACGGGGCATTCGCATATTTAGTTCCTGCCGTTTTATAGAGATCTTTCACATCCTCTACAATAACAGGTTCCGGTTTCCATAAATCTTTAGAATGTTGGACCGCCACAATAGCATCTACTAATTTCTCCTTTAACATATATTCTAAAATTGAGGTAACTATCCCCCCATCTTGGCGCACTTTTTTAATTTCATCCTTGGTAGTGCTTGCAGAATATGAGTTTAAATATGCACCAATATTCGCTGACCAGTTTAAAGATTTATCTAATTTCTTTATTGCTTCATTTGCTTGGTCTATAGAAAAAGATCTCGGACAGACTGAAAAACATAGACCACATTTCATACATGTATTATCATCGATTTCTAGCTCATCAGCTGAAACGGTTATCGCATCAACTGGACAAATCGATGAGCACCATCCACATTGACAACACACTCCTGCTTCAAATACTATTGAAACGGGTTCAAAATAATGTTCCTTAAAATCTTCAGGCAAATCCTTTACTTGATATCGATAAAAATATTCTTTTTCTTCTACTTCTTTTTCTTCTCCTTTAATTTTTTTAATGACCTTTTTCGTTTTTATTTCAATGTGTTCTTCGACATAACCTTGTTCCTTTAGATAAACTATATCCCGAATCACATTTTCAGGAGGGAATTGTTTAATTAGCTTAGCTATTTCATCTAAAAATAAAGGTTCTTTCCCTTTTAAGTCCTCTAATATTAATTTTCTTTCTGTTTCTGCATCCACTAAGGAATCCAGTATATCATAAAATTCCTGTTCATTATACTTTCCAACTTTTAAAATTTCATCTTTCGCTTCAAAAAAAGCGCGTATTTGAAAATTTTCTGCTGCTTTATAGGTAGCATCCATTAAGATTTTTGACGGTATATTATCAAAAACATAATCCTTACTGATTTGAACC
>SDNV01000075.1 GCA_004524515.1 Promethearchaeota archaeon
ATAATAATTATTAATGTAGTTCCAATATTCTATATACACCATTATATTTTACGAGTCTTTAGACTTATTATGATATAATTCAAAAAATTTGGTATAAAATCTCGAGTATATCTTAATACTAGTCAAAAATTCATTTATATCAATGAATTCATTAACAGTGTGTTCTAATTTTGGATCTCCAGGCCCATATGTAATGGATGGTATCCCGTAATGGATTCCTATCATGTTTATAAAAGTGGTTCCCGTTTTTTTAATTAGTTTTGGCTTCTCGTTGCAAGTATTGAAAATTGCCCATCTCAATGCGCCTATTATCATATTTTCTCCATCAACTTCAAACCCTTCAATTAGACTTGATACGTTTTCCTGAATTTGGATTCTTTTTGCTATTTGATTTTCATATACATGCTTAAAATCTATAATTTTTTGTCTCAACTTTTCTAATATGAATTCTGCGGTGATGTTTGGGGGAAATCTGATATCCACCTGAACAATACATTCTGAGGGAATACAATTTGTGAGCATTCCCCCAGTTATTACGGTTAAATTTGGAATAATTTGGTTGAAATACTTTAAATTTGGTTCTTTTAGGCAATAAGTTTCATTTAATTGCCAACAGACCCCCTTTATAATATTCCATATTTCTAATCCAACTTCAATAGCATTAACATATTGCCATGAACTAGCAACATGTCCAGATTCTGTTAAAATTCTAAAACCAATGCATATTCGTCCTTTATACCCAATACATATTTGGTTTACTTTTGTGGGTTCCCCAAATATCGCATAATTAGGAGTAATGTTTGATTTGATAAACTCATTTATGCCTATTAGACTATCTTCTTCTCTTATAATCCCCCCAAAAATAATAGTTCCTTTGTTAAGTTGATTAAAATCATAATGAGCTATTGAATATACCATTGCAGCCAATGAAGGTTTACAATCGACAGCACCTCTTCCATATAATTTTCCGTCCTTTTCAATTACTGGTAATTCACCTGAAATTGTATCTAAATGTGAGACCAATAAAATTATTGGTTCTCCAATTCCCTTTTTAGCGAGAATATTTCCCACTTTATCAAAATTCACTAAAAAATCATGGTGCTCAAGATATGCAGCAATAAATTCTGAAAATTCCTTCTCTTGACCTGAGGGACTATAAAATTCTAAACATCTCTTTAAAAAATCCTTTGCATCTTCAATCATTACTTATCACAGTTCCCTCATTATTTTCTAATGCACCGAATATCGGCGCTTCTATCAATCCAGAACAAACAATAACTTTTTTAACTCCTAATTTTAAAGCTTCTAATGCAGCATATGCTTTCTTTTTCATTCCCCCTTCTAAAGTTTCTAAAAGATTTTCTAATTGAGTTAAATTTATTTTTTTTATAATGGAACTTTTATCATTAAAATTTTTATAAATTCCCTGAACATCAGTTAAACTTATTAGTATATCAGCATGTAACGCTTGAGCAACATAACTTCCTGCCCTATCCCCGTCAACATTTACAATATCCCCCTCTTCACTTTTAGCAAGGGCTCCAATAATAGGTATGTATTTGTTCTCAATTAAAAATTTTATAATTGGGGTTGAAACATTAATTATTTTTCCAGAAAATTCCCCCCTTTTCATAATTCTTTTTCCATTTATAAGAACTAATATTTTATCCTTTCTTTCCGCTTCAATCACACCGCCATCTATTCCAGAAAATCCAAAAGCATTTATATTGTATTTTTGTAATGCTTCAACTAATCTCTTATTATTTATTCCCCCTAAAGACATGATAGCGGCTTCAATAGCATCTTGATCTGTATATCTTGTAGTAAAACCAGATGGAGTTTTAAAATATTTTGGTTCTTTATTCATTTTTATTAAAGTTTCATTTATTTGAGGTCCTCCACCATGGACTATAACTAATGAATATTTATCTCGATAATTAGTACAAATATTAGCTATATCTTTAATCACATTCTCAAAATTCTTCGCAATTAAAGCACCTCCTATCTTGATTACTACGAGCATTTCAAATCCCTTAATTCTTCTTGATTTTATTTGTATTTTTTTAATAGATACTCAATAATTTCTGATGCCACATTAATTTTTGTAGCATTTGAAACTCCTTTAAATTGAGGGGTTCCGTTAACTTCAATAACCTTTAGATCTCCTCGATCATTCATTAAGTCTACGCCTGTAATTTCTCCTTTTACTGCCTTTGAAGCTTTAAGACTTAAATTATTTAACTCAGTTGTAATTTCAATAGGTTCGGCCGTGCCCCCAATCGCTATATTACTTCTAAAATCCTTATCTGTATGAAAACGCCCCATAGCAGCCACACATTTATCACCTATAACAAAAACTCTTAAATCTGTTGGACTTTTTTGATTAAGTTCTTCATCATGTGCAATATATTTTTGAATATAGAAAATTTTTTGGTAAAAATTACCCATTTCCTCTCGACATTCTAAATTACCAGAAGCACTAGTGTAATCATCTAATTTAGCTACAAGTCTGCCCCAAGAACCAATAACTGGTTTCAATATAGCCGGATATTTGATTATCTCCTCAATAGCCTTTAAAGCAGATTCCATTTTAAAAGCGATACAAGTGTCGGGAGTTGGAATATTTTGTTCTATTAATTTTAAATTCGTTAGTAATTTATTTCCACTCAAATTCAAACATTCAAAATTATTAATTACGTTATAACCCTTTGATTCTAAAATTGCACAAGAATATAAACCTCTTAAGTAAGAAAGCGATCTCTCTAAAATTACATCAAAATTAATTTTCAAATCTTTTTCTTTTGAAATATTATAGTAAATCTTCTGATTATTTATTAATTCGTAATTAATTTGATTTTTTTCAATTTCATTAATTAATTGCTTGATTTCCCATGTAATTCGGTTAAAAATTATTCCAATTTTCACTTAAAACAACCATTTGCTTTATTCTAATAAAGATAATGAATTTAAGAATATTAAATTATTAAACGTTTTTATAAAATATTAATTATTTAAGCTTATAAGATTCGGATTTTAAGCCTATTCTATTCAAATTTTTAAAACCAACTTAGCAAAAATTTTTAAACCGTTAGAATTACTTTTACATAGATTATCAACTACATGAAGTTTTGAGATATTGAATAAAAATGACCTATAAACATCCATCCAAAGATATTATTGAAAGTCATGGTAGAATTCTCAGAGGAAAAACCATCTGTATGTGCTTAACTGGTTCTGTAGCAGTGATTTCTGCTCCAATTGTTGCTCGTGAATTGATGCGTTTAGGGGCAGAGGTAATTTCGGTCATGAGTAAAGCAGCTACGGAATTAATTACTCCTGCTTTGATGGAATGGGCTACAGGAAATCCGGTAATTACGCATCTAACAGGTGCTGTAGAACATGTCTATCTAGCAGGAGACCGCCCAAAAGAAGTAGGAAAAGCAGATTTGATATTAGTTTGTCCAGCTACTGCAAATACCATTTCAAAAATAGCAACTGGTATTGATGACACTCCGGTAACAACTGTAGTTTCTACAGCGTTTGGGTCTTCTATTCCCATCGTTGTGGTACCTGCGATGCATGAAAGTATGTACAAACATCCAATTTTGTTAGATAACGAGAAAAAGCTAAAAAAATGTGGTGTTGAGATATTAGGACCAAGAATTTCAGAAGGAAAAGCAAAGATAGCTAAAATCGATGATATTATTGATCGTGTAATCGATTTATTGATTTCCAAGAAAGATCTCGAGGGAATGAAGATTCTTGTCACTGCTGGGCCCACAAGAGAATATATTGACGAAATAAGATTTGTTTCAAATGACTCTTCTGGAAGGATGGGGATTGAAATTGCTAAAGAAGCAGCAGCAAGAGGAGCAGATGTACTATTAATTGCTGGAAAATGTTTAGTTAAAATTCCAGATTATCTAAATACCATCAGAGTGATTTCTACGGATGATTTTATTAGAACTGTGAAAGATGAGTTAGGCTATAAGGATTATGATTTGTTCATTTGTTCTGCTGCTATAAGTGATTATTCTCCAACGGAATGTATTGAGGGAAAGATATCCTCTGATAATGTAAAATCTTTACAAATCAATATGAGATTGACTCCAAAGATAATAGATGAAGCCAGGAAAAAGAATCATAAGGTGTTTATAGTAGCTTTTAAGGCTGAAACAAACGTATCAAGAAGTGAATTAATTGATCGGGCCTATAATCGCCTTAAGAAATCAGATGCAGATCTAATAGTTGCAAATGATGTGGGGAGAGAAGATATAGGATTTGAAAGTAAGGAAAATGAAGTATACATTATAGATAAAGAAAAACACATTACTCATGTAGAAAAGCACTCAAAACGTTATATTGCATCTAGGATATTAGATGTATCCATAGAGAATTATAGAATAAGACCTATTTGATTTATTTTAATATATTCATAGTCAAAAATTATTTCTTTACTTAATTTCTAAATAATTTCATCTTCTGAAGAAAAACTTTAAATAGTAAATCAATTTTTCTAAAAATTGAAAATAAAAGAAGATTTTCTGATTTAGAGATAAATCGTATAAGATACATAATTATCTTGTTAATAGTAAATAGATAATTCTTCGTGTATGATAAAAACTCATATATATTAGTTATATATATAATTATTTGATAAAATTAATAATAAAAATTAGGTGGTCAATATATCCTTAGAAGATGAAAAAGGGCAAATAAAACAAGGAACTATTGCTGAATTCATGCGTAAACGCACCCAATTAGTTGGATTCGAATTCGGCTATTGGAAGCATACAGGGATTTTCAGATATCCTGAACCTGTGCACGCAATACATAGCCGAGTTTCTAGATAATGCTCTTGATGCTATCGAATCTTTTCAATGGGAAGAACTCAAAAATCCAAATTCGAAAATAAAGTTTACCTTAGATCAAGAACTCTCCTTAGAAAATCTCTCAATTCTGCAGAAAGATACAGGATCCGAAATAATTTATAAACCATTAGATGATGAAGCAAAACACACATTAATGAAAGAGGTCGGGTTAGAACCAAATGAATCTGATAATTTAGAAATGCAACTAGAAAAAGAAGATGACACTGACAAATCAGGAGAAATAACAGATAAATCTGAAATTGAAGTAGAAGAGGAAGTAAAGAAAATTATTAAAGATATGGAAGAAATCATTAAACCTGTTGAAAATATCATCGATGATGAGCCATTTGTAATTATACGTTTAACAGAAACTGAAGCTGCTGCCTTTTTAACCTCTGAATTAAGTCAAAAAAATGTTATGAGTTATACCTTTGAAATTTTCGATAATGGTACAGGAATGTCGAAAGTAGATTTAAGGAAATTTGGTAAATATCTTGCTTCCAGCAAAAGCATGCAATTAAAACAAACAAGAGGTTCTCAGGGGTTTGGAGCCCCTAGCGCGTTTAGTGATTCGCAGAACACCACTGGAAAGCCTATTGTCGCAGTCTCAAAGTCTGCTGATAATGTCTATGCTACAGTTTCAGAATTTTCAACTACGTCTAAAAATGAAAAAAAGTATTTTATCCCACCAACTGATGTGGATTGCCCTTTTCTCCATGGGACCTATATAAAGCTGCACTTTCTAAATGTGAAATATGTTAGAGGTTATGTGGATACATACATAAAAGATACAGCCTTAATGAATCCTCATATAACTATAATTTATATCGATCCATATAATGAGGAACATATTTATCCCAGAAAAGTTTCTTCATTTCCATTAGAACCTAAATATGCTTTACCACACCCTTCTTCAACTAATATAGGAGATCTTCAAGACTTATTGATCAAAACCGAAAATCTTACTCTAAATTCATTTTTAAAAGAAAATTTCGTAAGAGTGAGTTCTAAGATATCAAAAGAGATTATTGATTTAGCTGAGAGAGATTTGCAAGATAAATTAAAACTACTTATTCTTAGTACAGGCTTTGTAAACATCCCAGATAAAAAAACCGATTCGATTAATTTTCTTCGCTATGAAAAGAGAGTGTATGGAAAGTCTCAAAAACCCAGAGATAAACTAATATTATATGAAATTGCCTCTGATGAATTGAAATCCAATTATTGGGATATCATATCAAAATATAATTCATTAATCAAGGATAGGGATAAAATTAATAAGAAAATTAAGAAATTTAATGAGCAAATTGATAAAGTTGAGACCAAAAAAGACGAAAAATCAATAATGGGGGAAATTAAAAAGCTTTTAGATGAGATAGAAGAAATTCGAAAAGAAAAGGATAAGTTAAAAGACGATCTTGATGAGTTATTCAAAAAAAACCAAGATGGGCTTTTGGAACAAAAAAAGTTAAAAAATAGAAATGAATTTGAAGATTTAATTAATCAGGTCCAACTTTCCAAAGTAAAACCAGCAGATTTAACAAACGATCAATTTAACTCCTTGTTTCTTGCTTTTAAATCCATAAAATATATGGCACCCCCTACAGATACTGCAATACCCGTGGGTGATACTATCTTGGAAAATACTCTGGTTAAGGATCTAGGATTAAGAGTATCGGAAAATTTAGATGATTTCGATACATTAGTAGAAGAAATTAACAAATCGAGTGATATTTTAGTTAATGATAAAAAAGCCCTCATATTGCAGGAAGATTCACGCGCTTCCGAGGAGATTTTAAACAATGTTTCTGTCGAGTTAGAAGAAGTGATAGATATAAACTCTCAAATATTAAATAGTGTTGATATTGAAGAGGAAAGTGTAGATTTAGACCAGATCAAACAATCAGTTAATGAACTTATAGAAGAACCTGAAGAAGAACCCGCAGAAAAGTATAGTGAAGTATTCGAATTTTTTTTAGAAAATTATACAAAGGATGACGATTTTATTTCAGCAGAAACGAGAGATCCGACAAGTGGTAAAGGTTTAGCCTATGTAGTTGAAGCAGTTATGGCATATTCAGATCGTTTGGAAGTCCCTAAACGCAGTAGAGATGTTCTATCTCGATTTGTAAATAGAACTCCTAAATTAAGGGATAGCGCGGATTGCGCTATAACTAAAGCAGTTCAATCCGTAAATTGGAAAAATTATAAATTAGACACCTATGATAATAATTTACCTAAAGGACCGATAAAATTGTTAGTTAATGTATCTGGTCCATTTGTTCATTTGATGTTTAAATCTCAATCCAAAAATTCTTTAGCTGATGATGAAGACTTAATTAGAGAAATCAAATTTTGTCTTGAAGCGATAGGAAGAAGATTAAGAGTATATCTTAATCGAAAAGCAACCCAACATAAGAGAGAAAAGCGAGCAAGTCTGATTGAAAAATATATCCCTAAATTCGTAAAAAGTGTTTATAATATAGCATCTCAGGGAAATAGTATATATAAGGAACAAGTGAGTGTGGAAGAACTCCAAAATCTAATGAAACAAGCTATAGGTAGCAAAGCAGCTCCAACTGTCGACCACGTACCAATTGTGAAAACATCAGAAAAACCAGCTGTTATTTCACAAAAGGAGGAGCCAATCACTAAAAAAGAGGAAGTTACTAAAAAAGTCGAAGTAGAGAAGAAGATACTCGACATTGAAACAATTAGTACATGGACTATTAACGATTTGAGAGAGTACTGTGATCAAAACAATATACCAATTTCATCTAAGATTCCCAAATCTGAAATACTCAACAAAATTCGAGATCATTTAGAAGGAGTTAAAATGGCTATTCCAGCGGAATTAGAACCTGAGAAAGGTAAATTAGAAGCCATTAAGCCAGTTTCTGAAAAAATTAAAGAAGCAAAGACGAGAATGAAGGTTGCAAAAGCTGCGAGTGAAGCAAAACTCTCCCCAAAAACAATCAAAACCAAACCACCGAAACAAGTACAAACCCAATTGCCTGTATTAACGACCGACAGCATATTGGGAGTCTTAACAGATGAGTGGCAAACTATAAAACATCTTATTTTTAAATTGAGAATTAAAGATATGATGGACGCGAGATTTTTACAGATAAAATTAAAGGAATTAGAACGTAAAGGAAAAGTTATAGTAGATGTTAAAAAAGGTAAAAAACATTGGAAATTAAAATAATAAGTGATTCATATGGCGAAAAAAGAAAAAGCAAATGATTGGGATCTTAAGTCAACAAAAGATCTATTCCACGAATATTTAGAAAAGGGAAGTGAAAAAAAAGAAATTAAACTTCCAGAAGATACAATTAAAATTGATGATTTAAATAGAAAAGAAACTATTAATAGAATTTATAAACTTGTTGATAATGTAATAAAAAAAATTTATGCAACTGGCAGACCTACTATTGAACTGCCATCTAGAACTAGTACAAATATAATCTGGGATGAAGAAAATGATTTATTATTACTTGGAAAACAGATTATGGAAAAACAATTCCATTCCCTCACCAGTGTAGCGGATATTACTAGATTAATGAGAGTAATTGAAATTGTGAATGAATTACTAGATAAAGATATTCATGCAACTAAACGTGAGATTTATTATACCGATGTAAAATTATTTTCAGACCAAAAAAATAGTGATAAAAGCATTGAAGACGCAGCAACAATGTTGTATACAACGAGAAATGCCACCCATATTGTTGCAGCCCCAAAAGGTACTTGTGTGGGAAGACTTAGAATAAGAGATAGAAATGATATTATTGATCTCGAAGGGTTAGGAAGTGGAGGATGGACAATATCACCCATGCTTGATAACATTGAGATATTGGAATCGGATGCAGAATTTATACTAGTAATTGAAAAAGATGCTGCTATGATGCGTTTAGCAGAAGCTAGATTTTGGCGAAAATACCCCTGTATTTTATTGACTGCCCAAGGTGTTGGAAATGTTGCCGTTAGAATGTTCTTAAAACGTTTAAGCAAAGAGTTAAATCTCCCAGTGTTTAGTTTAGTGGATAGTGACCCCTACGGACATTATATTCATTCCGTTTATTTAAGAGGCTCTAAACGTCTTAGTTATGAATCCCCCTTCCTCGCAACTCCAAATATAAAACTTCTTGGAGTTCTAACCCGGGATTTGGATGCATATAACATTCCTAATGAAGTTAGGCTCCCAATGAACAAAACGGATATTAAACGAACAAAAGATCTTTTAAATGAAGATTTTGTAAAAAAAAATAAGAATTGGGAATCCGATCTTAAATTAGCCTTGAAGTTAAAGGTTAAAGCAGAAATTCAAGCATTTTCTTCTCATGGTTTTGAGTTTCTAACTGATCAATATATACCCGAAAAATTAAGTACAGGTGATTGGATATAAGAATATTTCATAAAAAAGATGGAGGGATAATTCAATTAATTGATAAAGAAAAAATGGTAGAATGGCCTGTTGAATTGCCCCTGGTGTTTATAGAGTATATCAGAGAAAAACAATTATCCACGTATGGAGATAGTAAACTTCAAAAGGAAGTCACCGATTATCTTGATGAAATTTTGAAGGATGTTGCTATTCCAAGATTAATATCTGTTTTAGAGGGAGAAGATATAGATGAAATTATTTTAGCACTTGAACGTATTGAAGAACTTTCAAAAAAGAATATCGATATGGCAAAACCTATAAAACCTTACTTAAATAACCTTTTAAAAAATAGTAACAAAAAAATAGTGAACCTTGCTCAAAATATTTCAGAAAATTTTTTAAAAGCTGAGAAAAAAAAAGAGCTTGCCATTAAAAGAAAAATCATGCGAGATAAAGAAAAAGATTTTTTAGCTGGAAAAATTAGTGCAGAGGAATATGCCAAATCAAGAAAAGAATATTTAACTTTAAAAGAGTAATTATATTTCTTATGAGTTGGCAAAAAGAAAAAAATTTATTTTCTAATTTTATTATTGAAAATGATATTATTGGTTTTTTTGAAAAACCAATAAAATTAAAGTCTGGTAGATTATCTTATTGGTATGTTAATTGGAGGAATGTTTCCGAAGATGTTTTTTTACTGGATATTTTAACTGATTATATTATTTCATTTGTTGAAAGTATAGCACTAACACCAGATTGTTTTTATGGTGTTCCAGAAGGTGCTACTAAGCTAGGTTTAATTACTCAATATAAATGGGCTAAAAAACAACCTAATTTTACCAAAGGAGCTTATGTTCTAGCAATGGGAAGGGGATCTCTTAAAGAACACGGTGATCCAAAGGATAAATCTTACCTAGGTTTTCCAAAAGGTAAAGTTATAATACTTGAAGATACACTGACAACTGGAGGGTCTTTAATAGAAACCATCAATAAATTTTTAACTTTAGAAGTTAATGTTATTGCAGCCATAGGTTTAACCAATAGAAATGAAATTGGGAATGACGGAAGAAGCGTTGAAGAAGTTATTAAAGAAAAAGGTATTCAATTTTATGCTATGAGTAATGCTATTGAATTATTACCCATAATTTATAAAAAAATCAAACCAGATATAGAAATTGCTAAAACAATTGAAGAATATTTCGAAAAATATGGTATACACAAACTTAAACTAATTTAAATTTTCTATTTAGTGTCCATTCTTTTTTGACCGGTTGAATCTAAGAAAAAATCTCTCCAAATATTAATTTTTTTATAAATGTGATTATATAGAATATGTTCCGAAACGGTTAATCTTTTTTCTAGTTCTAAAGATAAATCAGTTTTAGCAATTCTTAAAATTTTTAATAAACGTGAATCTAACACACTTGTAAAATAAGATTTAAAATCATCTAAAAATTTTTGAGGTTTTGTATTATCATTCACTTCTTTTTCCATAAAAAGATGAAATTCCTTAATTTTATTTAAAAAATATTGTTGTTCTCTTTGTACTAGTCTTTGATCATCTCTCTCTTCTATAGCAAAACGTTGTAAATCTACATTATCACATTTATCATCCTGAGAAACTTTTAAAAAATCATTTTTAATAAATGGAACAGCTAAGAAAAACTTCAATTTGTATTTTTTTCCTTTCTCAAATGGTCCTAATTTCTCTCCGAAAATTGTAAAACCCTTATATTCTTTAATGCATTCGGTATATAAATCTTCATTCCTAAAGATAAAATTAATTCTGTTTAAAGAATCAATAAAATCCTCCTCTATTTTATTCAAAGTACTTGTCTCACGAGAATTTTAATAAAATAATTTACATTAATATGCATTACTAAGTTTAATAAGAGAAATAAAATTTCTATTAAATTATTAATATCCTTTATTATTCTGTGAACATGGTGATATTACAAGAGAATTTTTTAGATGTTTTGTTCGGGAATAGTGCCTCGATCTCATTATTTATTATATTTCTGGTATGCTTTCTTCTAGGTACTCTCTTGATATATCATCAAGTATCTTTAGTCTTAAAAGGTGAGTTTAAATTAAAAGAACGGCTTCAGTGTATTATTTTCGGAATCATCTTTAGTCTTGCTGTAATGATTGTTATGAGCATGGCATTTATATTTGCCGTTAAAACACCAGAATTCTGGGTAAACTCTACGGTCCCTGCCCCCTATATCGATCCCTTTTATATGATTTTTCCATTTATAGTTTGTCTACTATATATTTCGATATATCCATTAATTGATTTTCTATTCATTGCTATAAGCGACGAATCAGATGAAGGAATGACTCCATTTCACAAGATCTTAGGAGAAACAATCATTAAAAGATCTCCAAATAAAATTATTCGCGTAATTTATGCAATAGGATTTTATATCATTGTATTTTTTCTCCCTCCTTTTCTTCTATCACAATTAGGTCTACCTTTCATTATAATTTGGATTTCATGGATGCTTGTTTACCCTTTAATGATATTAACTTTTTATGGTTCAAAAGGCTATATCGCAGGGATAACATATTTCTACTATCATATTCCAGATATGCGAAGATCTCTCTTTCTTGGTTTTGAAGATGGAAAAAGAACAATGAAAGAGTTTACCAGAGACCCAGCACCTAGAATTTTAATAGGATTAATGATATTTGTGTATGTATGGGCTTGGATCTCTATGTTTCAAACAATTGGATTTTATTTTTCTGGAGCTCTTTTGATCTCCCCTTATTCATATGCTGGAATGGTATTTGTAACACTTCTCTTTGGAATTATTGGATATTTTACTCGGTTCTGGTCTCGTAAAATAAAATTTTCTCCCATTCACATTTATTTTGCAGCATATTTAATCGCTGCAGTTGGTATTAATGTGTTTGTCAATTTTGTAATTGTTAACGCAGATAAATTATCCGAGACTTTTTCTGTTTTGAATTTAACAGATTCCTTAGTTTCTAACTATTTGATGTTTGCCTGGGCAGCGGCAATAGAGGAGATTATTCTCTTAATTTTCACAAGTTACTATTTTTTAGCAAAAAGAAGCGATTATTCAAATAACCTTAAAATGTCCCTTATAACTCAATCTGGACAAACTTTTGATCCTATTCCTCTATTTAATTTTATAAAAAGTAAAAATCCAAATATAAGAAAACATGCTGAAGAAACCTTAATCTTAATGTATGAAAGAATTCCTCTTAAAACTGATATAAAACTGAATGATATGAAATATAAAAATCCTTTAATTGATGGAATTTCTGACCCTCATCCTAATTCTGAAAGAATTTGCTATAATATTTTATTACAGTTACAGAAAGATGTTCCAGATCTCATTTTGCCTTGGATTATTGATTCATTGAGATCCCCAAATTATGATAAAACTATACCGTTCGCTCGTTCATTAATAGAAGCAGATATGCATTTACTGACAAAAATACCTGAAAATGAGATTTTCAGTTTAATCAATGATTCTGAATGGAGATTAAAATTAATTGGTTTAAAAATTTTATCGAGGCTCGTTAAATCTAATGAAAATTTAATTTCAAGATTGAATCTTTCCAAATTACTCTATGATCCAGATAGTCAAGTACAGGTTGAAGTACTTAATATCTTAGCTAAATCCTCAACAACCATATCTTCAGCTTTGATAAATGATAAGATTGACCATTCTAATAGAGAAATCCGAGCAGCAGCAATTAAAAATATAAAAAATATTGATATTGAAAACATTGACCTTGAAATGATTTCCAAACTAAAATCCTTAATTAAAGATCCCACAAGTTCAGTGAGAGCTTCTGTTTTCGAAACATTAGCTAAAATTGGAAATTTTAAAAGTCTCAACATTCCTCTTTTGCCTTTTTTGAATGGATTGATAGATTTAAATAAAAATGTAAGGGATGCTTCTGTATTAGTACTCGAGAAATATTTTAATGAAGAACCCGGGTCTTTAAATATAAATCTGATTATAAATAAGATTGATCCGAATAATAATGAGATATTAAATAGTGTTTTATCACTTTTAGGAAGACTATGGGATAATAGTCCTGAGAGAATCCTTACCACTTTATTAGTATTTATAAAATTTGACAATGAGGATTTAAAAGATAATATCTCAAAAATTATTGTGGATAAGTACAAAACTAATCCAAAATTAATTATTAAAAATTTAATAAAAGTCCCAGATGTCTCAAAATTTATTACAAAAGGTATTATTTCAAGAACCTTAATTCGAATAGCTAAAAATTATCCAAATGATGTTATTCCTTTATTAATTGAATTTTTAAATGATAAAAACAATGACATTAGATTTAATGCCATATCCTCAATAGAGGGAATCGCTGATGAATATTACAATAAAATAAATGTTGAA
>SDNV01000076.1 GCA_004524515.1 Promethearchaeota archaeon
GATGATTACATTAATGAAGGTGTAGAAAAATTAGATCCAAACAATTCCTAAATTTTTGTTCCATATCTAAATAAGAGATTCTTGCTTTTTTATAAAATAATTTTGAAGGTCTTCCTGAAATGATTCAAATTGACTAATTTCAGTGAAATCGCAACCTTCATATTTTTGAATAAATGATTCTAAGACCAGCTGTCCTTTTGTTAGAAATTTTTTAACTATTTTATCGGGATTTTTTTTCTTTTTTTCTACTAGACCATATAGAATTATCGGTTCTTTCATACTCGTATCGCTAGATTTAATATCAGACATTTTGAAAATGAATAAGATATTTCCAGATTCTAAATATTCTAAATTATTATTTGTGAATGCCGTTTCTGCAAATGAGCTTATAGCTGAAATAAAAGCTCCTCGTAAGTCTTTTTTACTATCTAATTCTTTTTGAGCAGGCAATTCTTTAAAATTATAATTAACTAAAATAAACCCTCTGAATACTATTCCAATATCATATATTTCTTTCAATTTCAGCTCAAACTTTATTTAAATTATATTTACTTCTCATTTAGATACATAAAAAAAATTTACTAAGAAATAACATATGAATATATCTATTTAATTGTTTAACTTCGATTTTAATTCTTACTTAATTGGCAAATAAGGACTATTTTTGAATCAATTATGAAAATGTCTGTTTAATTACTTCAACCACTTATGTCTTAGCGATAAGTCTCGAGAGGTTTTAAAATATTAGAGATTTTCCGACACTCATACTATTATACTGTTCCGGGAATCTTTCCAATACTAAGTCTAAATACTGTGTGCAATGACAAGCCCCGATAAACTTGATATTCTGCAGACAAGTGAAATTTCTCAAATTATGAAAACCACCTATTATTGCTTTTATTGGTGCAATAGATTTCGCCATAGACGTTATTTCATCGAGTCCTGGATGGGAACACCCTACAAGAATGATGATTTCATCATCAATAGTTTTCAAAAATAAAGCTTGCTCCTTTAAATACGTTCCCAATTGTCCTGTAGAATAAATATTTGAATCTATTTCAAGAAATTCTGAGACTCCAATAACATTGGCTCTGGAATATTTTCTCTGGTATAATATTTTGTTTTCAATCGGGATATATATCTCAATATCCTTATTGGCTTCATATAAAGCATCTAAGCCACCAACATGTTCTTTATGATTATGAGAAATGACAACCTTTTTAATTTCTAATGGAGAGATATCAAATTGTTGTATATTATTTAATAATATTTCTCCATTGGAACCGGTATCAAATAAAACATAATCTTCTGTGAAATGGTTATAAATTAAAATGGAAAGGCCATATCCCGACAAAAACCCCTCTTCTATAGTACTGTTTTCATATATTATTTTAATATCAAATGATGCCTGTGAAGCTTCTTTATCGTACAATACCCGTGAGGATTGCATATAACATTTAAAATTACACTTTCGTATTTAAAATTTTTTTTTCACGGGAGAAAAAGGCAAAAAATTCAATAATCTTTAATCCGAATAAGCATTGGATTCTAAAAGATAAGATTGTGTCCTACACATACTTTTTTATATTGATTGGGAAATTTAGATTTTATTTGTTCAATGTATTGGGTACAATGGCAAGCTGCAATTATTTCTATGTCTTTTAAATAGGAAAATTTTCGGAATCCATGAAATCCTCCAATCACCGCTTTTATTTTACCTAAAACTTGTGCGTTCATTATAAAATGTTCTAATCCAGGGTGAGAACATCCAACAATTACAATTATTTCATTCTCTTTCGTTTTTAGAAAAAGTGCCTGTTCTTTTATATGGGACCATTCAAATTGACCTGAAGAATAAATATTTTTTTCAAGAGGCGTCAAATTTGAAACTCCGTAAATTTTAGCATTTAAGTAAGCACTCTTAAATGCATGTTCATCTCCCATTGGAACGAAAATGTCAATCTTGGGATTTATAGAATAAATATCCCTTAAACCTCCGGCATGATCAAGATGGGAGTGAGATATTATTACTTTATTAATATCTGAAATATCCACATTGAATCTTTGAATATTGTTAATCAAAACATCGCTTTTTGCTCCTGTATCAAATAATAGGTAATTTCCACTAAATTTATTATAAATAAGCGCGGAAAAACCAAAACCCGTTAAAAAATCTTTTTCATGACATCTATTATCATATACAATTTTAATTTCAAAGGAAAAGTCAGAACTCATAATAATAAAGAAAATGAATCAATATTCAAAAATAATTAACATTTTCTTTTAAGAGTTATCGCATTATTAGAGCATTTTGAAATACATATTCCGCATCCAAAACAACTAATTGAATTGAATTGAAGTTTATTATCGACTAATCTCCTAGCCCCAAAATAACACCACTCTTCGCATTTTCCACAATTTATGCATATACTGCTATCGGTTACAGCAATGAAATCACTCTTTATCATCTGAGGGGAGCCTGTTTTTAGGAATTTATTCATCACAACACAGCAGCAAGGACAACAATTACATACGATATAATAAAATTGAGGACTCGGAAAGTAAATCAATTGATGAATTAATCCTCGATTATCCGCATCCTCTAAAAGTTGTTTGATTTCTTGCTTTGATACTTCTTTTAATTTTTCTGATTTATAGGGTACTTGATATAAAGATTTTCCAAAACTAAGGTGTATGCAAGTGTAGAGAGGATGGTCACAATTTGGTTTTTCATATTTTCTTTGAACCGATCGACAATAACACCACCCAATTCCTACAACATTGGAGCGACTCAAAAGCTCTAATACTTCCTGGGTTGGAAGAAACCTCGTGTCCGCATGGATATTTTTATTGAGGGGAATAACCTTTCCCCCCCATCTACCCTTTAAAAAATATTTATTAAGTATTCCCATGGTATATGTATTGAATTTATGGTCAATCCTTCGAAATAATTCTAGGACAAATAATTCTGAGAGACCAAAAATGCTAGAAAGAAGAGTACCTAATGAGGGAATCTTTTTGAGTAATTTATCGAATTTTGATTGAAAGACTCTATAAGGTAGTATTGTCAATTTCCTAATTTAGAATGAGAATTATGTTAGTAGTGGAAATCATCAAATCAATTTAATAATTATCATTTTATAAATGAACAGAGAATATCAATCGTTAATTTTAATAAAGTTAAGTATGAATGCAAATTCCTTTATAAAAAGAGAATAAAATCCAATATAAAGCTAAAAGCTTAAATTATAATTTTTTCTAAATTTTATTATAATTATTATTTTAAAATTTAATTTATCACTAATCTATAAAATCGGGAAAAAGTATGACTAAAGACGAAGAAGGTCGAAAATGTCCGTATTGTGGAAAATTGTTGCACCATCCATATTGGCAACATGTTATGACGGAGCATGAAGATGAGTACCATAAAAATGAAGTTTGGATACAACTTTACCGTGACTATACGTCAATGGGGATGTCTCAAGATATGTCATTGATGGTTATATCTGAATTATTTAACCAACCAATAGATGATGTGAAAGAATATCTTGAAAAAAGCGATATATTATAAACTTCTTTTTTATGATTAGATTAGTAAAAGATGTTAAAATAAAAGGAATAGTAAAAAAATTATTTTTTAAAAATACCATTTTCAATTTCAGTTAAAATTCTTCTTCTTCGTCCTCAATTAAGAGCCCTGCTTGCTTTAATAAATCTTCGACAGTATCCCTTGTTTTTATGACCTGTTCATTTTCACTAAGATTTAGCTTTTCAAGCATATCATCTGAAAATTCCATGAATTTTTTAATGGATGAGGTCGAAAATTCTTTTATTTTTTCAGATGTTTCGTCAATGAAGTTTTTTCCTGACTCTCCAAAAACGTTTCCCACGAAATCCCCGAAAGATTTATTTAGTTTCTCTAAAATATTTTGTTTTTTTTCTTCTTCTTCACTCATAATCTTTCAATTTTTTTTTAGTTAATTTTAATGAGTATATTTTTTAAAAAAATTCAAACCTTATTAATAATATTTTCCATTCTTGCCTAATATTATGAATATAATTCTAATAATTTAATGAATCAATAAAGAGATTAAAAATTATCTCATAGATAAAAGTAGAACTTCAATTATTTAATTCATTGAACTATTTAGAAAAACAGACAATTTAAAAAAATTAGATCATTTAAAAGATTAGATTAGTTTTTTCTTCTTCCATTTTTTCAAATCATTTTCCGAATATCCTAATAATTTAACATAAATCTCTTCATTATCAGCCCCAAATTCAGGGCCAGGAACCTCAACCGAGCCTTTGGTTTCTGAAAAATTTATAAGCCTATTAGGTATAGTTGCTTTTTCGACATCCCATTTAGAAAAATCGAATTGATCGCATAACATCCCTCTTGCTTTAAGCTGAGGATGGTTATGGACCTCAAACATCGTTAAAGTTTCGCCGCACGGAATCCTTGCTGCTTCTAATTTTTTAATCGCCTCTTCTCTAGTAACATTCTTGGTCCAATTTTCAATAATATCATCAAGTTCATCAACATGATAAAATCGCTTGATGGGGTTATCATATTTAGAATTTTTTGCCAACTCGGGGTTCTCTAATACATTTTCACAAAGTCTTTTCCATTGGTTCTCTGTGATAGTGGTAAAAGCCACTAATCCATCTTTAGTATGGTATTGATTGTATACAGGTAAAAATTTTGTGCCTAAATCCAATTTGGTTGCCATTGGCATAAATTCTTTAACTTGAGCTCTCATATTAATCGCAAACATGAGATCATGCATGGATATATCAATAAATTGTCCTTTTCCTGTTTTTTCTCGGTAATATAAGGCTTGACTTATTCCTATAGCCGCAACATGACCTGCGGTATAATCTGCAATGGGTAATCTGGGAGGCCCTTCTTTTAAATCTAAAGCATCCAATATTCCAGCTTGCGCCTGAATAATTAAATCAAATGCTGGTTTTTGGATATACCTTTTTAAACCTTCATTTCCAAATCCAGAAATCTTCGCATGTATTAATCTTGGATTAATCTCCTTTAAAATATCATATCCTAATCCCCATTTTTCCATAGTTCCTGAAACGAAGTTTTCTACTAAGACATCCGATTTTTCCACTAGTTTTAAAAAAATTTCTTTAGCTCCCTCTTTTCTTAAATCTAAAGAAATTGATTTTTTCCCTCTATTTAAAATACTAAATAAGGGAAAGAAGGTTTTATCAAACAAAGTGAAAAGACGGATGGACTCGCCGAAAGGGGGTGGTTGTAGTACAGACGCTTAATGCGTTCAGATTTCTACCTTAATTACTTCGGCGCCTTGATCTGCGAAAAAGGTACATGCCCATGGACCACTAATGAATTCTACTCCTTTAGGCGATATGCCTATTCCATTTTATTTATATTATAGAAAGTGTGAGCAGTCCAATAAACGAATATCTTCAAAAATCTTCGGCAATCTATTTCCCTATTTAATCTAATTTTTTATAAATCTGTTGATTTGAATATTTGCTTTAAATTGCTAAAAATTAATAAATTTTCATATTACTTTTTGATAAGATTACCTAAACGAGAAGTTAAATTATTTTAAATCCTAATCATAAAAAAATAGTTATAAATTATTAATTAATTGATTTAAAGTTCTCTAAATATTAATATTCAAGGCAAAATGGCTAATAATTTGAAGCTAATAATTTTTTAATTCAATATTTCTTATTTTCTTAATAGAAATCTATATGGAGATGATGATATAAAAATGAAAAATATGATTTGTTATAATTGTGGAAATTTAATAGAAACAATACCACTCCATTGTGGTCATAGTATGACACTTAATGAGAATACAAATCGATGGGAATGTTTCATGGGCCCAGATTGTGGTTTCATTAATCTTGATGAAATGTTATGTTCAAAATGTGCTCAAAAATGTAATATGTAATCCTAATATATTTATACGACTTTTTTTTTTTGAAATTTAAAGACGGTAATGTTTTGATAAGTGATATTTCTTCTTAATGAACTTATGATAAAATACAGAGTACACAAATTCAACATATTTTAGATTTTATTTCTAATTTATTTATAGAATTATGAAAAGTAAGATAAGAATTTAGTAAACCCGCGAAATCTTATATATAATATAGGGAATACAAATAAGTAGTTAAAATTTTATATTAAAATAATAGAAAAATAAAATATTAATAATTAATCAAGGAATTGAAAAAAATGAGTAGTATAACATCATATAATCCCGCAACATTAGAGGCAATTGGAAAATCTGAAAAAATTTCGGCAGATGATCTTCCAAATATCATTTTAAAAGCCCGAAAAACCCAAGAATATTGGAAAAATATAACAATAAAAGATAAAAAAAGGCTCTTAAAGAATTTATTAAACTATATTAGTGAAAATGTGGAAGATATTGCTAAAATTATTTGTTTAGAAACGGGAAAACCGAAGTTAGAGGCCATTAATTCAGATATATTAGCAGGCATGGCTTCTTTAAGATATAGTATGGATTTTTTAAAAAAAATTTTAAAAAGTCATAGGATTAAATTTAGTGGTATGAAATTTCCTTTAACTTTAATGGGAAGAAAATCATATATAAATCCAAAACCATTGGGAGTGATTGGGATAATTTCACCATGGAATTTTCCTTTTGGTATCCCATTTAGTCAAACCATTATGGCAGTAGCAGCAGGTAACTCAGTTTTATTGAAACCATCTTCAGAAACACCTTTAACTGGATTAAAAATTGGAGAACTTTTTAGTGCAAGTGGGTTTCCAAAAAATCTTGTTAATGTTATACCTGGAAGTGGAAGTGTAATAGGTGATGCACTAGTTAAATCAAATATAGACAGAATTATTTTTACTGGAAGCGTGGCAGTAGGGAAGAGAGTTATGCAAATGGCTGCCTCAAGATTAACTCCTGTTACTCTCGAACTTGGAGGAAAAAGTCCAATGATCATTCTAAAAGATGCTAAATTAGATCGAGCGGTGGATGGGGCAATATGGGGTTCCTTTGTAAATGCTGGTCAGATGTGCGCTGGAATTAAAAGAATTTATGTTCAAGAAAATATATATAAAGAATTCTTAAAAAAATTTAAAGAAAAAGCGGAAATAATAAAACAAGGATATGGATGGGATGATCCCAATATTTCAATGGGACCATTAATTAATGAACAAGCATTAAAAGAAATGGAAAAACATGTTAAAATCGCAATTGAACAAGGAGCAGAGATATTAATTGGAGGTAAAAGAAATTCTAACTTAAAAGGGTACTTTTTTGAACCTACAATTATTATTAATGCTAAACAAAATCATGACGTAGTTCAAAATGAGATTTTCGGACCAATCGTACCAGTTTTACCTTTTTCAACTGATGAAGAAGCAATTATTTTAGCAAATGATACAAATTTCGGTCTCTATGGTTCGATATGGACAGAAGATCTCAAAAAAGGAAAGAAATTAGCAAAACAATTAACAATGGGTACTATCGCTATTAATAATCACGCCTATACTTACGGAATTCCCCATACTCCATGGGGGGGAAACAAAAATAGCGGATTTGGGAGAACCCATGGTAAATTCGGGTTTGAAGAATTAATTGATCAACACCATATTCATATTGATAAGCAAAGAATTAAAAAAGATCCATGGTGGCAACCTTATAACAAGACAAAATTAGACCTTCAGTTTGATATTAAGGACTTTTTCTTTCTTAAAAAATATCATAAAATATTTTCTTTAATTCACAAAATAAAAAATTAAAAATAAGGTGAATCAAATGATTATTCGAAATGGGAAGAAAAAGACTATTGAAAAATCATTTAAAGATTCTAGTATGCAATATTGTTTCTATACCAATGATTTTTCAAAATGGTTAAAAGATCCCGATTCTAAAGAGAATTTAGATAAGTGTTTAAATGATCTGCTATTTACACACTAATTTCAATTTTGTCAAATTTTTTCCTATTTCCTCTACTTATTTTTTTTATATGATGAGATAAATTTAGGGAATTTGACTAAAAACACTAAATCTAAAATATAATTTAAAAATTCTTAATATAGGTGAGAAATATTATAATTGAAAAAAAAACAAAAAAAGAATGTATTGATAAGATTTCAAAAGAAAAAATTTTGCCTCATAAATCATACAATATTTTAATGGATTTGGAATTCGATGAGCAAATTTTATTAGATGATATATGTGATAATTTAAATAATTAAACTTCGATAAGATTATGAATTTTTAATTAAACAATTACCATATCCTTAACTTTTTGATATCTAAATTAATGTTATATTTGTATACTATATTAAAATTGTTAATAAATCGATTCTATTTGATATAGTTATCCTAAATTCAAACGTAAGATTTTGTTTGAATTATAAAAATTTACAAAAATTTATAATTCCACTTGATTTATTGCAGATTCTTCCAATTTTTGCTTCCTATATCTTAAATCAATAATCTTAGTAAATTTTAGAAATTAACTATATAAAATTTTTCATGGAATTAATAATTCTAAAATGTAAACTTTTTAAGTGTAATAATCTCTTTATTGAATACTAAAATTATTGAAGAACTTGAATAATTATGAAAATAAAAAGAATTATTTCTGAAGGATTGGCCCACATTTCTTATTTACTCATTTCTGAAAGAGATGCTTGTGTGATTGACCCTCGTAGGGATGCTAAAGTTTATCTTCAAAAGGCATATAAAGAAGAAGTTAATTTAAAATATATCTTTGAAACGCATAGAAATGAAGATTATGTTATTGGATCTATGGAATTAGCGGATATCATAGATATAGAAATATTTCACGGTCCTGGATTAGATTGGAAATATGGAACTACTCTTAAAGATAATCAAGAATTTGAATTAGGGTCCTTAAAGATAAAAGCAATTCACACTCCAGGACATACTGACGAAAGCACATCCTTTGCTGTTTACCAACCTGATATAGGAACAGATACAATATTAATATTTACCGGAGATACTTTATTCATTGGAGATACTGGCCGGATTGATATGTACGGCCCCCATCAAGAGAAAAGATTGGCGGAAAATCTTTACCATAGTTTATTTGATAAGATTTTGCCACTTGGGGATCAAGCTATTATTTTGCCCGCTCATGGCGCGGGTTCAGTATGTGGAGCTGCAATAAGTAATAGAGAATATAGTACTATTGGATTGGAAAAAAGTCAGAATCCAGCATTACAATATACTAAAAAAGAGGATTTTATTAATTTTAAGCTTACAGAAAATCATTATTATATTCCTTATTTTCAAAAAATGGAGAAATTAAACTTAGAAGGTCCTCCTTTATTAAGAAATGTTAAACGGTTCAAACCATTGGAGCCCGAAGAATTTAGACTAGCACAGAATAATGGAGCGGTCGTTTTAGATACAAGGGAACCCTCATCCTTTGGTGGTGCCCATATACCCGGATCCTATAATATTTGGCTTGAGGGATTGCCATCTTATGCAGGGTGGGTGATACCTTATGAAAATCCTCTATTATTGGTTGTAAGAGATTTTAAAAATCTAAATAAAGTACATCGTTATCTATTAAGACTGGGGTATGATAATATTATGGGTTACTTAACTGGTGGTTTGAAAGCTTGGTATAGTCAAAATTACCCGATTGATTCTTTAGGACTAATAACGGCAAAACAATTGAAAAATTTTTTGGATCAAGATTCAGACATCTATTTATTAGATGTACGCTCTCTTACAGAAAGGGAAGAAGGGTACATTAAAAATTCAAAGCATATCTATTTTGGATATCTCCCAGATCGATTAAATGAAATACCCAATGATAAGTTAATAATAACTTACTGTGGAAATGGTAGTCGAGCAAGTTTAGCAGCGAGTATTCTTAAAAAAGCTGGATTTGATAGAGTGTCAAATTTTTTAGGCAGCATGATTGCTTGGTTAAATGCTGGATATCCGATAATCACAAATTAAAATAAAATTATTAAAAATATGTAAATTTCTGATGGATCTAAAAGGAACTATTTTAAAATATCTTTAAATGCGAATATAACTAATCAAATTTTTTTCTTTATGATGGATTAATATTAAAAATTAGATAAGAATGAAATAATCCACATTTTGTTAATAACAATAAATACTATATTTTTTCTTATTTAAAACAAATTAAAAGGTTTTATTTGTAAGATTTCAATCATTTAAAATAAAATAGAAAAAGTAGAAGAATTATTCTACTTTTACTTCTATAGTCTTCAAATCGGGTTCCATGAAGGGGACATGAACTTTTAGTAGACCCTCTTTATATGTTGACGTTGCCTTTTCAGGATCAATCGGGCAACATAATCCATAAGAACCCACATATCGAACAGTATCCGTTTCACCAGTTATATAGAGCGATTCTCTATCCATCCTTAAATCAATAGTATCTCTATCTACCCCTGGTAAATAGATTTCTATATCATAACCCGTATTATCATCATTTACATATGAACATACTTGAGGAAATGCCCTTAATTTGGATGGTCTCGTTTCTACTTCTTCTATTTCAGTACTTTTTTCTTCTTTTACTGTTTCAGACATATTTTCACCTCAATTTTTATTAATTAAATTTCTTATGTTACTTTACATCAGTCTACTAATTTGTTTTTATGTTTAATCTAATATAATAAATTTTAATCCTAAGCATAAGAAAATTAAATCAAAACTAATATTGATATATAAAATAAAAAACGGGTCTGAAATACGGCTCTAACTTATGATAATCAATGAATTTTCGCATTTAGATTAAATTTAAAAAAATCATTTATTCTGATATTTTTAATAGATAACTCTTTAATTATAATGGGATCTTAGAGTATTTATTGAAATCATGAAAATATGAATTAAAAAATATCATTAATCTTATATGGTGCTAATAAATGAGAGCTGTTAAAATGGCAGATAACATATATTGGGTAGGAGCTAATGTTCATACAGAAGATTTATTTGAAGGAATCTGGCCTATTCCTAATGGTGTTGCTTTAAATTCATATGTTGTAAAGGGAGAGAAAGTTGCAATAGTGGAACTCGTTAGAGAGTGGGCTGGGGCTTCCCATATTTTATTAAACAACATTAGATCTATTCCATTAGAAGTTAAAGATATAGATTATATTGTATTTAATCATATGGAACCTGATCATACGGGATTTACCTACTTATTTGAACTTCTTGCTCCTGGAGGTGAAATTATAACCACAAAGCGTGGAGCTGAGTTGGTTGAGGGCTTTTATGGAATTACTGATAACGTGAGGGTAGTTAAGACAGGAGATGAGTTAGATCTGGGGCAAAAAAAAAAATTTATTTTCACGGAAATACCTAATGTACACTGGCCAGAAACCATGGTCACTTATGAAACCGACAGTAAAATTTTATTCTCTGGAGATGCATTTGGAGCATTCGGAGTGCATCGCGGGGACATTTTTGATGATGAGACTCCGGAAGTGCATAAAGCATATTGGGAAGAGGAAATGTTACGATATTATGCAAATATAATTGCTATGTTTTCTCAAAGCGTAATAAAGGCGATTGATTCATTAAAGGGTTTGGATATTAAAATGATTGCGCCGTCGCATGGTCTGATCTGGAGAGGTAATCCTGATGTGGTTATTAAAAAATATCTTCGCTATGCCAATTATAACAAAGATTTTGCTGAACCAGAAATTTGTATAGTTTGGGGGAGTATGTACGGCAACACGGAAGCGATGCTTGACGCTATTCTTAGTGGAATCGCAAAAGAAGGAGTGCCTGTTACAGTACATCGTGTCCCTAATGAAAATCCTTCTTTTATTCTTTCGGATGTATATAAATCAGCGGGATTAATAATAGGAACTCCTACTTATGAGTATGAAATGTTCCCTCCTATGAAATATTTGATGGAGCTACTGAGTAAAAAACGTATGAAATATAAAAAAGTGTTATTTTTCGGATCCTACGGTTGGAGTGGGGGTGCAAAGAAAGTTTTTGATGAGTTATCCGATAATATGGAATGGGATATCTATGATCCAGTTATTTTCAGGGGATTTCCTAAAAAAGATCAATTAGAAAAAGGGGAATTACTTGCTTCTAAACTTGCGAAGGAAGTAAAAGACATACCATCTAAAATAAAAGATGAAAAATACTAATTTTTAGTTTCTTTTCTATTTTTTTGTTGCTGAAATTAATAAATAACTTGTGAGAAGATCACGAACTTGATTAGAAATTGTATTTTTTAAATAGTCAATCTTTTTTATTACAATTGAATAAAATTTATAAAATAAATTTTAAATAGTCAAATTTTTTTATTACGTTTGAATAAAATTTGTAAATTAACTTTTAAAAATGACAGTCTTACAAGATATATGGATCTTATCACATTCTGGAGTTGTTTTATTTAGTCGAGTTTTCGAGTCAAGATTGGAAGAACAACTCTTTGGAGCTTTAATGTCTGCTCTAAATACTTTTGCAGAACACTTAGCTAATGGTGGTTTATCTAGTTTTGAATTATCAGAAAAGAGATATATTATAAAAAAGATAAGTTGTTATATATTTGTAGCGAGCTCATCTAAACAAATTAAAGAGAAAAAATTAAAAGAAGAATTAGAAATAGTTGTAGAAAAATTTCTTAAAGATTATCCCCCGGACTGGTTTATTAATTGGGATTATGATTCAAGTGTATTTGATTGTTTTATAGAGGAGATAGAAGAAACACTTGAGAATCCAATAAAGCAATTTTGGTAGAATTTTAAAAAGTAACTCAAATACATAACGATTTATTAAGAATAAAAGCTAAGTAAATTACTAAGGATAATTAATTAGGAATTTTATTTATTTTACGTTAATAAGAAGACTAAAAATGACATCTCAAAAATATTTTGAATCTTTTAAAGATAACGAAGGTTTTGAATATGGATTAAGATTTGGGATCGAAGATGATGCAGAAGAAATATCTAAAATGTTTATTGAAGCGTATGGATATAATTATCTTTATAATATGGTGTATGAGCCCTCGGAATTAAAAAATAAGTTAAGCGATCCTAATAATTTCTGGTTCATTTGTGAACACCTTGATAGTAGACAGATTGCTGGAGTTGGATTAATGCAGAAAAGAGAATCTATCATATATATCGGGAAAATGATAATTAAGCAGAAATTTCAAAAAAAAGGAATCGCACGAGTGTTAGGATCTCGGGGTATAATGACTTGTTTAAATAAGCCTGAATTTAAAGAATCCTATAAACTTTATACAGAAGCAAGAACGGAAGAAATTAATGCACAGAAAATGATGGAAAGAATTGGTATTCCATACGCATTTATTCCAGAATTTATCAATTTTGGGGACAGAAGGATGTTTGATTTTTCAAAAGGGGAGCCTTTTGTTGACGGAGAAAAAGAATCTGCACTCCTATTTATTATCCCTTTTGAACGGTTATGGCAAGATAGAGAAACCAAAATATATATGCCGAAAAATGAAGATCTTTTATATTTTTATAACTATATAAAATCTTACAACAAAAAGACAC
>SDNV01000245.1 GCA_004524515.1 Promethearchaeota archaeon
CCTTGTTTATTATTGTGGTATTTTATTTCAATACGTTATTTTTGGCATACAATCGATAAAATGAAACTAAATGAAAATTAGTTTAAATTAAAAACAAGTATTAATATCTCCTTCCATAAATATGATTAAATTATTATAAAATAGAATGATTAAATTGAAGAAATACCATAGAGATCTAATATTTGTTTCTTTCGTTTTAGTTTCTCTATTTTCATTCTATTTTATCATTTTTATTTTACTCCAAGCAGAGATAGTTGATCTTTTATTTGATTGGACTTTTTTAGCCGCAATAATAAGTTATATTTTAATTCTTGAAGAATTATTACGTTGGGCAATAAATGGAAAAAGAAGCGAACTAAGTGATATTGTAGCAATTTTCTTTTTCTTTTTTTTAATCTTATTCTTCACTAAAGACTTATTAACATCAATTATGGGTGCTTTTTCCATCTATCTCTGGTTTGGAATTTATGAATTAAAAGATTACCCCGTTTTAAATAAAGTCTTAATCATCTCTCTGGTTACCTATAATGTTATATTTATATCAGGAATAATTTCAACATATTTAGGAGATCCTTTTCTACTGAATACAGCATTTGCATTTTCATTTTGGATTATATTGATTTTAGGTTTTATTTTATTTGGAAGGAAATACATTGTTATCTGGAGGTTCATGTCTCCGGAATACCTAACTTTATTCTTATATATCATCGCGTGGTTAGCAGTTACATTTATTGATCAATACACACCATTCAAATTCATACTATATGGACCATTATCAATTGACAATTTTAATCTTCGGGATTTCTTTTTTAATATTTATTTTATATTGATTCTAGTTAACTGGTTAGTTTATCTCATTTCTGGAACATTATTGGATAAGATGCTAGGGATAAAAAGGATAAAAGACCAAAATTTAATCGAATTGGTAAATGATATCAAAAATAAACTAAAAATAAAAGGAGACATCAAAGTTGGTTTTGGAAAATATCCAATATTGAATGCAATGGCATATGGATCAGTTTTTGATAAAAGAATTGCTCTGATTGCTGAAGATTATCAAGAAATTCCTGAAGATGAGATGAAAGGGATTGTTGCACACGAGCTAGCACACACAAAAGGAAAACATACTCTCATATTAGCATCCATAACTTCAATTGATCTTGTAGTAAGAATGCTATTAGGGATACCTGCAACATTTTATGATTATACTTTTGGAAGCCCAGAATTACCTCTTTTAGGTTTTATCTTATTAAACTTTGGAATTTATATCTTTCTTTATATTATTGTCAGAATTTTAGAGAGTAAGGCAGATCTAAATGCCAAAAGAGCGGGTTATTCATTAGAGTTAACAAAGGCCCTCTATAATTTAGAAAGTTTTTATGCAACGGGTAGAGAAATTGGTTTAAATACAATGTTATTATGTGAAGAAAAAATAAACCTAGATAACAAGATGATGAATTATATCGAGACTGCTCAATATTTACACAATTCTATGATTAAACCTTCTCGGGCATCCCTTCTTGGAAATATCATTAATTCGCATCCCCCAACATATCATAGAATTGCATCACTATTAGACAATAAATTAACTCCTACAAATGAAGCAATTTTACCATTTTTGTTAATGAGCAACAAAAAGATCAGAAAGTATGCTACACTTTTTGAAAATTCTAATGAAAGTTTTCAAAAAATAGCTAATGAGAAATTTAAAGAAATGTTTAATATATCGAGCATTTCAGAATACTTACATAGCTTAAAAAGAAAAGAGATTTATAATTATGATTTAAATAATACTTATATTTTTAAAAATAAGATATCCGGAGAATATTTAGTTGCAGATTTACTCGATGTGAAATTAAATGATGATATAAGCTCCCCCGATACATTCATCGTTCTTGAGTATAAAACGCTTAAAGAATCTCATCTACATGCCTCCGAATTTACAAAAAAAAGAGTAAAAATTGATGGCGCTTATAATTTAAGAAATCAAGAAGTTACTATTTTAAAAGATGTTTTAGTAAATAAACGTAAAAATAAAGTAAAGCTTATATTTAATAATTCAAAACAACAGTCGAATGGCTTCAAAAAAAAAATAAAATTACCTCTTTCTATAGATTTTATTTCAGATTTTAAAAATAAAGATGTCTTTATTAAAGAAAAAGGACGCATCATCATAATGCGATGCACTGATGTTTTATCTTCCACAAGTATTGAAAATTATAAGCTGATATTGAAGAATCTCACTGATGGAAAGGAATATGAATATCCTCTTAATCAATTAATTATTAAACCTCAAGATATCTTTTTACCCATTAGCCAGGGCAAAGCCTTTAGAAAGGCTGAATATAACGTGATAAACTGGTTGAAATTAACCAGTATAAGAACCTATTTTTCCCTTAAAAAACCTGTAAATAATATAGAAATTGGTTATATAACTGAGGTCAAGATAAATCAAGAACGATCTCCAGATGAGGGATCTGGAGAGTATATAATAATTATAAGAAATATCTTTGAAAAAGAAATTAAAATTCCATTGAAAATTATAGATCATATTTCTTTTCAATATAAAACTGCATTAATTCAACGCAAAAACGAAATGAGTATCATAACTAAACTTGGTTATAAATTGATAAAAAAATTCAAGCCAGAGAATATTTTTTACCTCAATAAAGTTTAATTTTAATGAGATCTTAGATATTTTATAATGGTAAGTAAAATTAGAAGCATTTTAACGCTATTAAGAATTAGGCAATATTATAAAAATACACTTATCTTTGTTGGCTTATTTTTCAGCAAAAATTTATTTAACTTTTCCTTGTATATTCCACTAATTTTAGGTTTTCTTGTAATGTGTTGTGTTTCTTCTTTTAATTACATCGTAAATGATATCACTGATATTGAAAATGATAAGAAACATCTAGAAAAATTGAAAAAGAAACCACTCGCGTCAGGTGAACTTTCAGTTAGTTTCGCGGTTATAATTTTAATTTTACTAGTAGTTATCACAGCACTTATTCTTGTTTTTTTAATCCCGAATATGGAATTTACCGTAATGATCCTACTCATATTAATAACTGGTCAATTATATAATCATCTTTTTAAAAATTTAGCTTTTATTGATGTACTCATTCTATCAATGGGATATTTATGGAGAGCATTAGCGGGGTGTTTTATTATTAGGGAGTTTATTTCTGCTTGGCTCTTTCTCGTCATTTTTGAG
>SDNV01000007.1 GCA_004524515.1 Promethearchaeota archaeon
ATGATAATGGTAAAAATTATATCGAAAAAGATCAAAAAAAGTTAGTATTAAAAAGGCTTCAACACGATACATCAAAATATTATAAAGATAATGAGGATGATTCCAGAGGTTTTTTGGCACATAATATATTAAAATCGGGTGAAAAACTAACGCTCAACTATATATATGCAGGTTTTATAGGAAAGCCGGTTTTTTTAAATAAGTTAAACAGAAGAAAACCTCAAAAATTAAAATTTTATTATACTAAATTCTTTACGGATATCGATAATGTATTAGATTTCGCAGAACAAAACTATGATAAAATATTAAATGAATCGGGGTTTTTTGAAAATCTCTTATCATCTTATGAAGCACCTCCTGAGAAGAAATTTCTAATAGCTATTGCTTTTAGAACCTTTTTAGCTAATACATGGCTTTTAATAAATGATGAGGAGCAACCAGAATATTATGTATGGGAAGGAGGCTATGGATTGAATTCTCCCATAGATGTTGCTATGGAAGTAGAATTGCTCGCTAAACTATTTCCTTGGACATTAAAATTACAATTAATGCAATGGAAAAAATATATTACAATCAATAAAACTAATGGTCTTTATTATTTAATGCATGATATGGGTGAAAATCAAGAAGTGGGATATTCTTATTATGATGAAAAAATCCTTCAATCAAAACCATTAGCTGTTGAGAATAATTCAAATTTTACCATACTACTGTATTGGTTTTATCATATAACTAAAGATAAAGAAGTTTTAGAGCAATTATATCCTACCGCTTTTAAACTATTAATCGCAAATATTAAAAGAGGATTTAGAAAAAGAGGTATCGCTAATATTGACACAACTACAACCTATAACGCTTCTAATACACTTTACAATGCTCCTTTAAACACCTATTTAGGGATAAAACAATGTATCTCCTATATAATGGGCCGCGAATTAAGCTCTATACTCGGTTTAAAAAAAGATAGTGAAATCCTGCAGAAAGAAGCAGAAAAGATTTTAGAAACTATAGAATTTGAGGAGAAAAAATGTGGTTATATCCCAATTTCTTTGGACACTAATTTTCCTAGTTGGGATAAAAAAACCATTGCCACAGCAGATCCTTTCTTTTATGTGGCAATGTGCGGCTTAAAGGACCAAATTATTGATAAATTGATTGAACTTTTAGCTAAAGATTTTAAGAATATCTATCACGCCAACGATACGGGAATTTATGGGATTAGATTAGTTGAAGATGAAGAAATTACATGGTTTTCTAAAGTTGCTGTGATTGATGCTGTAAGCTGTATTCTCTTCAAAATTAAGAGAGATTCTTGGAAATATGCACATAAATGGAATGAAAACAATCCATTAGCATATTGCGACGGAGCTTTTTCTGAAAAAAAAGAATGGAACGGAATTAGATTTCCAAGAGGTGTATCTCTAATGTGGGAAATGATCTACGATTATAAATGCTAAAAAGTAAAAGCGCGACCAAAAGGCTTACTAGCTTTTTTAGGTTGAAAAATTTTATGGGGATATAACGAAAAAAGAAAATAATTTATTGATTTCATACTTGAGATGGCATTTTTTTATCTAAAAATTCAAAATATTCCGTAAGGGAATCATAACATGTTTCTATAATGTCAAAGCTGGGTTTAGCATTTTTTCCTAAATGTATGATCTGGTTGCGAGCAATTCGCAGATGATTAATGGTTTCATAAATATGCTTAGGTAAAAATATATCATATATTCCCCTTACCACTTTTTCCAAAACATCATGAAATCGAGGATAACGTATTTTATACTCTTGATATGAAATATTATTATCACGTAATAATAGAGCCCCAAAAAAATTTCGAGTAAATGCTTCATATAAAGAATAAAAATAAACTACTGCCATATTCATGAGACTGGAAAATCGCACTAAATATATTGTCCCGCTAATTTTTTTAGCCATTCTCTTATATTCTAAATAATCCTTTGAATCTTTTAAAAATTCAAAAGTTTGACTCATTTCTTGAATATATCGGGTCATAATTTGGCGTGGATTATATATATCTTTTGAATTAACTACTTTTTGACTCTTAATTCCCATTTTTAATCTAATAAGAAAGTTTTCTTTCTTGATAAATCAATCTTCAGATGTTTATAAAGAAAAATTAAGGATTTGTTTTACTACTATAATGAAGAAATATTATTTCTTAATTTTTTAATAGTGAAAGAATAAAGTAAAAATGGGAACTGAGGGATTTGAACCCTCGACCAACAGGTATCTGCTCGCAGCTATATGCCTACGGGATCTGGAGCCTGCCGCGATACCGAGCTTCGCCAAGTTCCCTTAATTATGGCATTATACTAGTAATTAATGAAATAAAATATATCTATATTAAATCTAACATACTATTTGAGTTTAATTGAATGGTGATTTTAGGAGGAGTTAAAAAATTTAAAAACAATATAAAATGAAAAGTAAATAATGGCATACCAATAAATAAGGTAAATATGAAAAAAATTAGTGAATATAGTCTTAGAACTATTACTCTTATCCAAATTCTCATTGCGACGATGATTTCATTGCTATTTCAATTTGTATTTCCTTTGAACTGGCAACCCTTTGACCGGGCGCTTCATGGTCCAAATGTACAGCATGGAGATCCGGGCACCAGCGTAGCTATATCGACACTAAGCCAATGGTTTTTTTCAATCGCAATTGCATGGTTCATTTATCGGGATAATCCCTATATTAATAATTTTTTAATCTATTCTCTTGTACCCTTGATAAGTGTGTTAGTTATGGATATTGTAATTTTGCTGTATTATGATTATATTCATTTTATCCCTTTGGCAGTTGATATCTATATATTGTTAAAAAAGCGATATACCTTATTTCAAAAATGGTTTCCGTATTATCTTATATTTTATAGTGTTTGGTATTGTGTTGTATATTTCTTACGGTTAACTTATCTTGATTTACCGTTGGATTTATTTATATTGAACTGGATTGCCATGGGATTGATCGGATTTGGTATAACATGTCTGTGTCAAGATTCAATCATAAAATCTTATGTGAAAAAGAACAGAGAGAAATTTACAGAAGAAAATCAATAGAAATCTAATCTATCTTTTCACCACAAAAAGGACAAAGTTCTAAGATTTCTTTTTCACCGAGTAAATTTGAACCACAATGCGGACAAAAATTTGCTTTTTCAGGTAAGGGAGTTCCCTTCTTAATTATTTTGTATTCAATTGGTTTTTTCTCTTCTTCAATTATCAGAAATTGATGGCCGCACTTATTGCATGTCATTATATCACCTATTAGAAAATTTCCACATGAAGGACACTTTTTAATTAACTGGAGTCCACAATTTCTGCAATATTCACTATAAATGCTCACAGGAGCTCTACATCTGGGACAATATTTTTTTGGGGTCCAAAATTGTTCTGAAAATGCTTGAAAAGCAATTACAATAAGAAAAGATAGGGGTAAAAAAATTATCCAAAACCAAATAAAGAAAAGAGATCCGATAAGTGAAAAAATAAATAGTACAATAATAATTAGGGACCAAATACTCATTGCAGTTTTTCTCTTGAGGTTTTTGGTCATCAGATCATCATTCTTAAGATTTAATTGATATATTTAAATTAAAATATTTAAGAATTTAAATCTCTTTATAATTATAATCTAAATTATTCAATGTTATAAATAATTTATACTAATATTAAATTTTGGTACCACAATAAGGACATTTCTTAGTGGCATCATTAATTTTATGTCCACAGGCAAAACATACTAGAGTTTTCTCTCCAAATTGAATTTTTTCTTCATCTTTTCCATTTTCTGTTTTCGATCTATTTAATTTTTCAATTTTCATTTCTTTCTCGATTTATTGTATAATAAAAAATTTAGTCATTAAATAATAATGAGAATTGAAAGATAATAAAATAAAAGGAGCCCATTTTTTAATAAAATAGAAAAATTTAAGTTTTGCAATACTTTTAGAAGCTTAAAGATAAATTAAAAGAAGAATAAAAAAATTATTGTATGATTAAAAATGCCCGGTTCACATGGTTCCTTAACTAAGGCAGGAAAAGTAAAACAACAGACACCTAAGGTTGAACGTACAGGTGTTAATTCTAAAAGTAAAAAACCTCCAAGAATGAGATATCGTGAAATTTATAATAAGCGGATCATCAATGGAAAATTTGGAGGACAAGCCGATTCACTTGCTGCGAAACGTAGCTCCTTTTCTAAAAGTCGGTAAAATAAAATAATTCAAGCTAAAATTTTCTAATTTTTAACTTTTTGATTGAATTTGAAATTCTGTTTTTAATCCATCACACCGATGGTTTTAAGTTGAGCTTTTAAAATTCTACTTTGAGATACATAATAAGAAGCATTATCACTATCGTTTACTATAAATTTATAAAAATCACTCATTAAAAGATTCCAGCGAATAGATTTCCTTAGTCCAGGAATAGTTTTCTTAGTGATAAGTTTTTCCGCAGTTTGAAGATAATGCAGCGCTTTTTTACCATCTTTTCTATAATGTATATAAAATTCAGATAATTCAAGTAATAAATCAGTAATTATTTTTTGATATTTAGTATCTCCTAAATTAATTTCTGAGAAAGCAGTTTTTAGCATTTTTAAAGCTTGCGAGTATTTCTTGCTATTTTTATAGTAAATCGCTCTAAATAAATGATATTTTAATTTTACCTTGTTAGATTTAGAATTTCCAATAAAAAAAGCTTTTTTCAAATACTCTCTTGATTCTGAAATACTATTTTGTTCTAAATTAATTAAGCTAATATAGAGATAAATCATTCCTAAATATTGGTCTTTATTAATCTCCTCTAATAACACAGATTCATTTTCTAAAAACCTGGAAATTATATTAAAATGATTTAAGGCATTAATAAAATCTTTATTTTTAAAGTAATTCTTACCTAATTTATAATTGATTTTAATTATAAAATGTAATGGAACTTCTCCTGATTTTGAAACTTCTAATGCATTTTTCAAATAATTTTGAGCAATATTGTCCTGATTAAGCAAAGAGGCAATTTTTGTTAAATGTAATAAAATAGAAACCACAATTCTCTTTTGTCTATGTTTATTGAAAATTTTCAATGCTTCCTCTAACAAAGCAGAAGCTTGTTCGAATTTATAGCTTTCTAATAATTCTTGGGCCTCAACTAAATAAGAGGATGATTCTATTACTTCAAAATCCGTGGGAGGGGTATTTAAAAGATCATAGTGAAGAGGATATAGTTCTTTTGAAATTATTGTTTCATAATGTAAAGCTGAAAAGGGAAAGTTATTTTGATCTTTTTCAAAATTTTCTTTGGTGAGTTCTTTTTCAGCTCTGAATTGAATAAAATCAGTGTAATTAATTTCTCCTAATTTCAATATATCAATTATAGAATTTAAAAGAAGTCGGGTAAATTTAATCCAATTTTCTACATATAATCCGAATTTGAAATCTGGATTATCCTTATATAATTCTAATAAAATATAGGGAGTATATGTGTCAAAAAACGTACGAATATAAAATTTATTATATTCTAAATCTTTAAAATATGTCAGATACCCTTTTTCTAATATAAAAAACTCATCATACGGCTCATCATCTTGAGAAAAAAATAATGTTTCAGAAGTCCTAATTTTAGGGATTCCATTTTTTAATTCCCAAGGTTGCCTAAAAGAAGGTTTTAGTCCAACATTTCTAATAATTTCTAATAATTTTTTAAGAAAATCAGGTTCTATTTCTGTGAATTGTTCTCTTTTGTTCAATAATGAAATTCTTATTCGATTTAACCATGCCTTTTCATATTCTTTTTTAATTGTTTCAGGCATTATTGAATTTAATAAATTCACCAGCTTAATTTTTTCTTTTTCCTCAAGGAGCCAATTATGTTCTATAGAAACTTGGTTTGGTAGGTCTTTTAGCATTTTTATGAGATAAAGTATTGTTTTATAGGTGTTTTGGTCTAAATTCCAAAATCGAAATGCTATAGAAACTTGAAATTGGGCTACTTCAAAGGGTATAGTGAACCTTAACGGAAAACTAACTGGAATCTTAACTGTAAAAATTATTAATTTATTTTTTTGGAGACTATATCTATAATTATTCTTAGAATAACCATTAATCTTCCAACCATTTTCTTCTATCACTTGTCTTAAAGTGCTAAGTTCTTTAGAAGAGAATGGTATTAACATAGTATATACACTTGCCTTAATTGTTAAAAATATATTCTTATTTTACTAAAATCATTGCTTAATTATAACTCTATCATAGAAATTTAATTTAAATATCGGACTCCATAAGAAATTAAAAGTATACAATTAATATATATTTGAAATTATTTGTTTATCTTATCGAAAGAACAAATATAAGATCTTGTAATATGAACATTAAAAAATTTAACCAGGTTCTCAGTGCGAAAATTGCTAAGGCGAAGAGTTTTGAGAATCATGGGGATATCGAAACTGCGATTGAACTTTGGTTAGAGATTTCTGATTTGACATTGAAAGCCTCTAAACAATCAGATATCGAATTTACTTATAGACATATGTTAATTAATAGAACGGAACAAATAATTCAACATATTAAAGAATTAAAATCTCCTAAACAAAAAGAACCGATGATTGAAAATATAATAATTGAAGACGAAAAAATTGAAGACGCTCCTGAAATTAAAAAAGAAACGTTTAGAAAAGAAGATGTAGTAAATAAAAATAATAAATTAGAATCTATTAAGGATGCTGATCGCCCACAAAATCAAGACTCCCAAAAAAATAATACAATTATCGAAAAATCTAATCCTAAAAATAAATCTGGTGGGATAAAAGAGATTGAGGCTCCAAAGGAATTTCGAATTATTACTCCTCATGATCCAAATTATGTAGAAAAAATAAAGAACTTAAGTGAAGAAGAAGAATTAAATGTTTTTAAAAAAAATAAAGGAGCTACATACAGCAATGAAAAAGAATTCGATGAAAAAAGTATTTGTTTTGCTTGTGGAGCTATTTTACCTCCGAAAATAAAGGTTTGTCCTGAATGCGGAACAAAACTAAATTAATCTATTCAGAATGTGATATCTCTTATTTTAATTTCATTATCATCTGCTTTTTCTGGATCTTTGAATCTTTTCAAATTTTTCAATTCCCTTTTCTCTCCAAATAGTATTCCATCTTTTAAATCCATTTTTTACAAACTTTTCTCTCTGATAAAAGTCTTCAGATACCCAATTAGATAACACGAAAAATCTTTTTGCTCCAGATTTTTTATTTAACTTCTTCGATTTAACTCCCAATTCTCGGAGATGTTCTATTAATTTACCTTCTACGGCATCCTGTAGTTTTCCTTCAATAATAGCAGGACTGTAATTAATTCCCGCTTCTTCAAAATATCTTCTGACCTCATCGAAGATATTTCCTCGACAAACAAGAACTTTTTCTTTATCCTTATCGAAGTTTAATTCTTTTAATCCTTCTTTTACTAATTCTACTGCTTTTTTTAACGGTATTTTATTTTTCCAGTTATCATTTTGATATAACTCTAATGGAAGTGTTTTAAAGATTAATTCTTGAGGGTCTTTTCTTAAAAAGCCAATAAAAGCATCTCCAACTAAATCACCCGTGCCACTGTCATCTATTTCAATACTCATTCTCTTTCTATAATTTAAGATATTTTAAGGAATGTTTTGAATTAATGAATGAATAAATTTCAAGATTTTTATTATATTAATTTATAATTACATTTTCATTAATCCTTCTAAATAGTCAATTTGTTTAGAAAAATCACATTCGATTGCATTTTCAGGACATTTTAAATCACAAATATAACATCTATCGCAAGGTTTTATCCATTGAGGAAAAGGATCAAGAACAATAGCATCCCAAGGACAAATTTGAGAGCAGAATCCGCATTGAGTGCACTTATCTTCAATCAAATTAAATTTTGGGAACCAATCCTGAATCCCTACCCAAGACCATAATTTTGCGGATTTATTTTCTCTACTCCAAAAATCAGTTTTTTCTGGAGTATTAGGATCTAATGTTTTTTGTATAAGATTTTTACCAAAATTCTCAGCATGTCTAAGCTCTTGAATATTAGGATGCCCATAGGAAGAGGGAAGCCATCCATAGTGTCCATTTGAATTTTTTTGTCTTGCATACATTTGGTGAACATCCCATCCAATCCATCTGTCACATCCATCAATGATCTTTAATCCCTTTTTATTCAATATTTCTTTCATTTGAAAAAGAGTGCTTCCAGGATTTCCCCCGCTAGTACAAAAAAGAAACCCTTTTTTACCATCTAATGAAGGAAAGCGTTCCAGCTCGAATAAAATATGATAGGGAGCATGGAAATAATAAACTGGAACTCCAAATCCAATTAAGTCATAATCTTTAAAAGAAAAATTTTTAAATAACTCAAGATCATCATAATATTTAGTTAAACGGATTAAATCGCATTTATTCCCATTAGTTTGGAGCCCTTGTGCTATTTTTTCAGCAATTCTTTTTGTATTTGTAGTTACAATCTGAGAATAGTAAAAAAGAACGGAATGAATTAAAGTCATCTTAAATAATACAAATTGTTTAATATTATAAAATAAAAATTCTTCAACTATTTAGTAAATTATGATCGTCGAACTTTTAGTAATTGGAAATGAAATTCTTATAGGAAAAACAAAAGATACCAATTCTAATTACATGGCAAAAAGGATTACAAAATATGGGCATAAAATTAGAAGAATTACGGCAGTGGGAGATGAATTAGAGGATATCTCTAGTGCTATGAAAGAAGCAATTAGTCGTGAGCCGGATATGATTATTACATGCGGAGGGTTAGGGCCCACATTTGATGATATGACTTTACAGGGAATTGCTCAAGCATTAAACACAGAGTTAGAACTAAACCAACTCGCTTATAATTCTATAAAGAGAAGTTATGAGGCAGCATTTAGACAAGGTGTTCTCAAATTAGATGGTATGACTAAAGAAAGGGAAAAAATGGCCTATTTACCTAAAGGTTCTACTCCATTGCCAAATAAAAGAGGAACAGCTCCCGGTGTAAAAATTAAATTATCTAAAATCTTGATTTTTTGCCTTCCAGGAGTACCGATGGAAATGAAGAGCATGTTTAAAATTGTCGTGCTTCCCATTTTAAAAGAAAAAAAAGGTAAATTCATGGAAAAAAGCTTTATTTTTACTGGGATTGGAGAAAGTCATATTGCTCCTTATGTTACTGAGGTTGAAGAGAGGTATCCCAAACTTTGGATAAAGACTCATCCAAGATTAGGGGAATTTGGAGCAGAAATTGAAGTTTCTATTACGGCATTTAATGTGGAAAATGCAGAAGAACTGGCGGACATTGCTATTGAAAAACTAAAAAAAGTGGTAATAAATCTTAAAGGAAAGATTAAACAAAACTAAGAAAGATTCATGAAGATAATAATCCTTTAAATCTTATTTTTATTAAAATATCTATGGAATTTTACATTGTAAATTTATTATATTTCATTATTACAGTTCCAATTGTATTGATCACATTTCCGTTTCTCTCAAAATTATGTAAGAATAAGAGAGATTTATCTTTAATAATATTATTAAGCCTCTTATTGTTTACTGTTAGATTAGTCCTCATATTTTTTCAGGATACTATTGGAATTATGCCTTACTTAATTGAGGATGTTATATTTTATAGTTTATTGATGATTTTTGGAGTTATTTTTACTATTTTTTATATGTTTAAAATTGAAAAGGTATCTTTAAAAGAAATTGGTGGAAATGTTTATGATTTTAAAAAAAGTATATTTTATGGTTTTGTTGCATACATACCTCTCCTCTGCTTACTTCCTTTAATCCAATTTCTAACTGAAATTCACGTTTCTTTTAACATTACATTAGGAAAAATTCTTGTTGCAATCGCATTTGCAGTACTCGCAGGCTTTTACGAAGAAATTATGTTTAGAGGGATAATTCAAAACCATTTCATGGAAATAACAAAGAATAATAGTCAAAAATCGATAATTTTCACATCTATAACATTTACGGCAACTCATATATTTTACTTGCCATTTGTAGGATATGGAATTTATTATCTTTTTGTATTTATTATGGGGTTATTATTAAGTTCTTTAAGAGCTAAATATGATTTGTTAGCAAGCTCTATTCTTCACGGGGGAATTGTGTTTATCTTAATTGTTTTAGTATAAACTGGGGAAATTATAAAATCTTAATACAATAGGAAGATAATTATGATGCCAACGAGCAGTTGGAATTCTCAATAAGCCCCCACTTAAAAGTGTTTTAACTTATATCATAGTCATCATTAAATTTGAGTAACCTCAAGATATTTTACATTTTCGGCTATTTGTACTAGACCAGGTTCGTATGTGGCGATAGTTCCTATGATCCAATTACTAATTCCATTGCTGGTTAATGTATTTGAAAAATCTTCTAACTTGTGAGGATCAACTGCCATAAGCATTCCTCCCGCAGTTTCATGACATTGACAGTTATCAAAAGCATAACCTAAGTCTTCAGAGAGCTGTTTTGCTAGATTAATATAGGGAATAGTTTCGATAAGCGCTGAGAGTTCTGAATTTTGCAACATTTCTTGGGTATGCCCGGCAAGCCCAAATCCTGTGACATCTGTCATAGCATGAACAAATGAGAAATCTTTATAGGAGTGTATTGTTTTTACAACGTTTTGATTCGGTGTTGTCATGATTTCAATTGCCAATTTAATTGATGCTTTTAATTCGCTAATAGAATATTCGTCGAGCATTTCAGGCATGTCTTTCAAAATACGATAAGCAGCCATTACTCCTTGCAGTCCTATTGGTTTGGTTAAAATCAGTTTATCACCCTTTTTTACCCCGGTTTTACGAATTAATTTATCTTTGTGTAAAAATCCAGAAGCTTCTCCTCCGATTAATGGCCATTCACAATAAATTGTATGACCTCCGACAATTTGAGATTCTATTTTTTTTTCCATAAAATTTTTTATTCCTTGGAGGATACCTTCAGAAACCTCATCGGGAGTTATTGTTTGAACAGCTAGAAAAACTAACATACCGGATATTTCAGGAACATTCATAGCAAACACATCATTAGTGACATTACAGGCTGCTATCTCTCCCATTATTTCTGGTTCATCAACTATGGGTGTAAAAATATCTAAATTCTTTACTAATACTAGTTCACTATTTGGGATCGGCAATACAGCAGCATCTTCAATATCTCCAATTAATCCAACTCTAGTTAAAAGATTTTCCAAGTTATTAGGACCCAGTTTACAAGATCATCCGTGTATTTTTACTTGTTGAGTTAATCTATATTGTGTATTTTTTTCCATTTTCACCTCACATCCTTAATTATTGTTAAATTAGAAATAGTCAATATAATTTGTTTTAGTTCTTAATTTTTTTTTTAATTTTTTCAAAATCTTATTACTTTCTTGTCGTGTAATATTAAAATTGACTTGATCGGACCCATCTACTGAAATTCCTCCTTTTATGTGGATTCCAAGCTGACATTCAATGCATTCAACATTTGAATCATTAAGATATGATGAGATTAATGTTAAAAAATTATCACCATAAAATAATGATCGAATCGGTTTTTTTTCATGTTTAAAATAAAGGAAAAAAAACTTAGAATGATTAGTAGAAAAAACTACATAATCCCTATTATGATGTGTAAAGTTCAAATGAATTTCATTTATTGTGCCAACTGCTAACAATCCTGTTGCCATTTTTTAACCAACTCTCTCCATTTTATATAGTAATAATTGAACACCTACAAAAACGCCTCCTGCCATAGAAAATATTCCAATCAAAGCAACTAAATCACCATATCCAAATCGTAATGCTGCTCTGTATGGACAACCACCTAGTAAAAGAGCAAAGCAGAGGACTAGAATCCCGCCTAAAAAATATATCAGGTAAGTTAAAGGAGGGCTTTTTTTAATCTTAAATTCTTTATTCCTTTTTGCAGCAGCAAAACCCCCAATAAATACTCCAACGATACTTAGTACGGGAAGGATTGCCAAACTAGCAATGGGCGCCAATCCCAAAACCGATTTACCCGCAATGTCATTAATAATATCATTAATCAGATCACGCGTGTGACATGCGACACAGAAACCATAGGCTTCTGGTCCACCGACACTTATTAATAGAGCTTGACTAAGTGCCGCTAAGATACCGATAACAAAACCTAAAAATGCGGGTATCTTAATTATTTTTGATATCTTTTCTTCTACTTTATCAGTCATTTTTTTTTACTTATTTATTTTAAATAATAGTATAAGATTTGGTGAAAATTGAAATTAATAATTATATAAAAATATATGGGGAAAATCGATTCTAGTTATGAAAGTTTTCGATAGATAAAAAATTTATTTTTTTTATTAAAAATAAATTAATTAATTCATCTCTTTATCGAATTTAAGAAAAATTAGTGAAACAAGAGTCAAATACAATTAGTGGTTTTATGGGAGAAGAAGATTAATTTTTTTGGTCATTTTTCTTTGAATATCAAAAGGATCCCTATAATACACTTTGAGGTTAATTTCGTCGGCGCTTGGATCTAATGAATTTTTTCTAATGCTTCTGTCAATCTTTAACACATAATTAAACTTGAATACATTTCCGGTTTTCAATTCTGATATGTGAAGATATTTAGGAAAACTTTCTTTATGCAAAAATACAAGATAATTCGGAAATTTCAAGGAAATTTGTAGATCTTTATAATTATAATTAGATGGATTGTTCAGTTTAAAATTTAAATATATCTTATTTCCTATAGTTTTAATATTTTTAAAAAATAAGAGATCTTGTTGATCTTGGATATATTCTTCTACCACTCTTGAAAAAAGAGTATCACTTATGATTTTTGCTTTGAGTTTATTATGTTTAATAAATTTCAGAATGAACTCTTTCAAATTTTCGTCTTTTATCCCGGTATAAGAGGAAAGTAAATCCAGTTTAATAGGATTCATTATCTTTAAATAATATTTAACCTGAGTAAGAATTGATTTTTCTTCTATTTTTTTATTAAAGTATTTTAATTTATTAACAAGGAGCTCTTTGGAGTCAGTCCATTTATCAAGGTAAGGTCTAACAAAACGATTAAACAAGTTATTATCTAATCGTTCTTTTCCAATAATGGTTTCTAGCTGGTTCTCAGTTTCATTAATGAAAGTTTGTATTTGTGTAGATTTTACATCTATTAGCTTTTTAACATTTGAAAATTCCTTTTTTTTGATAAGAAAAATCAATTTGGATTGAAATTCTTCAAAATTGTCGTTAAATTTTCTTATTACTTCAATGCCGTGTGATATAAGTGAAACAATATGACCCTGCAGAATCTGAATTGCTATCTCATTATTTACTGCGCTAGTACCTGCTGATATTTTAGGAGCATTCTCAACTTCAAAATAACCGTCAGCAATTGTATCTTTAACAACTTTAATCTGTCTATCGAAATCATTTAGATATTTTTGAACTTCAATTTTAGTAGCAATCCATTTACGTATCAATTCTCTAAAAATATCATCAAATTCTAAATTATGAATTAATAAGTCTCTAATGTCCATATCCAACTTAAACATGTTCTTTCTGATTTGAGTAATGTAGGCAAATTTTTCATCGGTAATTTCTTCATTCTCTATGTTTAAATTAGAAATATCATTGTCCATCGTGAAATTCACACCATTGCTCTTAAGATAATCAAATTGAGCACTTAAAATATCTATCCTATCATCTAATATATTGATTTTATTTTCTAAAGAGGACCTGAAATTTTCTTTTTGCTCCTCACATATCTCAGAGATGAAACCTTTTATAATACTTAACTCATCTATTATTTGGACTTTAGTTTCTTCCCATTCTTCCAAAAGATCAAAAGCTAATCTTTTATATTCAAATCGATTAATAATATTATTGAATTTTTTTATCTCCTTTAAAATTTCATCATATCTTCTATTTAACTGGATTTCCGTTTCATTAAATTTGAAATCTTCTATATATGAATTTAATACATTTCTAAACTGGGCAGGTTTTTTTTGAAATTCTATGATCTTTTCATGAAATGAGGATAATTCATTATCTATCCTTTCAATATTTTTATCTATATCCTTAAAACTAGTTTTTATTCTTCCAAGGTTGAGAATTAACTCCTGCTTTACTTCATAATCTCTTTCTTTTGATAATGCTTTATCAAGTTCTATTGCTATCCAGACTGCTAATTTTTGATTTTTAAGAATAAAACAGATGTTACTTAATAGAATAATTGTCTTTTTTCTTTCTCTCCAATACTTTGATTCTAAACCATAAAGAATTTTAATAATTTCATTTTCAATTTCTATCTGGTACTCTTCAAATAATCTTTTAAACACTAAGGCTATTGCTTCTCTCACGTTTTCGGAGGGATGTTCTAATTCTTCAAAAATATAAGGAAAGATTTCATCGATATGAGTTTGACCAAGATGATATAGTGCATTAATTAAATTATTCCTAAGGTCAAAATCACGAGTATCTAAGGAATTTATTATATTTGACCAGATTTGATCAAAATTATTCTGAGCAATATTTACTAAAGCTTCAATAACTTTTAATTGAATTCTATAATCATTTTCATTTAAGAGTTTAATTAATTTAGGTATAATTGGGATAATTTCAGATGATTTCTCCTTTCCAATTTCTCCAAATAACCAAATTATTAATTCTTTCACTCTTGCTTTTTCATTGTAAAGAAGATTAAGTAGAACATAAAAAATTTTATCTTTAGAAAGAAAATAAGTACCCAAAATCTTTAAGAGGTCCCCAGCAGCTCTCGCAACATCATCATCATCATCTCTTAGACTTACTATAACCATTGATAATAATGGCTCAAGGTCCCTGATTTTAGTAAAATCTTGATTTAAAATTTTTTTAATTGTTTTAATTACATGGAATTTAACTTTCCAATCGTTTTCCATTAATTTCTCATTAAATTCTTCAATTAAATCCCTCAGTTCTTCTTTATCAATGTGTAAAGACAGAATAAGATTCCCCATTAATTTCACAGTGATGCGTCGAACAGAGACATCATGATCATACAACCTAGTCCTAATTTTGTTTAATAAATCTAATAGTAAATTCGGACGAAACATTGAAATTTGATATAAAATTTCGATGGAGACTAATCTTATCCAAGAATCAGAATCAGTAATAAATTTTTCAATATTTTTAATAGTTTTTAAAGAAATTGAGGGATCTTTGTCGCAAACCAAACTTAAAAGACTCAAACTTTTATATATTAACTCTTTATTTGATTCCGTTGTTAAAATCTTGAAGATTTCCTCAGCAGCTTTTTCATGTAAGCCTGCTAGAATCATTTTTTCGATTAATTTAGTATCGAAAGTTTGAGTTGTCACAGTGTAAGACACACATCTTATATTTTTTAAATTATAATACCAAAAATATCTTCGATAAAAACATATAAATATCTTTTTATATTTTTATTTGAAATTTTTCTAGTATGATAAGCAATTCTTATTTATATTCAAAGTCAAGTCATCAAAAAAATGGTTTTATACCTTTTTCAGGTATAATAAAAAAATAAAGTAAAAATAAAAAAACGAGACGTTTATTCATTTAATTCAATGATAGCTGTACCGGGTGTAGCAACTCTTTCTCGATATGTTAAAATGCCCTCCTCAACTTCTTTGGTTTTAACTAATCCTCGTTCAACATCCTTATCCGTAACATACCCCCTCTCGCCAGCCTCAAATTGTTTTACAATATTTCCATCTTTATCTTTTATGTCAACATAAGTAAAGGTTGTTTGAGTCACATCAAAATATACTCGTTTTCCTTCAATCTTAGTAATCTTTGCTTCTGTAACGAGTAGGTCTCCACATCTGACCATTCCACGCATCTCCACGTCAGTCTCAATTAGTTTTCCGTATTTTCCGTATTCTAAGAAATCCTCGAATAATTTGGTAATAAAACCATATGAAAATAATCCATGAGCAATTATCCCTTTAAGTCCTGCCTTTTCAGCTACCTTATCATTGGTATGAATAGGATTAGTATCTCCACTCCATTTAGCATAATCTCTTAAAAGCTCTCGATTGATTTGATCAAACTCATCCTTAATAACTTGTCCTATTTTTAAATCTGCTATCTTTACCATTTTAATAACCTCCTGGCCTAATGGCCGCTGTAACTACAGGTTTACATACCAACTCATTATTTTGATTCCTTACTTCAACAATTAATTGAGCAAATAAAATCATATTTTCTTCTACCAACCAAACCTTGCCCCATTTTCCTGTTGCTGTGAGTCTATCTCCAGGCCTAATATCAACACATCCATCCCAGTTATATTTTTGACTTGCATGTAATAGTTTACCAAGGTTTAGGATAAAATCGCGTTCTTTTCCATCTTGCTCTAATTTCATGCCGAGGAGTAATGTATAAAGAGATTTTATAGTGTAATGGTTTGCAAAGGCATGACATGCTATTACCTCATCTTCTGAACCTACATATTTGGGATCTGTGATTCCAAATACTTTTGCAAAATTAACTAATGCTTTATATCTAACTGTGAGAGAATGAGAACCCGGTATTTCTTTTCCTGAAAGATTTTCAATAAGGAATTGGGCATTCTTTTTCATTTCTGCTTCATCCATTTTGGATTCACTTTATTTTTGGCTATATTTATTTTTTTTAGTTATTAATTTAATATTTTAAATCTAATTAATTAAAATTTTAATATTTATTGAGAATTGGAAAAAAAAAATTGTGATATTAAAATTATTTAATTTCTGATTTACAATAAAAATTGAAAAAATTAATTCCCATTTATAATTCTCGTATATATTTTTTCATTTTTATTCTTTAATTCATCAAAAAACTCAATAATTCTCGTAGAATTGACGCTTCCATTTAAAATAATACAAGATATTTTAAAGTCATCAATTAACGTAAGTGAATAAAGATCTATAGGTTGAGATTTTTTAAGATTTTCAAGGTCAGTCTTAAACTCAGCTAATTTGTTAGCATTTTTTAATTTCTTAAAATTTTTCGTCGAGATTTCTTGAACAGGCATACTTTGGTTTTTGATAAATATTCCATCAATATTTTTAATTAAAAAACATTTTTTTATGTTAAGCATATAAGCAATATATATTGTTATAGAATCTGAAGTCACTGACCAACTATGAGGTAATTTATCTGTTTTATATAGAAAATCAAACGGTAAAAAAATTGAGATCCTTGCTTTGGTTTTTTTAAGCTCGTTAATATCAGTAATACAGTTGATTTCCTCATATAAGTCACTTATAGCTATACCATTCCAATTCATGGCATATATAGCCATCCAGTGAGAAAGATTATCACCAATTTTTAATTTTTTGTCCAAAATACGGACAAAATTTGCATAAGAACCGCCTCCAGGTATGAGGATTACATTATCAATTTTTTTTTTTTCAAATAGGAGGATTTTAAATTGATTTAATGTTGATCTAAGACGTTCTGGATGTTCAATTATTTTACCACCAATCTTCGCGAGGAGTGTTTTATTATTCATCTATTTATTCATTATTTAATTGGTAATAGAATGCACCTGCAATACCAAAGGCTGAAGAAGTAATAGAATCAGGTATATTGGTTACTTCTTCAAGAGTTTTTATATTATTATATCCTAATTTTTTTAAAGTTTTTCTTATTAAAAATTCAGCAGATAATCCTGTAATCACAAATAATGGCTCGTCTTCAAACTCATTGATAAAACCCCGATGACTATCTACGAATGCTCTTAATTCATCCAAAATTAGCTCAATTTGTTTTTCGTAAATAAAGTTAGCTATTAAATTCAAATCTTCTCTCTTGATAGAATCAATATCCATACAAATTATCCGAGCTAATCGAGCATAACAATTTTCAAGTGATTTTAAACGATGATCTGCTGTATCATTTGTATATTCCTTTTCTGTGATATTTCCTAATATTCGGTGTACATCTGAGATAAGAGCAAATTTTTCAAATGAAATCCGGATATCACTTCCCTTATAGGGGACGAAGTGAGTGATTGATGGAATCGTGGCCCTCAGTCCTCCGGTATAGATTAATTCATGATTCATTAATCTTGAAATATCATCTTTCCCATTCGCTATAGGGACGGAATGTTTTATTGGAATAATATCTATGGTATTGGATCCCGCATCTATCAATATACAATTAGGGATAAATCTTCCTAAAAATAAAGAAGTAGATACCCAATTTGCTGCAGCAATACTGGAAGATTCTAAATTTGCTCTTTCAAAATTTATAAATTCATTATTATTACTTATGAAAAACATTTTCGAAGTATCAAATACTTTTGATAAAGCAGCAAAAATTGTCAATATCCCCTCTTTCTTAGTCTGGAAAGCATCTGAAAGTTCAGCGGTAATTGTTATAGAGATGGCTTCTATTTCATTTAATTTGTAATTATTTTTTTTTACAATATTTAGCACAATTCTTTTTAACATCTTAGGAATTTCATTTAGAGTTTTTTCCCAAAATGGAAAATACTCAATATAGGAGAATGATTTGGTAATTTGATTATCCGTAAATTGTAATAATGCGGCTTTTGTATTTGCTCCACCGATATCTAATCCTAAAATTATTTGATTAATCATTATTTATAGAAGGGTTGCTTAGTGTAATGTTAAATTATCCAAATCTTATTAAGGTCTTTTATGTTTTTAATTTATTAAATCATTCGTAAAATAAAATAGCTCACCAATTTACTGAAAAGTGTAATTTTTTGTCTGTAAAGAACGAAATCAACACATCATCTATAACAGAATATATTGAAAGATATAACTGGAAGGGCGTTGGAACTCATGATAATCCTATTCTTATAGAAGATAATGATGATCTACCTCAATATCTCTTATTTAAAACGGGTGAGAAATATATAGAAATAAAGGATATTGATATTGGAGGGATTATTTTCGAAAAATGTCAAAATATTATACTTGAGGATTCTATCCTCTCATTAGTCAAATTAAAATCATGTAAGGATATTATTATTAAAGATAATTTGATAAGGGACATCAAAATAATTTTAGGAGCTAATATTTCTATTGAAAATAACAGATTTCATACTTTTTTTAATATTCGCTTATTCACAATAATAATGTTTATGTTAGCCTCAATTTCCGCTTTAATGTTTTTTCTTAGTTATATTGAAATTTTATATTTCCTTCGAGAATCTGCCTTTATTTTATTAGTAGTTAGTGCGGTTTTATTTTTTATAGATATAAAAGAGAAAAAAAACACTATATTTCTAAGTAAAAAATATAGAAATAATGAATTCGTTAAATTAGAAAAATTAAGTAAGATAAGGAAATAAAAAAAAATTAATTAATTCATTTCTTTAGAAAAGACCTAATCTATTTAGGTGAATACAGGATTTTTATAAGTGTAAACACCATGCACAAATAACCAAAATAACGATGTAGCGAAGATAATCCATTCCCATATAACTGAAGACCCTTCAGGGGTAATTTCCATAAATTCTCCAATTAGTAAAGTTGCAAAGATAAAATAACCTATAACATTAATGAGAAATGTTAATGGCAGATATTTAGGAATTTGTGGTGTTTTTAACTCAATTATAATAAAAATCGTACCAGAAATTACTGTTCCCAAAAATAATAATAAAGCACCTAATTCATGAATTAAAATTGATATAGTAAAAGGTATAACTGCCACTATTAGGGATCCAATCGTAGGTATAATACCTAATATAAGCCCTGTCTTTGTTAAAGATCTAGAAGAACCTCTAATTTGGAAATATCTAACTAAGAATAGAAGAGCTAAGATTCTAAAAATTACTAAAATGGTCATACCAATACTAAATACTACAGCTGAAATATAAAGTTGTCCACCTTGTGCACCGATAGGAGTCGCCCCAAGGTGACTTATATAGTGAGTTGTAATTGTAAACGTGGGATCTACTTGGATATAGAAAAGAGTTGCTGTGATTACTGTGCCAAGCGCGAGGATAATAGCAATAAACATACAATAACTTCCATCAAATTTTTTAAAAAAACTGTCTAAATTCTCCATTTTTAATACTTATTTTTATTTTTTTTATTAATTGAGCAAAGCTCATTTATTATGAATATTAAATTTTGGTGATATATAAAGTTTATGAGTGATGCTCACTTATTGATCATCATGGAGCAAAAAAAAAAATTTGTGAGAAACAAAAAGGAAAAAATAGAAATAATTTATGATACCTTTATTGATCTCTTAAAAAATGAAGGTTATACTAATTTAAGTACGAATCATATAGCAGAGATAGCTCCAATTAGTCTTGGAACAATTTATCGATATTTTCCAGAGGGGAAAGCTGCAATTGCCAAGGGCTATTTTGAAAATATTAAAGATCAGATAATAAATGAGGAATTTTTTTTACAAGCCAAAAAAAAAAATTTACCCGAATTATTTAAATCTATAATTACAAGACATTTACAAGTATATCGTGAGAATTTTAAAGCTTTTTTAGCATATGAACAGGCAATGCTTTCAAATAAAGACCTATTCGAGAATTATGAAAATTCAGTACATGAATTTGCAGAAGAAACGGTTAAAAGGCTAAGAAATGAAGATTCTTTATTCAGAAGCGTTCCAGAAAAACAATTTCTTAAAGGTTTTATTTTTATCTATAACCTTATTGAAGCAATAATTAGGCGTCATCTGGTTATTTTCCCCATTTTTCAAACAGATGATGAATTGATATCATTCCTAATAAAAACTATCGTCTCGACTATCAAAATAAAGCAAGAAATTGAATAGAAAATTAGTAAGAATTTCACTTTCGGTCATATATAATGTTCCTTTTAGTTCATTTAAATTATATAATTTATTCTTAAATTGAATTCATTTGATCCAATATTCAAATTATTATTTAAACATCAGAATATAGACTTGTGAGATATGATATCAAAGAATCTAAATTTTCTCCTTTAAGGGCATCTGTTAAAAAATAATCAGTATCACTTAAATCCAAGACTTTTTTTAAGTAATCTATTTCCTGGATACTTGCTAAATCCATTTTATTGAATACTATAATCATATCAATATCTCCATCTTTTGTAAAATTATCTTTGATTTCATGATATAAATCTATTTGATTATTAATATTATAACCACAGGCGGGTGTTGGGTCAAATATGAATAGAATTAGATCAGAAATTAGGCGTAATGCTAAGATGGCCTGTAATTCAATAGAATTTCTTTCCGCCATAGGGCGATCCAAAATTCCTGGAGTATCCAGTATTTGCAATGTAATTTTATCAAATTTTCTTTTAATTATTAAATGTCCTAAATTTAATTTTTTGGTGGTAAAAGGATATTCCTGTATTTCTATTTTTTTATTTGTGGATATTTCTCTAACGATACTGCTCTTACCTACATTAGGATATCCTGCGATGACAATGCAAGGTAGGCTATTATCAATTGAAGGAATACTTCTTAAATTTCCTCTTATGTTGTTAAGGTATAATAAATTTTTATTTTGCTTATTTATTATTGAAGATATTCTTCCAAAAGCTTCCCTTCTTAGAGCATCCCCTTGTTTTGGTATTTCTATTTGACTTAATTTTTTAGTATATTCCCTTTCTATTTGATTTAAAATTGCTAAGCTTCCATTTAATTTTCCAAGAGTTAATTTTAATTCATCAATATCTACTAAAATAGAGGCTAATTCTCTATAAAAATCTGGAAGATCATCTATCATTGGCACCATTTTTATTACATTTAAGATTCTATCAATCAATTCTTTTATTGCAACTTTTATCCGTAGGGTTTCTTTTTTTTTCGCTTTAATGATAATTGGGGCATTTTTAGACACTTTAGCAGAGCTTTTCATTGCCCTTTTAAAAGCAATATCAAGTAACTCTTGAGAAGATGGGACGTGAAAAAATTCATTAAAGGGATTTGTCATAGTTTTAAGTTAAAAACAAAATGTTTGTCTATCAAAAGGAATCGTAAAATATTACATTTTCGCTTAAATTATTAAATACTTATCAATCACATTAACATTAAAGGATTTAGTTTCTTTAAAACGAATATGTAAGATGAGAAAAAATGATTGAAACTAAAGAAATTTTATCTAAAAGAGCATTAATTATAATTGGAATTGTCTCATTAATAATTTTTTTTATAGGAGTAATATTAATAATTTTAGGGTATAATGAAGCGTTTTATATAGAAAACTCATTAGTACAAATTGTATTTGGAATTATAACTTATTCAGGCAACGCTTTTTTCTTAATAATTTTTATTGCTATTTTTTCCTTTACTTATGATAAAAGATATGCTAACAATTTCTTTTTCATTTATATCTTATCAGGATATATTAATACATTAATAAAAGAAATCGTTCAAGATCCAAGACCCTCGACAAATATTTCAAAAAGTGCACAACGAGGTTATGCGTCATCGGGATATGGATTTCCATCTGGCCACGCTCAAGTTGCTGTCACAAATTGGGGTTTTACTGCCTATTATTTTAAAGATAACTTAAAACCTTATATTATTCCCATTATCTGTTCAATATTTATCTTTCTTGTGGCAATTTCAAGACTAATTATCGGAGTGCATGATCTTCAAGATATTATTGGAGGTCTATTAATTGGAATAGGCATTTTAATTCTTTTTATAGATTTAAAACCGATAGCTTCAGAAAAAATTAATGTATTATCTTTTTCCATAAAACTAATTCTAGCTATAATAGTTCCCGTATTATTATTCGTACTAGGAACACTTTTTCTACCTGAATCAGAATACGGAATTAATATTTATGCTGTATCAGGAGGATCGCTATTGGGATTATTACTTGGTCAAGTTTTAGAAGATAAATATATAAAATATGAGCCCTCAGAGTTAAATCTTAGACAGAAGATAATAAATCTTATTATAGGATTAGGTTTATTAATGATTTATTTAATATTTATATACGGGATAATAATAGGAACAGACATTCATGAATTTATCAGAAATGCGATTGTCTCATTAATTATTACTTTAATAATGCCATTCATTTTCACTAAAATTAATCGAAAGTAGTAGATATTTCCATTCTTTTTTTTAATAAAACCAATAGAAGGAGTTAAAAACAATTAGTATTTAACTTTTAGATCCTCAATTTTCTGATTAATTTCAGCGATCTCCTCTGTCAAATTAAGTTTATCAGGAGGTATTGAGCGATATAGCTCCAAAATATATTCATATCGGTTTAATGCTCTCTCATAAATTTGAGCAGTAACCTCTTTTTCCGCTTTTTCTATTAAAAGATTAATCTTATCAATAATTTTTCTAATTTCTGGGGGTAATTTCATTAAATTGGCTCTAATTAGACTTTTTTTCTGAGACTGTTCTTCTAATAGAGCATCAACTCTTTTTTGGAATAATTCTTCCCGTTTTTGCCGTTTTTGATCTTCAAACGATTGCTTTTTTAAAAATTCAGTTTTATAAATTTCCACATGTTGGATCTCTCTATACAATATATCAGCTTGATCAAACCAGCCTAGCATCTTAAAGATATCTAATGCTTCTTTATAAAAAACTTTAGCGTCATTAAATTGTTTGTTGTCAATAGCCAATTTAGCTCGATCCATAGCTTTTTCAGCATCTTTTATCATTTTGTCTTTCTCATTTTCTTTTTCTACTTTAGTTTTGAATTCTTCATCTTTTCTTTGAAATTCATGCCTTTTAATATCTTCTCTCTGTTTAATCTTGGCATCTTGAACCCTTTTAATTTCTGCTTCTTTTTCTTTTTGTGCTATCTGTTCACGTAGTTTTGCCCTTCTTAATTCTGAATCGGATAATATTTGCTTCTTTTCATTAATACCTATATTTATCTGGTTGTCCATTTCCCGTATTTTATTCGTCTTAACTATTTCAGGAATAACTATTGGTTTTTCTTTGTCCTTTTCTGGGATATTTGGAATAATTTTCTGAGCTATAGGAGTTTTTGTTCGACCCTCATATTCAATTACTCTTTTTATTTGAGCAATCTGTTTTTCAATTACACTAACTTTTCCCATATAATTCAATTGAAGATAAATGTCTCTCGCTTTCTCAAAAAGCGATTTAGATAGGTCATAATTTTTATTTTTTAATTCTTGTTTAGCTTGTTTTTCAAATTCTTCGGCTTCAACTTCTGATTTTAACATTTTTATCACTTAAACAAACAGTTTAATAAATTATAAATACATTCTCAAACAGTTTGAGATATTAATATACTCTTAAAATTTAAAATTTGATATAACAAAAAATTACTAAAAAAACCCAATATTAGAAAGAAAATACTATTTCTAAACGGAAAAAAATTTAAAGCATTTCTGATATACAAAAAAATTAAATATTAATATTATTTTATCTTTTTAACATGATTATGAGACGATTAAATTGTTTGAAGCCCCAAACAAAGGATAAACCCCCACAGAAGGGGAAAGATAATTGTATGACTTATACAAAATAATCATACAAACAATCGTCTCTATTAAGATTTCTTATTTTTTCAATATTTCTATTTTCCATTGCTTCGAAAAAATGGAGGCGATTTTTGATATGGTTTATTTTTGGATAACGATTATAAATTAAGAAGGATCTTATTAAAAATCTACGACACTCTATACTATCTCAATTTAGATTAAGGAAATCAGCGATAATAGAAGAAAGTTTAAATATTATAATTTCTTACCCTTATATTGATTATGAATAAAATAAAAATTGGTGTTCTTGGAGCAACTGGAATGGTAGGACAGCAATACCTTCGCTTACTTCAGAACCATCCATGGTTTCAAATTATAGATGTTGCTGCATCTCCACGATCAGCGGGAAAAACATATCAAGATGCAGTAAAAGCGAAATGGTTTATGCCAATCGCTATTCCAGAAGATCTAAAGGGATTAATTGTGAGAGATGTCCAAGATATTGATTCTATTAATTCAGAGGTTAGTTTTGTATTTTCAGCAGTAAACATGCCAACAAAAGAAGAAATTAAAGAAATTGAGTTTAGATATGCGAAAAAAGGAATACCTGTGGTAAGTAACAATTCTGCACATCGATGGACCCCAGATGTTCCAATGGTAATCCCTGAAATCAATTATGATCACTTCAACATAATACCTATTCAACAAAAAAATAAAGGATTTTCGAAAGGTTTCGTGTTAGTTAAGCCCAATTGCTCCTGTCAGAGTTATTTAACTCCCATTTATGCTTTAGAAAAAGCGGGTTATAAAATTGAAAAATTAATAATTACAACTCTTCAAGGTCTTTCTGGTGCAGGTTATCCGGGTGTACCCTCTTTAGATATCATAGATAATATAGTCCCTTATATAGGAGGAGAAGAGGAAAAAACAGAGCAAGAACCCCATAAGATTCTTGGAAAAATAGGTGAGGATGGGATTATTAATGATGAGTCTATAAAAATTAGTGCGACCTGCACTAGAGTTGCTGTTACAGATGGACATACCGCTTCAGTAAATATGAAATTTAAAGATAAACAACCTTCAAACGAAGAAATTATTGAAATATGGAAGTCTTTCAAATCCTTACCTCAAGAATTAGATTTACCTTTTGCTCCAAAGCAACCGATTATTTACTTGGATAACATTGATCGCCCACAACCAAAAAAAGACAGGGATAATGATAAGGGGATGGCAGTAACAGTCGGAAGATTAAGAAAAGATACGGTTTTTGATTACAAATTCGTAGCATTAAGCCATAATACGATAAGAGGTGCTGCCGGAGGAGCCATCTTAAATGCCGAACTTTTAAAAGCTAAAGGCTATATTAATTAATTTGCATTTTTATTTTTATAAAACGATAGATTTAATCTCATTTTTTAAAAAAATTTTCTGGTCTTCAAATCTAAATTTGATAGTTAAAATTTATATACAAATTAAAATAATTTATTTTTTAAGAACACATTTTCTAATAATCTATTAAACGAATTCAAGGTATAATTTTAAATGACATTAGAAAGAATCTTAATTGGGCTTTTTATTATCATAGGAATAGTTATGATAATAGGTGCAATTGTCGGTTACATGTTTTTAGGTTTATTATTACCTTTTGCAGTATTCTTGGTAATAGGCGGTATAGCACTCATCGTGATAACGATTGTAATTGCTTTTATAATTATCTAAACTAAATTTTTTTATTTTTTCTCTTAATTTTTTAATTGTTTCATTTCAGAATTCATGCTTATCAATTAAGATGGGCAAGAGGGATTTAAGGAATGAATTAGAACTAACTTTTTTCATAAATTTGAATTCAGGGATTTCAGGAAACATATTAAAGTAATATTCTTTTTTGAATAAATTTAAAGTTTTAAACGTAGAAAATAACGTAAAATTTAGCAATTTTGACCTAAAATTTCCAGCCATCTCGGTTAATAAATATTTATCAATGTTCATTACCGCGGACACATAACCATATTTAGTCGAGATATTAGCTCTAATAACATCAAGAGAATTAATCTGATGCTCTGAAAAAAGATCTTTTTTGTTTATGGGGATAATTTTTACGATTCTTCTATCCTCATATTCGATTAAAATTGCGCTCTTAATCGCATTTTTTATATATTCTACTTCGTTAAAATTTCTTTTATTTATCTCGGTTAAAATAATTAAAATTTTTGATTTTAAACCAAAATTCGTCTCAAGAATATTAAATGCGAATTCTGGTATTGTCCAATGGGATATTTTTTTAAAATTTAAATTAAAGCGAAATATCCTAGTAAGGAATCGCAATAAATTATTGTAAACTTTCGGTCGGGGTAACATATACCATTTATTTTCGAAATTGCGGATACCAAATAATAATTTTTGCAGAATCATTTTTATTTTATCGAAGGTTGGAGGAAATTCAAACTCAAATATGTCTAATAAAAGAGAAATTAAGTCTATTTGATTTATTAAATATATTTTTTCTGATTTTGTTGTTTTCTTTAGACTATTCAAAATATCTAATTTATTAAAATCTCTAATTTTTATACCCAATTCCTGCAGAGATAATAATTCAATAAAAATTTCAGGATTATTTTCTTCTGATTTTGTTTTCTTTAAATTTAGAAGTAATGGTTGTATAGTCGAATCAAATATAATTGAAATATTCAGTTTTGAAAGAATTTCGTATAAAATTTTATAAAGATTTGAAAGATTAATCCCATTTAGTAAATTAAGGCTGTTTTTAATAAATCTGAAGAAATTTGGGACTGGATAAATGTAAAATAAATTTTCATTATAAAGTTTCTGCACTACCTTCAATAAATTAATAAGAGAATCATTAATTGAGTTTTGTTTAATAAATTTGCAATGTTGATTAATTAAATCAATAGCTTTTTGTTTAAAAATCCGAATTGATGAGATACGTGATCCTGTTGTTTTAACTAAATTCACTTGTGTTTGATTAAAAAATTGTTCAATATTCACTAAATCTTCTTCTTGGATTTTAATTATATCATTAGATAACCGTTCAAAAGACTCATGAATCCCTGCTCTTTTTGTTTTATAAAGATATAATCCTAAAATTTCGTCAACATTATTAGAAATGATCAAATCTATGATATTCTGTTGATCATTTATAAATTTCGGATAAAGCAATTCAAAAAGATAATATAAGACATAAGCATTAATATTTATAGGGGTTAAAGGAATTCTGAAGTTTTCTTTTGTTATGGAGGGTTCATCTATAATCTCAACTTTTTTATTAAAGTCAAGAATCTTTAACCAATTCTCCTTAAAATATTGGTTTAGCATTGTTTACAATCCCTCCCATATATTGAATCGCTTTGTGAGTTTTTGATTTGTATTATATTTATTAATTTTATGAAAATAAGATGCTAATGGTGCTTTACCTTTTCCAAAAAAATTTACGAATAGTCTTATGCATTCCAAGAAATTTGGGGGATCTCCAGGTAATTTAAGAATCTTAAGATTTTTCTTTAATTTTGTAGTTTTAATAGCAGCATCTCCAAAAATGATGATTTTATCAAAAAATTCTGGTTCTGGGGGATCTTCACCAATAAGAAAAGAAACTTTAGAAATATATTTTATATCTTTAATCAAACTGGTTTTCAAAAAATTTAATAAATGATAAGCTTGTTCAAAGTCGCCTAAACTCATTTTTCCCGATTTAATTGAAAAATTCGGGAGGTTTATACTATTTAATTCTGAAATACATTCTTTTATATTGATTTTGATATTATCTGGGTTTTCTCCAATAAATTTTATCTGAGAACTAATATTAAAACCTAAATTTCTATTAAGAGCTTCTTCATATAAAATATTTTTAGTATCAATTAATTTTAACGTAGTCATATCCACTTCAATCGCATTATTTCCAATAACCATCAATCCCGTCTTTTTTAAATTAGAATCCTTATATATAAAAGGCCCCGCTCCCTCTAAAATATAAAAAATATCGTTTATGGCAAGATCTGGTTTTCTTAAGGAATATACATCCAATACTAATGATATTAAATCTTTTAAATTATCTGTCTTAATTATATCATCATGAAAATTATTAATGGTGGAAGAGTAAGAATTTAATATAGATAATCTTAGATTAAAAACGGGATCTACATTCACCTGATTAACAGAAATATATTTATCTGATTCTAAAATTAATTTGGGAAAGAGAAACTCTTTTCCATTTAGATTAATTTTCGAAAAATTTCTGCTTTTTATAATTTGAAGATCTCTCTTACTGAGGTTCTTTTCATAATAATAATTACTGTTATCAAGAAATACTAATTCTGCTCCAATCTTTAAAAAATATTTTTTAAGACCTAAAAAATCAGATATGATGTTAATCGTCATTCCTTTAATTGGAAAACTACCAAGATAGACTTTTTTTGCTCCCGCTTCGTTACAAGCCTCAATAATTGCTTCAAGGGTATCTATATTAGTATGTGACGGAAAACCTTGTGGTAAAGTTAAATTAAATTTAATAAAGACTTGGTCTCCCTCTTTAATGATATTAGAAATTCCTCCAAGTTTATCAATTCCGTTTAAAACACAATCTTTAGGATTCTCACCTTTACTTATTACAACATTAGTGTATTCTGAGTTAGACTGTTCCATAATAATAGAGTTCCAGATAAAATTGATTTATTAATTAAAATAATTTTATAATATTATAATTGAATTTTAAATTAAACCTTTAGCGATGTGATGAAAAATATTGGAAAAAATAACTTTTAAAGTTCCATTAAATCAATCTGAGATTAAATTTCCCCCAAATATCATTGGAATCGATCTTGGACAAACTCTCACGAAAATTGCATTTCTCGAAAATAACAATAAACTGAATTTATTAATCTTATCCACTCAATCAGAATATGAGAAAATAGAGGATTTTTTAGAAAATAAGCACAAAACATTCGAAAAATTCAATTTTACAGGGGGAAGAGGCTATATATATCACAAAAAATTCTTAAATGAAATTAATTCAAATTTATTAAATGAATTTCAAGCTCATGCTAAAGGAATTGAAATTTTATATGAATTAAATAAGGAAAAAGCATTACCTGATTCTTTAATTGTTAATATAGGTACTGGTACATTCCTACTTCTAAAGAAGGATGGATTTAAACATCTGGGAGGATCTGCATTAGGAGGGGGTTTTTTTATGGGATTTATTAAGTTATTATATAATATTGACAGTTTTCAAGAAGCTTTAAAACTTGCTGAGACCGGAAACAGATATAATATTGATTTAAAGGTTTCTGATATTTATGAGCCCCAAGATCATAGAGTTAATTTAATCTTTCGAGAATTTACTGCTGCTTCATTCGGAAAAATAAAGTATGATGCTGATTTAAGTAAAGTCAATCAAGAAGATGTTATTAATTCACTAATTTGTATGATGGGTGAGAATCTAGGAACTATGGCTAATTTAATGGCAGAAAACAACGCTGTAAAAAATTTGATATTCTGTGGAGGATTTCTAAAAGAGAATAAAATTTTGCAAAGAATTTTATCTGCGATTTGTAAGATCAACAAAAAAAGAGCCTTATTTTTAAAACATTCAGAATTCTGTGGAGCGATTGGAGCCCTTTTAAGTTAATCTAATTCTCTATCAACCATTTCTACAAATTTTAAAGATAATTCTAAAAAGTCTCTCAATACTGATTTCTTGATATTTTCAGGGGTGTCTTCGGGAGAGTGCCAGTGAGGTGCTTTTTTAGTGCCTTTTTCTACCCCCATAATTGCAGCTGCTTTATATCCTTTCCGAATATAGCGACAAGCATCACAAGAGCCAATTAATAATCTTCCTGTTTTTATAGGTAGAATATTTGGTCTATCTTTCTTGACTTCCTCATGTGCTTTTATTAATTTTTCATTAATCTCCTTAGTATAAGTAGCTTTATGCATGTCTTTTTCTAAAATCATGATTTCACCACCCCCACCACACTCCTCTAACACTACAGTATATGAATTATCTAATACTCCCTTTTTTCCATATTTTTCTACAAATGCTTTCGCACCTTTATCTCCAACTTCCTCACTTCCTTGAGATCCCACCCAGACTTCAATATTCCTTGGTCTATTTATACTTAAATATTTACCAATTGCTGCCGAAACTCCACTAGCTGCTAAGTTATCGTTGGCTCCTAATACTACTGTCTTTCCTAAAAAGCCTCGTATAACCCAGATAAATAAAGGATAGATAACAATTAGGGGAAGAAAATAGAATAAATCTATAATTGTAAAAGAAAATATCCCCCATTCGGCTAACACTATGGAAGGTCCATAAATTATCTGAGCAGTAAATTTCACTATTGAAAATATAATGGTATGAAATAAGTAGTAAACACCTAAAATTATTTTATAACGTGGTGGCTTTTTTTCATAAGAGGCAATTTTCATTTGCTTAGCACTATCACTATGACCCTCAAAAATAACCCGAAATTTTACTTTTCCTGAAGGTTTTATTATTCCAAATACATTACTGGAAGTACCCTTTTTAAACATAAATTTTATCCATTCCTTCATCAACACAAGCTCAGAATATACAACAATAAGTCCTAACATAATAAAGATCAGAGAAATAATGGGAAAAGGGAAAATTAAAGGCATGAATATTAGTGAAATCCCTCCTAACACACCCGCCACCTTAATGAGCCCCTGTGGATACAACCCTGGATGAGTTTCAAATTCATCAATAAAAGTTTCATCACAGAATTTATCTAATTCAGTCTTAATCCATTGATTTGCTTCTTTTTCAGCTTTACTACAAGAATATCTGGGACCAAATTTTTTACATATTGTATCCACAAAATTATATATATAATCTGAATATGTATCTTCAAGTTTCATAAAAACGCATCTTTCTTAGAAAAAATTATTTATATTAATGAATAAACTTAGATGAGTGTTTATATTTAAATTTATATTTTATCTAAAAAAAGTAGTTTGAAACGTATAGTAATCAAATTATAAATGAATGTGTGCCCATGGAGATTTCTAATCATAGTTATAATTTTAAATTAATCTCATAGAAACACTATAAATGGGCACAAAACTAGTATGATTTTTTAGCTAATTAATTTTTGGATGTAAAAAAATAAGTAAATATTTTTGGGAAGCCCAAATAGACATTATTCTGCAACAGCATGCTTTTTTGCTAAATCTTTATCAGTTTTTCCTAATTTTATTGCTAATTCAGCAATTATGGCATCTAAATATGTAAAAGCAACCTGTTCAAAAGCAGTACCTTCAGGCGTGAGAATAGCATCATCTTCATTTAAGGCTTTATCTTTTTTAGTCCTACCTTTTAATTTAATAGTAATATCCCCCATTCGACCAATAGTTGTTTCGGGATGAGAGGTTATTGTAATAATCCCATATGGTTTTACTTTATTCACATAACTATTCAATAGACTTATAACTATCTCGGTTGTCCCCGAACCTGATAGGACTATCAGTATATCTTTTTCACGCATAGCAGGATTGCTTGTTAGATTAGTGACCATATAGGGTTTAGCTCCTAAATGTACTAATCTAGTTGCAAAACATTGTAAAATAAATGCACTCCTACCAGAGGCTAATAAGAAGAATCTTCTCTTATTAATAATTCCATCATGGATTAATTCTATGAATTTTTGTGTATATTTAAAGTATTTTGGTTTACTGAGATGATCCATATTATCTTTAAGATTTCTCATTATGAGTTCCATAGATTCAAATAGAATTTTTCTAGTCCTATTACTTACCGTTTCAGTTTGTTTTACAGTCATTCTTATGAATTTTTATTTTTTTAGAACTATAATTTTATTTAAGTTAGGATTGAAAATATAGATTTGGGTAGGAATTAAAAACTAAATAATAATACCTGATTTATCAAAGATATCTAATTATTTATTATTTATTACATTTGAGAAGTCACTCTTAAATTTTAAAGCCTTTTTATATCCTCCAATTAATAAAGGAGGGGCATTTTCAGGTTCATAACAGTGCTTATTGTCATATTTTGGTTGCGATGTATCTTTAAAAAGAGCACCACATCCAAAAAAACTTCTACCGGGAAATTCGAACAATTTTAAAATTCGAGCTGGGATCAATTGAATCAATTTTGCTAAATCTACATAAACAGATATATCCTTATTTAATTGATGGGCATCTATTTTATCCCATGTATCTTCTGTCGTCAACATCAAATCACTAGCGACCTGCATACACATACAGGGTATCCCTATATTGTCAAATGGCCCCATCTCACATAAAGTCCATATACGATTTAACGGAAGTACGAATGGGAGTCTTCTATTTTTCAGCATAGAATAATAAGTTATTAGATATAGAATAAAATTATCAGAGGTGAGCCCTAATCTAAGAGGAAATTTCCAGCGGCTAATTCTTTCACCATTAATAAATACTGGGGCGGAAATGTGATCCATCCATAGCATGGCTACTAAATTCGAAATATATTTTTTATGTCTCTCGATAAAACATAATGATGATATATTACAGTTTATCCACACATGTGAACCCGAAAATAGAAATAACATGGTCTTAGATCTTTTTTTCAATGGCATCATAGAGAATTTTCGGGCTAATTCCAGAGCCCCGACCACACCTACTGTATCGCATATTGCTCCTTCAAAAGTAGAGCAATAATGAGCCCCTACAACTACTGCATTTTTTTTTAATCCGGGTAAAACTCCAACAACGGTATACACTGTGGACACTTTTCTTTTTCCTCTGATGTGGAGATGAGCTGTCACCTTGCTTTTTGAGATTATATTTTTTAAAATTCGAGCATCCTTTTTTCCGATATGAAGCACCGGCAACATAAATTGTCTCTCCTCACCAATTTCTGCGGGGCCTGGAATATTGCTCCCTCCTGTAGGATTTATTCCGGGTTCAAGTATTTTAAGGGAATTCCCAGGAGTATCAATAAAATAACCTACCATACCTGCAGCTCCTCTTTTCCATGCTAAGTCATATGAAGCTAATAATGGATAGCGCTTCTTTAGCCCACAGGGCCCTTCATGATCTGTTAATTTCCCCCAGTTTATTAACACGATTTTTCCTGTTACATCTTGATTTTGATAATCTTTTATCTTCCCCTTACCAATATCAATAATTTCCGCATCTATATTACCAAAACCGACATTATTTTGAGGACAAGAAATTAATTTGCGATTTTCGGGTGATACTATTCGGAACTCCCATTCTTGGTGAAAGACACCTCTAAAATTAATTGGTTCAATCCAGGTCTTTAGACCAAAGCTTTTAAGTTTTTGAAGGATGAAATCTCTGGCATTATCTATGTTCATTGTTCCCGGTATTCTTGGAGAAAATTTAGATAATTCTATTCCCCATTGATAGACCTTATCTTTACTATTTAACACGGTTAAATAACTCTTAGATTGTTTTAATTATAATCAAAGCATTTAATGTATTTATTTAGATTTTTAAACTTTTTAATTTTATAAGAAAAATAACCATTCGGTATAACGTGAAAAAATTACAACTAAAAGAATAAAAAGACCGTAACTTGTTTTTTTATAAGATAAAACATCAAAGTTTAATTATTTTCCTTGTTTATTTTAATAAAATAATTCAAGAATTTTTATAAAAGGAAAAAAAAATGGCACAACAAATAATGGTCCCCGGTGCATGTGGGGTTGCAATCAAATGCAAAGATGGAGTAGTGCTTGGAAACGACAGAAGAGCAACTTGGGGATATACTGTTACAAATAAATCCACTAGAAAAGTTTTCAAAATTACAGATCATATTGGATTAACAGCATATGGCTTAATTGGCGATTTTCAATTACTTGTAAAGATCATGAGAGCACAAGCTAACCTATACCAACTTGATGCTGGAGAAAAAATCTCAACAAGAAGTATGGGTAAATTAGTTTCCAATTATCTTTATTCCCGAAAAATGTTCCCTTTATATACCAATCTGGTTGTGGCCGGAGTGGATGAAGATGTTCCAAAATTATATACATTAGATGCTATCGGATCTTTAATGCCTGATGATTATGGCACGGCCGGAACTGGGATGTTGATGTCAATTGGAATTTTAGAGGCGGAATATAAACCTGACCTTACGGTTGCAGAGGGGGAAAAATTAGTAGAAAAAGCCATCAGAAATTCCATTACTCGAGATGCTATGAGTGGTAATGGAATTGACATTTTAACGATTACCAAAGATGGTACCAAGGAAAAATATATTGAAATATCCGAACTTGGAGAATAATATTAAACCTCTCTTTTTTTACAGTAAATTTTAAAATTATTTCATTTTATCACTATTAAGTGAGATAAAGAAATTTAATTATTTTCACATCGTGTATTGATGGTGCTCTTTAGTTGAGATTAATCAATAATAGTTTTAACGATATCAAAAGCATTAAGGGATTTACTAAGGACGAATTGATAGAGATTAAATCTACCTTAACAAAATCAAAATTAGATCCAGAAGAATTGGAAGAATACCTCCACACAAAATTTTCAAAAGAAATTCTTGATTCTTACTCAGATTATTTTAATCAAATAAAAATTTTTATAAATTCAAATCTAATATCCATTTCAGAATCGAAATCTAAAGTCAATTTTAATTATTTCCATCTAAAATCTGAAATATTAAATGAGATTAAAAATATTTCAACCAATTTATTAAACTTAAAGTTGAATGGACGAAATGTTAAAAGGTTTTTAAAGAATAGTGCATTTTTAGAGGATTTTTTAACCAATGTGCAAGATCTACTTGATGAATATGAAGAATTGATATTACAACTTAAAAGTGTGATAAATAATCCAGAAGGAATATATGATAATTATATCTATATATGGACAGAAACAGGAAAAATTAAAAATTTAATCTACAAAGTCAATCAACCACCTAATAATATAGAAAATTGGGAAGAAGTTAAAGAATTTTATAACTATATTGAAAAAATATCTGTTGATTCTTCCCAGAAAAAGAAGCGTAAGAAAAAAGATTACAGTATAACACATCATTTTAATGAAATTTATAATTTTTATACTAGTAAATATAGTGAAAAAATTGATTTTTATTCGAATTTAGCTGCATTGTTCTACAATTGTAATATACTTGAAGATTTTGAGGGTGAATTAGAAGATCTTGATGATTATGTAAACATTATTGATAGGAAGCAAATTAAAAATAAAATTAAAACAATATTAAAGCCGATTATTAAGGAATTGGTTGAAAATAAACTTATTGTAATATTAAATGAAATCATTGATTTGGATAAAAAGTTTCAATTAGGGGAAGATAACAAAGCAGTAAATTTGAAGAATTTATTAGCACAAGATTTTAACAGTTTTATGCCCCAAATAATTGATTATTACTTAACTGGTTTAGAAAAAAAATATCATGCTGCCATAACTGAATTAAAAGAATATGATGAATTTAAGAATGTAGCGAAATTTTATTCAGAAAAAATTGAAATTCTTTACTCTTTAGTAGAGGAGATAGAGAAATATATTACAGATTATAAACTCCTCTTAAAACCATATGATTCCATTGTAGATAAATTCAAAAAAATAATGTCTAATCTATATTCTGAAATCGAGCGAAGGAAAAATGAATATTTATTTTACCTTAAAACCATTAGAAAGGAGCGATTAAGGGATAACATCAGAAATTTTGTTTACGAGAAAACTTCAGAAGTAAACAATTTAATGAGTCATTATCAGGATGAAGCATCTCTAATTGTGCGCGAGGAATTCCCTCAATTAAAAAAGATTCGAAATGTTTTTAATGATTATAAAAAGAATATTCAGAAAATTAAAGAGGAAGTATACAAAAAATTAGATTTATATAGTGAAAAAGACATCGATATTTACCAAATTATAAAACAATGGGAAGATAATTTTACGCTTAAAAAACAGCAATTAAACTTTCTATTAAGTCTTTTTGTAAATAAATTATTAAAGAATTTTAAGGATTTGATTGAAGAAGAGGAAATATTATTTGATGGTATCAAAGAAATCACTGAAAAAAGCGGACAAATTGAAGATGTACCTTTAAATTTTGCTATATCTAAAATCTTAGTAGATAAACTTTCTGAAGATGAATTAGATGAAAGAATTAGTGAGATACACTTAAAAATAGAAAATTTAACAAAGGAAATAGAGCTTTATCGATCAGAATTGTCTAACCTAAAGAAAACTTTATCTGAAAAAGTCAAAAGGAGAGAAGGAATTACTGATGAAAATGTCCAGTGTAACATTTGTCGTAAGAAATTTGATTTTGCTAAGGATAAAATAATTAAATGCCCTTTTTGTGGGGCAGTATACCACTATTTGTGCGTTGCATTTTGGCTAAGTAAGTATAATTCCTGTCCTTCGTGCCAAAATACGTTTCTTGATCCCAATGCAGGAATGTATTCTGATCAAGATTAATATTCTATTTTTTCTTAATTGCATTCAGTAAAAAAAATTTGAATTTTTATAAATATTTTTTTAATAATCAACTATCTATGCAATGTCCATTATTAGCTATTTTGAAGTAAACTAGGTAAGTTTTTCATTAAATTATATAGGATGGAGGATATTTACTTATCTGTAGAAAATTTAATGCATATAATTTTATGAAAGAATGAAATTCTATTTAAAACACTTTCTTATTTATTTTGAATTTAAGTAATTCGAAATAATTAGTACCTTGAAGGTTTTTTAGATTTAATTCCATCGTATGGAGTCTTGGATTTTAGCTGTTGCTTGGTTAGGGTCTTTAATTTTTTTATTTCAATATCTAATCTTTTTTTTTCGTGGTTTAATTGGTCCTTTTCTTTTTCCAATTTATCTCTTTCACGTTTAATATTATTTTTTTCACTTTCTATTTGAGCTTTTTCTTTTTGAATTTTATTCTTTTCATTTTGAATATATGATTCAATCTTACTTTTTTCATTCTCTAAATGGTTAATTTCACGTTTAACTTTCTCTAAATTATTTTCTAATTTTCTATTCTTATTTTCTAATGAATCTTTTCTTTTTTCTAATCCGGGAATTTTAGTCCTTATACTTTTAAGAATTTCTTCCTCATTTTTTCTATCTTTATCTAAATTTTGTTTTTCTTTATCAATCTCATTTTGCAGTTTTTCTAACTCTTTAACTTTTTTTTTCATATTTTTGATTTTATTATCTACAGCTTCACTTTTTCCGCGAATTTTATCTTTTGCTTCTTTAAGTCTTTTTTTTTCTTGATTAATCAGGTTTTTATCATTTATTATCTCTTTCTTTATATTGTCCAACTCGTTTTTTAAATTATTCCTATCTTTTAATAGCCCATTTACTTCATTGGTTAATCTATCCGCTTCATTTTCTAATTTAAATTTTTTTTTTTCTAAATCATCTCCTCTTTTTTCTATACCCGGGAGTTTGCTTTTTATCTCGCTTAATTTTCGCTCGTTTTTTTGTTTCTCAAATTCCCAGTCTTTTTTCTCGTTATTAATGTCATCTCTTAGTTTATTTAATTCATCTCTTTTATTATTTATCTCATTTATTACATTATGGAATTCTTTTTTTTTATCATTGATTTGTTTCTCCGCTTCTTGAATTTCCCTTCTCTTATTGTTTAATTCATTATTTAACGCTTCTTTGTCATTCATTAAAGATCTAATTTCCATTTCTTGATCTTTTCTTTTTTTTTCTAAATCTCTAATAGCTTCTTTATAGCTTTCGATCTTTTTAGCAGTGTTTTCCCATTGAATTCGCTCTTCTTCTAGTTTTTGACGTTCATTTTTAATTTTCTTAAGCAATGTTTTATCTATAGTAGTAATTTGGTCATCTTCGGGTTCTTTCTCTTGGATTTGATATTTCGGGGGTATCTTATCGTTCATATAATTCTTTCCTTAAATATTTTTAAATTAATTAAAATTTCTGTTTATTATAATAGAGTTTTACATATATAAATAAGAAGTTTAAAATTTAAAAACAATATCTAATGCTTTTATTTATATAGACAAGTTATTATTATTTATATACAAGTATTGATATAAAAATGATATATTTCAATTTAATTCAATAAAAATAAATGAAGGATGATTTTTATGGGTTTTGATGATGAATTTGATGAGGATTTGGGAGAACCTGAGGAAAAAACTCCAATGAAATCTAAAACTCCTGCGGTAACTCCATCAGCAGGAGGAAAAAAGATAAGTCTTTTCTTTATGTCTACAATTGGACCTGGTGAGAAACGACAAAAGCTACTAGTTGATGATGGAAACAATGTTGGTGCTATAAAACAAACTATTGGAAATATCTTTGGATTGGATCCCGCAGACTTTCACTTGTCTGCTGGGGGAGTCACAATGGATGAAAGTTCACCATTAAGTTCTTATAATGTTAATGATGGAGATGAAGTACTTTTAATACCTGCGAGTACAGCGGGTTAAAAAGTTCATGATTTTTGTTGATGAAATTTAATAAATCTATTTAATTTTTTTTTAATTTTTTGAATAATTCTTAAAAATTTAAATTAATTTATGAAGTGAGATAAAATAAAAAAAAAGGTGTAAGGATTGAAAGAAGAATCTGATTTTTTTAGTGAAGATCTAACTTCTTTAGAGAAAGATCTTTATGATAGACAATTTAGATTAGAAGGCTGGGATCAAAAAATAATTAAAAACTCAAGATTATTAATCGCAGGAGTAGGAGGATTAGGTTGCGAAATTGCTAAAAATTTGGCAATGTTAGGTGTAGGACACCTAGATTTAGTTGATTTAGATATAATAGAACATTCTAATCTAAATAGACAAATCCTTTTTACTGATGCAAAAATGGGAGAACCTAAAGCATTAGTTGCGGCCGCGAAATTAAGGCAGATAAATCCAAATATTATTATTAAGGGTTATCATTCCTCCCTCGAAAAGCTCGAACCTGAAATATACAAAAATGCTGATCTAGTTGTTGGAGGTTTGGATTCTATGAATGCAAGACTTAATTTAAATGCTCAATGCATCCGTTTTAAGAAACCCCTTGTCGATGGTGGAGTTGCAGGTTATAATGGACATATTTATACTGTTTTTCCTTATGAAAATGCTTGTTATGAATGTGATCCTCTTCCCGTCGCAGAAATGGACGAAATGGCCGCTTGTACCGTTGTTGGAGTTCCTAGAAAACGTATTCATTGTATCTTCAAGGCAAATATGGTATTTCAAGAACAACAAGACCGAGACGCTGACCCTAAAAGTGTCGAGGATATTAAATTTATCCAAGAGGAAGCAAACAAATTAGCACAAAAACATAATTTTCTTCCATTATTTTCAAAAGCAGATATCATAAAAATTATAGATAGACATGATCCGGGAATTATTACGATAAATGCCTTTGTATCCGCATTACAGTCCCATGAGACAATCAAAATATTACACTGGTTAAAAGGAAATAAATCTCTGGGTGAACCAATTAAGACTTATACTATTTTTAATGGGATGACTATGAAATTTTATTCGATAGAGAAAAAAAGAAATACAGAATGCTTACAATGCGGAGATCAAGTTAGAAGGGTTATTATAAATATTGACAAGAATTCTAAATGTGAAAACATTATTTCATCACTTATCAATAGGGGATTTATAAAAAGCCCGGAAATGGAACCTACTTTAACAACAATGGATTTTAATGATATTAATATAGTAGATTTAGATCTTACTCCAGCAGAAAATAATCTAAGACATCTAGAATTAATTACTGCCGTAGGTTTCAATGGTGGAGAGATATTTATTACATTAAATATTTCCTAAATTATTTTTAAAATTTCGGATTCCATTTAATTTATAATTAGTTATTATTATATTATAGGTATATAAAAAGCATTAAAAAAATAAAAGTACGAGGAAACAAAATGAGTATAAGAAGTAGTCGAATTTCACAAGATTTTGCAGCATTGAAAAAATTGCTCAAAGATGGAGTAATAGAGCAATTAAAACCCTTTGATCCAAAACAAAAGAGTATTGATCATCTTGCAGTCACACTTAAAGGTCCTAAAGGAACCGCATACCAAGGAGGCATATTTAAACTTGAAATCAAATTTCCTCCAACTTATCCTAGACATCCTCCTTTCGTTCGTTTACACACTCCAATATGGCATCCCAATTTCTGGCCAAAACCTTCTGAATACCCAGGTCAGCGAAATATATGTCTCGCACTTGTTGATCCTAATTTTGTAGGAAAAAAGGGAGGTTGGAGTCCCTCAAAAACTATTGTAACTGTAATCCAAGCGATAACAGCAATGCTTAATACAAGAGGATTATTTATAAATCCCACTGATGTTTTCAATAAAAAAGCTGCTGTCGAAATGATGAATGACCGAAAGACGTTTGAAAAAAAAGTCAAACACTTGGTTAAAAAATATGCTCATCAAAAATGGTGAAAATCTAAATGGAAAATAAAAAATCTAATGAAGATTCGATAAAGAATGCTATAAAAAAGAGGATTAAAGAAAAGATTAAAAAGGAATTATTGGAAGAAATTTACAATGAATTAAAGTTAGAGGAGAATGAGTTAGCAGAAGAGATTAGTTCAATTATAAGTAAAAAGGAAAAGTCATCAGCTGCTGATTTAATCAATGAAATTAAAGCAGAACAACCTATTTTTGAGAAGTTGGAAGATGATAAAACTGTTTCAATTTCAGTTAAAGCTATTCTTAAAATTGCGAGCCATGCACTAAAATACGCAAGTTCTAAGATCTCAAGGGATAAATGGGTTGAGGTCATAGGTTTATTGGCTGGTAAGCAATATGATTATGGCCCTAAACTTCATATTGAAGATGCATATCCAATGGGTCATGGTTCAGCGGTCTATGCGGAAATCAAGGATTATAAAAATTTTGTTCGAGCATTTAATGATATTAAAGCTAAGAATTTATTTATTTGTGGATGGTATCATTCACATCCTTCATATGGTACTTGGATGAGTGATGAAGATATCGGTACCCAGGCTCGATATCAGAAATTATGGGATAACGCTATAGCACTTGTAATCGATCCGTACCAAATAGATGGAACTTCATTGGGTTTTCAAATCTTTAGAGCTAATTTAAAAAATAAAAAGTGGTTTTCCATTCCTTTTAGTGTGGAGGGTTCTCTTGATGTAAAATCTTTACCTGAAATATTAGAATTTATGGATCCAATTATTGAGGGAAAAGCAGCTTATCTAGAATATGATGAAGATTAATAAATTAGATGACATTAGAATATGGTGAGTTTTAAATATCAGGTAAGAAAACTGCTTTAATAATCATAATAATATTTTTAGGTATCGGTTTAATCCATGGGCTCTTAATCAATGCTTCATTAAATATATTTTTTTCATGGTTACTGATTGGAATATGGATCCTATTCACTAGAAAGTTTTTCCAGAAAATAAAAGAATATAACGAATACAATTCGCAAAAGAATACTTCCTTTTTTCTTCTTGGACCTTTAGGAATAGGATTATTCTATAACTTCTGGGGGTATTTTACTGGTTTATGGGGCGAAAATCTTTTTGAAAATTTTATTCCATTTGTGTATATAAGTCTTTGGAATCTAATATTTGCATTTCCTTATTTAATATACGGATTATATACAATACGAGCCTGTTTCACTAAATTTAATATCGTATACCTTATAAGAACTAGATCTCTGAACGCCAGAAAGTTTGGCATATTTTATACTATCCTTATTTTATTTGGCATCCTATTTTATATTATTTTTTTTAATATTATTTTAAATTATTTTTATATTGTTGTAGAGCAAGTTTATTTCTATTTTGATGTAATGTTAGTTTTTATATTCTTATTCTTAAGTTATTTGTTCATACGACATGGAATATTTGGCTCAGCTCGCTCAATGCCAGAGATATCTCAGGATTACATCAACCGTAGAAGACAACGTTTAAGAACTATAACAAATCCCCCGACAAGAACAACTTCAAGCAGAAGATCTACTACTCCATCAAGTTCAACAGCAAATACACCTCGCTCTCATAGCACTCCTTCACGAAGAAGAACTACACCCACTCCATCAAGAACTGCAGTAAGTAGATCAACCACTCCACGGAGAACCACAACAAGTAAACCTGCTCCAGCTCAAGCAAAAGTTCATCAACCAAGAACTACAGGAAGTTCGGTTTTTGAGAAATTAAAACCAAAAGCAGGTATACTCTCATTAGAAGATTTCAAATGTATATTTTGTTTTCAGCTCCCTAAGATTCCTGCTGATGATAGGCGTGGAATTGTTTTATGTCCAAATTGTAGACATCCCGCTCATGCTGATGAATTTAAAGAATGGGCTCAAGAGTCTCCACTTTGTTCTCGATGCGATGCATCAATACCACTAAGTTTCAGGAGGAATCCCGTAATAATCCCCGTAAAACAATATATTGAAGCAATTGATGAATTTAAGAGAAGAAAATAATAAAGGATTATAAAGTTATCATCAAAATCAATTTTAATATAATTTTTTAAAATTTAAATAGATCAAAGTTAGATTTAACTCTAAATTTACACTTAATCTAATCATTATTATGCCAGAACTAATATTAATTAAAATAAAAATAAAAAATGATAATGATTAAGAGGAGATTTCATTTACACTAGTTTCCTTTATAATTTTTTTTTTTAAATTTTCTGGTAAGATAAAACCAAAGTAAAATGCGAATGCACTTAAGATCATTATTAAACGAATGAAAACGGCCGTTAAAGCTGTTAAAGGTAATAAAGTTTCCAAAATTACACCCATAGTGTAAAAAATAAAAGCGAATAAGAGAAATTTTCCTCTTAATTTGAACTCAGGTTCATTTAGTTTCATAGATTTATAGGAAAATATAATTCCGGTAATAAAAAATGTTAGTAGAATTGTAAGCAAATAGATACGTGTAAAAAGGGTAAAAGTTCCATGGAACAGCCCGACCTGAGTTCCTATTAGAGAAATATCGATGAATACTAATGCAATAAAGGTCACTTGTAAAACTGTACATATTATGGTAGAAATTATCAATATTTTTTTCTGTATTTCTTTATATATTATTTCTGTGAATGCCCCTAACCAAATTACAAGAAAAGTAGGGAGAAATCCGAATCCTAATATGAAACGTGTCTCAGGACTAAGAAGTATATCCGTAGAAATAACAAGTAAAAAAGTAATTGCCGATGGAAACCAAGGAAATACAATTCCAATCCATGTAATTCCTACTAATAGATATTCAATCATCTTATATTCCGAATATTTTCTTGTTATTTTTAATCCAAGAAAAATCGAGATAACAATAAAAATCAAACTAAACAACCCCGTTAAAAAATCAGCTAAATTCAGCTCCAAAATTATCCCCTATGAAAATAATTTTTTTAACGATATTAAAATAGTGTTCCGATATATAAGCATTTCTAATTTATCGAAATTTTTATAATTCGGGGGGAAATATCATTATATTTAATGCCAGAAATATTCCGAAGCCAATCATAAAAATACCACAGCCAATTAAAACATATTTATAGATTTTTGGATTTAATGATTTCCCTCCATAAAATACAAAGATGGAAAGTGGTACATAAAAAGCTAAATCACCTAATTCATGACCCAGAAAAAACAGTAATAATCCCATTGGATTTTCAAAACTAATACCAAAATTAATCATGAAGCTTAATCCTATAACTGCCCACCAAAAAGTCCAAAAAGGATTAGAGAGGCTTACAACAATTCCACCAATAAAGCTATTCCCTTTATAGCCCTTGATATCTGCTTCTTCTATTGATTGAAAGTCAAATTTCAGTGGATTTTTTATTGTATCTCTTATGACCAGGATTCCAAAAATAACTAAAAAAATTCCTCCAACAATGCCAATAATAGTTAAAATTAAAATATTACATAGAAATATAGAAGCTCCTAACAACAATAGACAAATCATCCCAAACTCTAATGTTGCATGCCCTAAAATGATAAAAACTCCTGCTAAATACCCCCTTTTCTGAATTGATTTATAAATTGTGAATGTGAGAACGGGACCAGGAGATAATGCACCTGTCAAAGCAATTAAAAATGAAAAAATAAAAATTTCAATCATATTTTACTGATATGCAATATATTGTTTTTAAGAATAAAAATCGGAAATTTGATAAAAACTTTTTAAGTATAAATTAAAAACGAAAACAATTATAAGGTAATATTTAGGTTATTTTCTTATAAAGCATTTCTTTGAATATAATAGCTTATTTTTATAGAACAATGTCAGAAACGTCTAATAATAATAATGAACAAGAATTTATCACAAGAATTTATAATTGTCCAAAATGTAGAGTGATGCATACAATAAAACTTCCAAAAGATTTACCTAAAAATAAACCAGCCTATCCTTTCCCATATGTATTTCTTCACTCTTCTGAGGGGGGTTTGCTTACTGATGATTTGCTTACTGTGTTATACATCGATTTAGAAATGCATATTCGGGCTGTTGAAGTTATGGAGGTTGAGGAAAGCAATATCTTTTCCGAAGATCTTACTAAGCAAATCACTGAAAAATTAATGGATAAGATTGTAAGTTTGGAGGAAGAAAATTTGCAATTGAAGGACTTAATCCAGAAAATGGAGTTGATAAAAGTATCTGGACTAGAGGAAAAAAATCCTAAGGTATC
>SDNV01000246.1 GCA_004524515.1 Promethearchaeota archaeon
GTTTTTATTTGGAATGGTTGCTTTTTTGATTAATCAAATTTTCTATATAATATCATTCTTTCTCTCAATTAGCAGCTATGCTACTTTTAATCCTTGGGTTTTGTTTCTATTAGGACCAACACTTTTGATTCTAATTTTTACTATACCCCGATTTTTAAATAAATCCGGTGATATGAAGATTCCTGTTCTAGTGTATATGGTGGCTATTTTATTAATGCACATTTCAGCTTTAATAAGACTATCTACAGTACAGGGATTAGCATCAATACTGATATTTATAGGATCAATCTCGTTCATATTCTCTGATTCATGTATCGCAGTTAATAAATGGGCAGGTGAATTTACCAACGCGCGATTAATCATCATGACGACTTATTTAATGGCACAATTCTATATAACTTTAGGAACCCTAATTATTGCATTGGCTTAAATATCTTAATACTTTTTTTTTATTTTACTTAGGTAAGATGATTAAAACCTTAAATTTAAAAACCAATTGTTCGCAAGGGTGAGTTTATTTTTACTTTTCTAAAAATGTTAATATGTGATCAGATTAAATTAGCTAGTGAGAGGACAAGGCTCTGATTTGAGAGCTATGATTTTTATCTTTATCTCTCTTTTTTCACAATTTTAACAATCTACTTCCATGTATTATTGTCATAATTATAATTTTATCTTCTTCCTCTAAAGACTTATAAATTAGCCGATATCTTTGAATGATTAATTCCCTGTAGTTTGGATTTTTAGATTCTGGGACTTTACGACCTATTTTTGGAAATTCAGTAATATTTTCTATTGATTCACTAATGCGTTCAAAAAATGAATGAGCATATTGAATAGAGACTTTTGATAAATAAGCTATTATGCCATCTAAATCATCTATGGCTTCTTCAGACCATTCTATTTGAACCATTTCTTTTTAGCCTTTTCCATGACTTCTTCGTGAGGATTCGTTTTTCTCTTCTTTATTTGCTCTTCAGCTCTTAAAAGCTTTTGTTTTACAAATAGATGATATTGGATATCCTCTAAAGTAGTGTCATCGGGTAATTCTTGAATTAGTTTTATCACATCTTCCTTAACATGCTTTATTGTCATTTTTTCCTTAAGCTTTTCTAATTTTTTATTATTCAATTTATTTATGGTAAAAGAGGCTTATATCTTTAACTTTTAATCAGTAATATTATATAATCTATTATTTTTAGTAATTTATCAATATCGACATTAATCAAGGAGAATTAATTTTGATTAAGAAAGAGAGGAATTGAATTAAAAAAATTTTTAATTTAGAAACCATTAATACCAATCACAAAAATAAATGATATCAAAGCGTCCAAGATTACCAAAAAAGCCCTAGTTGCTTAGTCTGGTAGAGCGTTGCCTTGGTAAGGCAAACTATTAAGAGCTTATCTTAATACGCTTATAGGCCGGGGGTTCAATTCCCCCCTGGGGCTCTTTAATTAAAGCCGATGTAGCATAGCATGGTTAATGCGCTAGACTCATAATCCTTTTGAAAAATTGGGTCAGACGGATGTATTCTAGAGATCGCGAGCTCAAATCTCGCCATCGGCATTCCTATTTCCTAAACTTAATCATAGATTTATTTATAGCTTAGATTCGATAAAAAACTAAAATAAAAATTAAAAATCTAATATAGGTGACTTATTTAGGCGTTTTTGTTTCAATTTTAGGTTTTAAAAGATAGAAAACTACTAAACCCGCTACAATAATTATAGCATAGATGAGAAGAGTCCACCAATCAAAGCTGTTCTCATATATTAACGTAAATGGTAAAATTGCACCACATATGATTGCACCTAACAATGCAATAATTGGGATGGATTTAACACTCGGTTTGAGCTTAAAAGGTCTTTCCTTTTCAGGATTTTTCTTGCGAAGGGCAATTAAACTGAGATTTACTAATATAAAATTGATTAATACTCCAAAAACTGTTGCGCGGACTACTGGATCTATACCGCCAAGGAAAAACATTGCTATTACTAATACCATAGTTATAAAAACAGATATGGTGGGTGTTTTAAACTTTTTTGATATTTTACTTAAAGATTCTGGTAATGCCTTGTCCCGAGCCATACCATACATCATCCTTGATGTTACAATCAACATTATTAAAACAGTGTTAGCTGTGGCAAATAAGGCTATAAAGGAGATTATAAAACTGCCAATAGGTCCTATCGCTTCGAATGCAACAGTTGCTAAGGGTTCCTGGGAACTCACAATGGTAGTATAATCTACTACGCTTACAACTGAAATCGCAGTAAGAGCGTATAAAACTGTGGTGATAATCAAAGAATAGATAATAGATCTCGGTAAATTTTTTGCCGGATTTTTAACCTCTTCTGCGATGTTTGCAATATCTTCAAACCCGATATAGGCGAAGAATATTAAAGCAACTGAAGAGAAAATGGCAAGAGGAGTGCTACTAAGAGGTAATTGAAAATAATCTACGGTTCCGAAGTGAGGAATTGCAATGATAATGATGAATATTAAACCTGCAGCTTCGATAATAGTAAAAATTACATTAGTCCAAGTACTTGTTTTTATTCCAACAAAATTGATAAGACTAAGGATTATAATTAAGACTATTGCTATAGGTATTATTATGACATTTGACGGTATTCCTATAAGGGAAGCTAAATAACCAGCAAATCCAAATGCAACTGTTGTAGCTGAAAATAATCCTGAAAATATTATAATCCAACCTAAAAGAAAGGATAAAATTCGAATCTTAAATGCCTCTTCAGTGTATACAAATTCTGCAGCACTTTTTGGATACATTGCTGATAATTCGGCATATGAAAGCCCAGTGAGAGCTCCCGTTATCGCGGCTAAGATAAAAGAAAGCCAAGACATATTTCCCGTTATACCGACTACTTGCCCAATAAGAGCATAAATACCCGCCCCTAAAATATTTCCGACACCATACATGGTTAGCGCAAATAAGGTTACCTTTCTCTTTAGGTGAGGTGTTTTTTTTTCATTTTCGTTCATTTTTTTATCATGAGATATAAAATTGATTTAATAATTATAAAAGTAATTTATAATTTTTAGATTTAAGCAGTTAATTTATATTTATTATAATCATGATTGTCTTTATTGTCTTCTTAAAGGAGTGATCTAAAAATGCAAAAATCATGAATGAAAAGGAGAATTATTAGCTCAGAATAAA
>SDNV01000247.1 GCA_004524515.1 Promethearchaeota archaeon
ATTCAATCCTATCTCAACTTCATAGTAAAAGAAAACGAAGACATTAAAAGCCATTTGAACAAACTCTCTGCCCATGATTCCTAACCCATAAGAAGCCATGTTTTTTTTGCTGTGAAAGACTTTAATTTCGTTATTTGTCATTATGAAAACCTATTGTGTTGAAAAGTGAAAAATTTAATTTATTTTTTAAATATTAGTTAAACGTATTTTTAAATTTATTATTAATTTTTGAGATTATTAAAGGAAATAGAAAAAAAAAAGACGATTTTGTAATTTCTTATAATTTTAGTTCTTTAATCTTAAGCTGATGTTCAGATACTTTGTCAGGTCTTAAATCGTACATTCTCCAAAAAACTAGCGCACCAATAAAAATGAAAATTATTGGGACTAGAGCTAAATGTAAGTGAATTCCCCAGATTGCCTGAGGTGTTTGAGTGTCTGCTCCCTCTACGAATCCTGTAAGTGAATGAACTGTGGCAAAAATAAGTATTTGGATGACAAGACCTACACGTCCAAAAAATTGTTGTATTCCAATGTATGTTCCCTCTTCACGTTTCTCATGTAAAACAACCGATTCGTCAATAACGTCGGAAAATACAGGAAAAATCATAGACCAATAACCTCCTTGGGCAATACCCCATATAAAAATAGTAATAATGATGAGTTCATAAACTTCAAAGAAGATTAAGGGGGACATAAAAACACCCATCAAAGTAGCCGTAATAAGCATTACTTTCCGATTATCATTCGTTTTTTGGGCAATTTTATACCAAAACGGAACTGAAACTATTGCTCCTAAAAGAAAGGCAGCCATAATGAAAGTTGTAGCACTAGCTGGCATTTTTAAGATAAATTTAACGACATATGGTATAGATGCTTCCATGCAATTGATTATTACCCAGTACATGGTATACAGAAATATATAAGCAACAAAGGATTTTTGTTTAAAGGCGATTCTCATTGATTTATAGAATGATTCTCTTTCCATTCCTTTTAAAGTGGATTCCAGATAAATATCAATTGTCACTTGGTCCTCACGAATACCTGGTATTGCGAGTAATATTGTAACAAGAGCAATTATCATTACTATTATCCCTTGAATAAGATAGGACTGTAAATCTCCAAACGTAATAAATAAGGGGGGAATGATTGCCCCTAAAGCTACTCCTGTGGCCCCTAAAATAATTTGAAATATCACTACGGTACGACGTTCTCTAACTGACCGAAATTTATCGGGAAATAAACTTTGTAAGTTAACAAAGAAAATTGAATGGAGTGTATCAAATAAACACGTTGTAAATACAAGCCAAGCAAATAAAATCCATGCTCCCGCTTCTGGATCCACTCGTGGCGCATTAAAAACAAGAATATAAGAGAAACCTATGGGAATACCTCCAATAAGAATCCATGGAAATCTTCTGCCCCATTTTTTAGTGAATTTGAATGGGCGATCAGTTAAATAGCCAACCAGTGGATCGTTTATTGCATTATATATCGCAAATAACACTAACCCTAAACCAATAAGCCATACATTTAAGCCGATTTCTACTTCATAATAAAAAAAAACTAATACATTAAAAGCTATTTGTATAAATTCCCTGCTCATTATGCCAGATCCGTAGGAAGCCATAATTTTTTTGCTGTGCATCATCTCACTATTCTCTTCAGTCATATCAATCACTCCAAAATTTGTGAAATAAAAATATTTATAATTGTTTTTTTAAATATTAGTTAAAAGTGTTTTTATAGTTAATATTAATTTTAGAAATAGTGAATTAAAAAATTATAAAATAAGGTAAGAAATATGGATCAAAATGTTAAAAGTAATAAAAAAGGTCTAATCGTGATTGGGGGAGGCATCACCGGCTTAAGTACAGGATTAGTGTGGGCATTGAATCATGATGTAAAAAAGGAACCCGTTCTTATTATTGAAAAAGAACCTAAAACGGGAGGTTATGTGACATCTTATGAGCGAGAAGGATTTGTATTCGATACCTGTCAAATGATCCCTAACATATCGGAAATATTATCCTACTTGGGTGTTGATATAGACCTTAAAACTTTTAAAGGGTATTATATGAGAATTTTCTTAGTAAATCCAGAAACAGATGAGGTTAAAGTATTAGAATTACCCTCTGGAGTGGAGACGTTTAAAAACATGTTGATGGAAAAATATCCTCACAATGCTAAAGAAATCGCTAACTTTCTAGATCATTCTCGAGCGATGTATTTAGAACTATTTAAACTGAAAATGGAGCCCAAATTTACAGAAATTTTAAAAATGTTGGTTACTTGTCCGAAAATTGTAAAAAACGCATCAAAAACGTTTAAAAAATATTTTGAAAAGTTTAACATCACTGAACCAGACGTAATTGAGATTTTTAATGTGTTTGCCGAGTTTAGTGCCCTTCCTAGTGAACAAGTTGTGGCAATTGTCCCATTATCCGCAATGCATTCCCTTTTAGATGGAACATTTCGTCCTACAAAAGGTTTTATAGAATTACCTAAGAAAATTGAAGAAAGATATTTGAGTTTAGGGGGTGAACTACGCCTTAAGACTAAAGTACAGAAGATCTTAGTTGAGAATGGTCAAGTAAAGGGAGTTCGACTGGAGGGTGGTGAAGAAATTTATTCTGATTATGTGGTAACAACGGTTGATCCTAAAGTTGCTATGATAGATATGGTCGGGTTAGATATTTTAAGCAATTTAGATAAAAAATTTGCGAAAAAGGTACAAAATGTCAAAATGTCAACATCATCAATGAATTTAAGCATTGGTTTGGATGATAACATTGACCTTGCGGGATTAGGTTTAGATTGTGGATACAATGTTATTACAACAGGTGGCGATACTTACGATAAATTGTTTGAAGCCTATGAGAAAGGGAAAATTGCCTTCTCTAATAAATTATTTCATATAGGAGTAGTATGTCCCTCCCTTACGACGGGAGGAAAACCCAATATTACGGTTCGTATAACTCCAATGGATATGGGCGATTGGACAGAATTAAGAAATACTGATTATCAACAATATAAAGAAAAAAAACAAAAGTGGGCTGATTTTTTTATTGATAAAGTTGAAAAATATTTAATCCCTGACCTAAAAAAACATATTGTAGTATGGGATATTTCAACGCCCGCAACTTATTCTCGATACTCAGGCTCCCCGTCGGGTGCCG
>SDNV01000077.1 GCA_004524515.1 Promethearchaeota archaeon
TAAGAGTGTGAAAATATTTGGTATATACTGCAAAAGAACTTAAAGATTATATGTTAAAATATCCTCCTATTCCAAATTACTATTCCGGAAATTGTTTTGGATGTGTAAATCCAGTAGGACTAAAACTTAAGTTTTGGATTCTTGACGGAATTGTATTTACAAGTTATATCATCCCTGAAAAATACAGTGGATTCCAAGGTTTAGGACATGGGGGGATAATAGCAACTTTACTTGATGAAACTTCTGCATGGACAACATATGTAAATATAAAAAAATTTGGAGTAACCCAAAATTTTATGTTAAATTATATTAAACCCGTATTTATTGATACTGAAATTATTGTAGAAGGTAAAATAGCATCGGATGAGAAAACTCACATTATTGTCCACGCTCATATAAAGAACTTGAATGACCAGATTTTGGTAGAATCTAATAGTACTTGGAGTCTACCCGATCTAAAGACTCTTGCCAAGCTTTTTAATAAAGAACTAGAGGAATTAGAGGAAATACATAATACTTTTTTCAATCCAATAAATAAATTTTTTGAGAAAAAAAAGTAAATAATACTAATTTATTTATTCTTTTATTGGATTATAGAATTAGATCTTGCTCATCTAATTAATATAATCTTATAAGAAGTATTATTTACTAATATTCTTTTCTGTCTGAATTTAAAAATTATTTTAAACAGAATATAATATATCTTGATGAGGAAGAGTTGAATATAAAACAAATTTATTATACCTAAGTATTATAACAAGAACTTTTTAATAAGTGGCTTTACATTTATTTAATAATTATAGAATTAAGTGATTTAAATTTCAAGTTTAAAAAAATGGGAACAGGATGAACATTGGGTTGAAATTGATTTAGACCTATGTGTTGGTGCTGCTGAATGTGTAGAAGTTTGTCCTGTTGATGTGTATTCTCTAATTGATGGAAAAGTTTCAGCAGATAATATTGGGGAATGCATAGAGTGTATGGCATGCCTTGATGCTTGTCCTACTTATGCAATTTTAAATCATTCTGCATGGTAGAGAACGTAATATAGAATCCTCTTTAGGTTTTTTTAACTTATAAATATAAGTTTTAAGTAATTCTTTATCTTAATCTGAAATAATAAAAAAATTATAAAACATTAGTGAAATTTTAATGGCAAAGTGGGAATGTCTTGTATGTGGTTGGATTTATGACGAGGAAGAACAGGGAATTAAATTTGAAGATCAACCCGATGATTATGTATGTCCGGTTTGTGGTGCTCCAAAAGATCAATTTGAAAAAATAGAAGAATAATAAAAATAATCTAAATTCTAAGAGTTTTTTACCTAATTTCTAATATATCTAAAGTTTTTTTAAATCATTAATTTTTTTGCTATCTCTGTTAGATGTTCACCTAAATGTCTAGCGAGAGTTAATTCATTTTCCGATGGCATTCGTTTTCCTTGGGGTCCGACAATCGTAGTAGGTCCATAAGGAGTTCCGCCAGTTATTTCGTCAACCCGCATCTGTTCCTGAAATTTATAAGGTAAACCTACAAATATCGTTCCATGATGTAAAAGCGTTAATAATGTTGATATTATGGTGGTTTCTTGACCTCCATGTTGAGTCCCTGAGCTCGTAAAGACAGCAGCAGGTTTTCCTACTAGAGTTCCTGCAATCCAATCATCACCCGTTTGATCCCAAAAATTACGCATTTGAGCTGTCATATTTCCATATCTTGTGGGTGTACCAACGATGATTCCATCTATATCTCTAAGATCCTTTCTAGGATCTGCGATGGGAATCTCTTTCATAAGCTCTTTCGCTTTCTTAACATCTTCATCCCAGTATTCCTTAGGTAATAATTCCTCAACTTGTTTAACTATAGGTTTTCCACCCGCTTTTTTTATTCCTTGTGCAATTGCTTGTGCCATCTTAAAGTTATGCCCATACATTGAATAAAAAAGAATTAAAATCTTGGGCTCTCTTTCATTTATCATCTATATTTTTCACCTCCAAAATAAGAATTTATCAAATAAATAATACATAAAGGACTTTACTATGAAAATTAGTAATAAATAATTAAGTCCAATTATTCTATTATTTAATAATATTAATATAAGTATAAAATTTTAATTTTAATAAATTATTAATCATTTTAAGTTATGATTTAACTTTTTAAATTAGTTGTGCCTTATGGATTTTTCTAATCAAGAATAATTTTTATTTTTTTGAATTTATTAGCTCTTTAGCTTTAATAATGTCATCCGTAAGTATCCCGGTTACTTCCATATTTATTAGTTTTTTTAAAAATCGTTTTGTATTCACAGTCCAAGGAAAGACTCTTAGATTTTTTTTCTGTGCTAAATTTAAAAACTTTTTATTAACCAAAAAATAGAATGGATTTATTGCATAAAATTTATCCTTACTTTTAGATAATATTAATCTTTTTTTAAATAACCAACTACTTATCCATCCAAATTTAGATGGTACAATTGCGCTCATTTTTAACTTTGGATAGTGGTTTTGTATTTTTAAGAGCTCATTGTGTTTGAATGATATTAAAATTGTTGAATCAACCACTCCTCCCTCTTTTAAGATTTTCACCACTTTCTCAATAATACCCTTAATTTTAATTTCACACATATATTTTACTTTACCTTTAGTATGTTCAATTAATTCTTCTAAAGTAGGTATTCTTTCACCTTCTCCAGCATTTAGCTTTTTAATCTGGACTAAATTCATTCGGTTTATCCATTTCAGTTTATGGGTTGTTCGCAATGTACAATTATCATGAATTATAACGAGCTTGCCATCCGCAGAGCATCTAACATCAAATTCTATATAATCCGCTCCTAAGTCTATTGCGGCATTAAATGCTTTAAGAGTATTTTCAGGTGTTAATTTACTTGCTCCTCGATGAGCAATAATTAAAATTTTTTTATTTTCACTCAACACAACAACCCTCTTTGATCAATTATTGATATTTTTTAGATTTTTTTTAAATACATTCTGATATAAATTTCTAGAAATTATAATTATTATTTTTTTAAACTAAATTTTCTTAAAAGAACATATCCTTTAATTCATAAAGAATTAATAAATTGATTCAAATATGAAAAAAATCGCCAGATTATGGGATAAACTTGAAAATAATAAAGTTAAGTGTCATGTATGTGCAAATGAATGTACCATAATTCAAGGTAAAGTAGGGATTTGTAGAACCAGAAAAAATTTTGATGGAAAATTGTATACTTTAATCTATGGTTCTATGATTTCTGAAGGTAGTATAGATCCAATCGAAAAAAAACCATTATTCAATTTCTGGCCTGGAGCAATGTCTTATTCAATTGCTTCAATAGGATGCTCTTTTCGATGTCTAAATTGTCAAAATTGGTCGATTAGTCAAGCATGTCCATCGGATAATGGAAGAGAGGGAAAATACGATTTTGAAGATTTTCAAGATCGAGAGATTTCTTTAGTCGAAATGACCCCAGAAGAATTAGTTAAGAAAGTTGTAAAATCAGGTGTTAAAACATTAGCATATACTTATAATGAGCCTTTAATTTGGCATGAATGGATTTTAGATACTGCCGTTCTCCTTAAAAGGGAAGGCATAAAAACCATTTTAGTGACTAACGGATTTTCTACACCTCAAGCTTCAAAGGAGTTAATTGACATAGGAATTGATGCCGCCAATATTGATATAAAGGGAATGACTGATGATTTTTATAAAAAAATTTGTGGTGTAAAATCAGTAAACCCTGTGTTAAATACAGCAATAAAATTCAAGAAAAACGGGATACATGTTGAGATTACAAATTTAATAATTCCAGATATGAATGATGATATAGAAGATCTCAGAAATCTATGTAGATGGGTAAGAGATAATTTAGGGAAGGATACTCCCCTTCATTTCTCTGCATACCATCCAGATTTTAAAATACCTTCTCGAAAAAATACCCCTAATGAAACATTAGATTTTGCCTATCAGATTGCTAAAGATGAGGGATTATATTATCCATATATTGGTAATATCTTACATACTGAAGGGAGTAATACCTATTGTCCAAATTGCCATCATTTAATCATTGGTAGATTAGGATTTAATCTTTCGAAGTTAGATATTACTAAAGATAAAAGGTGTCCTAATTGCGATTATAATTTAAATCAAGATATTATTGGTACAATAAACAAGTAAGAAAATTAAGGATTATATTGATAATGTATAAATGGTGTTTCATTTGAATAAAAAGATAAAATATCCAGAAGATAGAAAGGATTATCCGACAGAGGAAGTAGATCCTGATAATTTTTATAGCGACGAAGAAGTCATAAAATTGATAAAAGATATTAATAGACTAAAATTCAAGCAAGATGATTATTACAAAGTTTATAATTGCGTGGATTGTGGATTGTGTGACACTGAAATGGAAAGAATACAATTAAAAGAAGAATTCATTAAGCAAGGATTTAGATGTGAAGGCTTGGATGACATGAAAAAGTGCTTTGAAAAATTTAGGACTCCTTATCCTACGAATAAGATGCGAATAAAGGCCCCTGAAGGGATTTCACAAAATTCAGATACTTTAGTATTTATGGGATGTCTTTCCACCATTCGAATCCCCAATTATACTGAACATGCTCTTCAATACTTACTCAAAAATAAAATTGATTTTACTATTTTAGATGAGGAAATTTGTTGTGGGTGGCCCTGGTTTGTCTCAGGTTCTCCTAGTGAATATGAATCTGCTAAAAAAGAAAATATTGAAATTTTTAAAAATTATACAGAAATCATCTGTTTATGTCCCGCTTGCTACTATCTGTATCGAACAGAATATAAAAAGGAAATGGGGAATAATATTGATATTAAGTATATAGCCGATTTTTTAAAACCCACTAATGAAAAAAAATCGGGAACTGTCGGTTTTCAGCATTTATGCCAAGTAATTAATAGAGGGAGGGAAGATATGCATCATATGGTTACGAATATTTTTAAAAAAAGCGGCTATTCTGTTGTTGATATACCACACTGGTGCTGTGGTGGTGGAATAGGTTACATGCATAGAACTGATGTTATTGACGCAATTGCCAACAAACGAATGAAAGATTTTGATAGAAATGACCTTGATTACGTAACCACTTACTGCGTAAGTTGTTGGTGGATCCTTTCGAGATTTGGTAAAAAAAACAAGATTCATCCGGAAATTAAAGATATTTTTGAATTACTATCTTAATAGCAATCTTAAATCTTTTTTAAAAAAAATTTTAGGGTAATTAAAATATGATTTAGAAAAGTATAGACAAATTTTAAATCATACTTTTGCTGAATTAACAGATTTTATACCCGATTTATATAATTTAAAGAATTTGGTAAATTTGACTTTAAATTAAAAAAGAGATAAGAGAATTTTTAATCTTTTATGAGCTAAGAATTAAAATATACAAATTTGGTATATTATAATGTAATTGAGTATAAAAACAATTTAATGTGGTGAGATGAAATAAAGAAAAAAAATCCATGGAAAGAGGTTCTAAATGATAAATTTATAAGTGAGGAATTTCGACTTTATCAAAACTGCTGTTACTTTCATGATATTGAAGAATTAAAGGGTTTTGAAGATATAGATGACGATTTTTATTAAAAAATTTCTGTCAAATTAAATACAATGCGAGGGCTAAATTTGAAAGAAAAATTAATTTTAATTACGGGATCTACAAGTGGAATTGGAAAAGCTACTGCTATAAAACTTTCGAAACTTGGAGCACATGTAATAATTCATGGAAGGAATGAAATTAAAACTAGAAAAACAATAGAATTAATAAAAAATGAAATAAGTCCCGCTAAAATTGATGGGGTTTATGCGGATTTAAGATCACAAGAGCAAATCAAAGAAATGGTTGAAAAATTGTATGTAAAATTTGATCAATTAGATGTGCTTATAAATAATGCAGGGGTCATCAGGGAAAAAAGGACTTTAACCGAAGAAGGGTTAGAAGAAACGTTTGCGGTGAATTATATTGCTCCTTTTCTATTAACTAATCTTTTAATTGATTTATTAAAAAAAAGTAAAGCAGGTAGAATTGTTAATGTAGCATCTCAAGTACATTCAAATCACCTCGATTTTAATGACTTACAATATGAGAAAGGATATAGTGGTGTTAAGGCGTACGCCCGTTCAAAAACTTGTCTTATTATGTTCACATACCTACTTGCAGAAAAATTGAAAAAAACAAATATAACTGTGAATTGTCTTCATCCAGGCATAATTAATACTAAATTATTAGAAGCTTCAATGGGCGCCCCAGTTGGTGCTCCTGTATCTATAGGAGCAGAAAACCTGATTTATGTTGCTACAAATCAAAAATTAAAAAATGTAAGTGGAAAATATTTTAATAACAAAAAACAAGAATTTTCAAAAGAATTAACATATGATAAAGAGATTCAAAAGAAGTTATGGAAAAAGACAGGAAAGATTTTAAGTACTAATTTTGAAATTGTTAATTATTATTTAGCTTGATTAAAACTAAATTCTAAAGAAAATTACTCAATTAGGATTAATAAATATTGAACTCTGATTTTTAATAAGACATTTAGAAATTTAGTTTTATTTTATAAGATTAAATCTTTTCTCTATAAATTTTTATTAGATCAATAGAGAGATTTAACTTTTGAACCAAATATTAAGTATTTCTAAACAAATTGAGTCAAGAAAATATTAAAAACAAATTTAAAATAAGAAAGAGAATTAAATGGGATAATAATTGTGTTGAGGTAAGTCATTGCTGTGCAGAACCTTGTGTTGAGATTAGAGATGGGAATGAAGTCTGCTTAAATTGTGGGATAACTTTCCAACGAAACTATGTTGGAAATGAAAGACGTGCTTATGATGCTGAAGAGATAAAAAATAGAAGACAAACAGAGCCTATGTGGAGAGATTTTGGACCAAGGACAATTTTACCAAATAGAAAAATAGATTATACTGGAAATTCAATTAATGCAAAAAATGCATTATTGTTTTCTCGATTATCGAAAATTCAAAGATCGCTAATTACCTCTTTAGAACGAAATTTATGGGAAGCAAAACCTAAATTAAAAATGGTAATTTCCAAATTAAATCTACCTGAATATGTTAAGGATACAGCTTGGAGAATCTACTGTGAAGTAGCTAAAAAAAAGTTAACCATGGGACGATCTATTGATGGATTTATCGCGGCTTCACTTTATGCTGCAATTCGAATTCATGAATTTCCAAAAGTATTAGATGATGTAGTAGATGCGTCCATGACTCCTCGACATACTATTTTTCGATCTTTAAGTTTAATAATCAAAGAAATCTTACCAGAATTAAACCTTAAATATCATCCAATAACTACTGAACATCTTGTTTACAGATTTGGTAATAATCTGAATTTACCTATAAACATTCAAAGAGACGCATTAAATTTACTTGCAATTGTTTCTAAAAATAAATCAATTTGGATTGGTAAAGATCCAAAAGGATTAGCGGCCTCAGTTATATATTTAATTGCAAAGCAGAATAACAGAAAAATAACGCAAAAGGATTTAGCATCAATAGCGGGTATTACGGAAGTAACACTCAGAAGTAGGATAAAAGATATAAAAAAAATGACATAAATGATTGTTAGAAGTTGTTAAATTCTCCCACAAACAAATCCTTTAAAATATTGAAGATATATCATGATTTTTCTCTTTTTTTTTGCTAATCTAAATATTTGAAATCAAAATTTTTAAAAATTATAGTCGAAATCCTCTAGATTAAAAATTATATAAATTATAGATATAAAAAATATAAAAAAACATTAATATTGTTAAGTAATGAGTGATTTGATTTCCAAAAATGAAGAAGAATTAATTAAGAAACTATCAAATACAAATACTATAAACGCAACAGTTGATTTACTATTAGATACTCTCAAAAAAAAAAGATCTTGCTAATTTAATTATTATATATTTCGTAATGAAAGCAAAATCAGGTACTCACGGAGGACGGCTTAAAATATTATATTAAGAATCACATTTTTCTTAGGTTTAAAAAGATTTTTACTTCTTTTGATGATTTTATTAAAGACTTAGAACCTGATTTGGATTTTATGGAAATTATGTTAAAACTAGCTGGAAAAAAAAATCAACCTAAAGATTTAATTTAAATATAAACAAGATCCTTAGAGAAAACCCTAAAATAGACAAGATACATTCTTATATTGTATCAATTTGAGGCTTAATTCATCCCAAAATAAAGGATGAATTTGAGTTATTGATGTGAGAGACAAAATCGCAAGCTCGTACAAAAATTTGCTTGTAGATCATTTTTATTTTCGATAGGGCTTATCTCAACCTTAGTAGCTTAAGTTCTTGGGATTGATAATGTAGATTAATAAACTATTTATTCTAATTAGACCGTTTGATACTGGAGATGTTATTAAAATTGATCAAGATTATGGTTTAGTACGTTCCATTCGATTAACCAGAGTTATGATTGAGACTTTTGATAATATTAAAGTAGTAAAATCTAATAGTGAGATCCTTTCTTCTAAAATAATAAATTTCACTATAAATCTTAGAAAAATGAGAAATTTCTTGCAATTTAAGGATGAAATTCATTATGCAGAAAAATTATTTCCTTCAATATTAGATGAAGTAGAAGAGGATGAAAAGACTTTGAGGAATGTATTTAGTTCATTGTTCAAATCAAATCAGATTCAGAAAGTACATAACTACATTTGGACAATGGAACTCCCTTATAAAGGTTTTTTTTCTAAACTTGATAAGATTGAGACTTTATGTAAAGAATATAGAAAAAATTTTAGGTTTAAACCAAGATACCATGTATCTGGAGTAGGCAGAGATATAACCATGAAATTTAGAATATTAACATTCGATACTGCAGCTCTTTTTCAATATCAGCCCAAATTTGCAAATAAATTATATGAAATAATTCACAACAATGAAGAGAAATAAAAATTTTTGAAAATCAAAAAATCTGAGTTGATATTCAATAAATAGAACTTAACACTTATAAATTTCTTATCTTAATATTAATTATCTAAAATTAAAAAAATTAACTTCTTCACAAATATCGATTTTATTGAATATTAAACTAAAGTTTATAAATTTAATAATTTATAAATAAGTTGAGAATCGATTAACAATAAAAAGAGGAATTAATTAAATATCAAAAATGTCCAATACAACTTTTTATTTATTTATAGCAGGTAAAAAAGATCCTAAATCTCAGAAAGTTGTAAAAAATCTAAAAAAAATTTGCAAAGAAGAAGGAATTACTGATGATTTATTTATTATAGATATAACAGAAAATCCACATATTGCGGAATCATTACGGATCATAGCTACCCCTTTATTAATGAAGACTTCACCTGAACCTATACGAACTTTTATAGGAGATTTTTCTAATTTCAAATCTAATTTTTTCATTGATACAGATCAAGATTCAAATTAAAATTCCTTCGGGTAATGTTCTTAATGAAAGGCATAGAAAAAATTCCCAGTGGAATAGACGGATTTGACATTATTTCTATGGGAGGGATACCAAAAAATAGAACTACATTAATTTCGGGTACCCCTGGAAGTGGGAAAACAATATTCTGTACTCAATTTCTCCTCGGCGGTATTTTAAATTCTAAAGAACCTGGAGTTTTCGTAACTTTTGAGGAAAGACCAGAAGATATTATAACTAACATGACTGATTTTGGATGGGATATTCCAAATTATGAGGATTCTGGATTATGGAAATTTGTAGATGTTTCTCTAAATTTGGGCAACAATTTTGAAATTAGTGGTATTTACGATTTAAGTGGTTTATTAATCCGTATTAAGACTGCAGTGGAAATGATTGGTGCGAAACGGGTTGTTTTAGACTCATTAGCTGCACTTTTTAGTAGATTTCCCGACAAAACAATAGTTCGAGATGAAATATTAAGATTAAAATCTTGTTTAAATTCATTGGCAGTTACCTCACTTATTACTACAGAAAACTATAATGATTATGGAGATAATAATCAATATAATATCATTGATTTTGTCAGTGATAATGTCATTGTTCTAAACAACTCATTGTCTGAAGAATATCGCAGACGGACAATCGAGATTCTTAAATATAGAGGCACAAATCATAAAAAAGGGAAACATTCCTTTACCATTAAGCAAAATAGAGGGGTAGTGATTATTTCCTTTAAAAGAGAATTGGAGGCTCCGCAAATCCAGCGAAAGCGAAAATCTAGTGGTGTAAAAGAGCTCAACTCTATGATTGGAGGAGGTTTTTTTGAAGGATCCGCTATTCTTATTTCCGGACAAACAGGTACGGGAAAAACTCTGCTAAGTATTTCAATTCTTGAAGGTATAATACAAAAAAAAGAGAAATGTGTCATGTTCAACTTTGAAGAGAGCCGAGAACAAATATTTCATAAAGCTCGTATTTGGGGAATTGATCTAGAGCAAGCGGAGAATGAAAATATTTTTAGACTTATGTCTGTTTATCCCGAATCTGAAGGAATAGAAGATCTTATAGTGGATATAAAAACAGTGATCAATGAATTTACTCCAGTTCTAATAATTCTGGATAGTATTTCAGCTCTGGAAAGGATTACTTCTAAACTTACCTATAGAGAATCCCTTATAAATCTCTTCCTTTTTCTCAGAGAAAAAAATATTATGGGTATTTTCACTAGTACAACTCCAACTTTTTCTAAACCATTTTTCGTTTCAGAAAAACATATTTCAACCCTTTCTGATGCTATAATTTTGCTTCACTTTTTTGAAAAGGAAGGTAAACTCACTCGTGGTCTGGGTATCTTGAAAATGAGAGATTCTGAACATGCAAAAAATTTTTATGAATATTCAATTGATAATACTGGGTTTCATATTCTCCAACCTTTAAAATCTAACGCAGGATTATTTGATCAAATATTTCTTTAAAAACTGATTTTACACAGAAAAGGTATTAATTTTATAAAATGAGAATTAAAAACAATTTCTTTTTCCCTCAGAAAATTTTGCGATTTCGGAAAACTAATATTCTTCTAATATAAAATGCAAAATCTAGGATCTATAGTAATAATTTTTTTAATCAAATGTTTCAATTTTGAAAATATGAATAATATAATTCTAGGTGAATTTTATATTGAACTTGTCTATAGACACTAAAATTGAGCTTAAAAATAGAATCAAAATGCCGATTCTGGGGTTAGGCACATGGGAATTAAAGGGCAAAGATGCCTTTAATTCCGTAAAATGGGCCTTGGAGGCAGGGTATAGACATATTGATACTGCAAAATTATATGCTAACGAACAGCAAGTTGGTAAAGCAATTAAAGAAAGTGAAGTTCCGCGAGAAGAGATCTTTATAACAACCAAAGTTTGGGATAGCGACCAAGGTTTTAACTCAACTATTAAAGCGATGGATAAAAGTTTAAAAAAATTAGATACTTCATACGTAGATCTCTATTTAATTCATTGGCCACGCAAAAAGAAAAGGAAAGAAACATGGAGAGCTTTAGAAAAGATTTATAAGGATGATAAAGCTCTCGCGATTGGAGTCGCTAATTATTGGATTCATCATATCCAAGAAATTTTAGATTCTTTTGAAATTGTTCCCGCATTGAATCAATTTGAACTCTCTCCTTTCCTATATAGAAAAGAACTCATTGAATTTTGCCAGTCTAAAGATATAGCTGTCGAAGCATATAGTCCTCTTACTCACGGAAAGAAATTAGAACATTCCCTCTTAACCAAAATTGCAGAAAAGTATAATAAATCAACTGCCCAGATTTTAATAAGATGGGGTTTACAGCATAATTTCATTGAGATTCCGAGATCGAGTCAAAAAAGTCATATCATCGAAAATTCAAACATATTTGATTTTGAATTAGATAAAGAAGATATGAATCATTTGAATAATTTAGATGAGAAATTTCAGCTACTTTATGATACAAGCAAATGGGATTAATAAGACCGATACTAAGGGAGGTAAAGATCTTAGATATATATTTATCCAATATTTTACTAGGGCATACATTTAACTTTCTTTCGTGAATTTATCTAATATATTTAAATTACCTATTGTTAGAAAATTTTTGAACTACCTCAAAATTCTCTGCTTTGCCTTTTTTAATTTAAAAAAATTTAATCGAAAAATTCTATCACTCTCTTCATAAATTTTAAACACTATATAAATTCAATTTTAATTGATTTAAATCATGAAATAATTTAGAATAAGATTCCAGAAATATTGTGGATGCTTCTCCTAGAAATATGTATTTTTTTTATCAGAAGAAAAAAGAGAGAAATTAAAAGGATATTTATTTATAGTTAATGGGTAGTTAACATTAAATTTAGTTTTTTTTCCTAATTTTTAAAATTCCTTTTAATTTCCACATTATAATCAGATAATCATATTATTAATTTTGGTCTCTAGAAAATAAATATATATTTGCGAGTTTGGTTATAAGAAATAGGTTATTACATTTAGATAAAAAAATTAATTAAAAATTCGTAATAAAGTAAACAAATTTTATTCCTATTTTTCAGTATTTATGGATTTTAATCAGCTCTTTTCTAGTTTTTATAAACAAAACCTATAAATATTCTTTTATTGCCGTTAAGATATGATATAATAGAATTGTATTCTTAATGAGCAGTATAATAAAGTAATTATATATGAGCATTGAAATTATAAATTTCATAGAATTTGATAGTATAAAGAGAACCTTCTATGAAAATATCTATTTGAATGATTTTAAAGTCTCTATTAAAATACCAATAAATCAAAATGAGGAAACCAACGAAGAAATTAAAATTGAAAAGTTTGATTTGATGAAATATATCTTTTTATTTGGATAGAATTTTTTCGATTTAACATCCAATCAAAGATAGATGAATTAACAAGAATGAATGATGATTTAGAAAATCTGATGGATAGTACAAATTAGCATAGATTTGAACATAGAATCTGGAGATATGCAAATTAAAGAAGATGAGCTGTTACTAGATATCTTTGATAATATCTTAAATAATGCAGTTATCCATAATAAAAATAAGGAAAAACAAATCAAAATAAATATTTTTCATAATAGAAAGAATGACCTGGATTATATTCAATTTGAATTTATTGACAATGGAATGAGTATAAATGTTGGTAGAAAAAAGAAGATATTCGAATCTATTTTCAATAATCCTGCACTTAAAGAGGGTGGAATGGGAATTGGTCTTTCATTGGTTAAAAAGATCATCGATAGCTATGAGGGAAAGTTTTGGGTAGAAAATCGAGTTAAAGGGTACTATTCAAAGGGAAGTAAATTTATAATCTTAATACCTCAAGTTTAGATTAATGAAGAAGTATACTCTA
>SDNV01000078.1 GCA_004524515.1 Promethearchaeota archaeon
ATACGGGATATCTTGAATTTAATAATAACCATGATAAATTAAATCATAGACAGAGTTTTAGAATTAAAGCCAAATGTGATTTTGATTATTTTGATTTTTCAAGTCATGCTGATGGTAAACAAATACGCGATTATGTGGCAAATTTAAAATTTAATAAAGAAAATAATAATGTTTTTTGTATACATGGAGATCAAGAGGCAACTACTAAATTATCAAGTGATTTAGCAAAAAAAAACTATAATTCTGTGGCACCTGAAGCCGGAGACGTTTATAGAATATAAACCATTTAATGATTTCTTGGAAAAAAGGAAAATAATTACTTTAGTTGCTTTTTAATTACTTTATCCAGATTTTCTAAAAAAATATGAATTTTGTCAGAGGGAACTTTAGTTCCTGCAGCTGGAGGATGTCCGCCTCCTAAATTTTCTAATTCTGAAAGAATTAACGCTTCTCTAATAGCTTCTGAGAGATTGACCCCTCTCGATACAATTTTTTCATGAGCTCTTCCAGATATTTTATAGACATCCTCCTCTAACCTTAAGGCACATCCAAAAAGTGGTTTTTGTTTATCTAATTTATTACCCTCATCAAAAATTAACATGGAGGAAATAGTCCCTATGATATTTTCGGGTATAACATCCTCTCCAAAAAAATATTGAATATTTTCTTTTTGTTGGATTTTCTCATTTTCATGTATCCATGAAAGAGCTGTGAGCAACGATTTTTTATAACTTATCAAACTCTCTTTAGCTTGCTCAAAAGCTTTTTTCCTATCGCCCATGGCAATTGCTATCCCTAGTGAGCCATTGGTAGTTCGCCCACATGCATTTAAAAGATTTGAAAAATCTTCAGCGTCATGAAGCTCCGAAGGATCTTCATGAATTAATATATATTTATTTACAATTAACTTCTCTATTATTTCATTTGGCTCTATATTTAATTTAATAGTAGCATATTCGATGATAGCACTTGAAATCTTTTGTTTTTCATCCTTATTCATATCAATTAATGTTCTTATACTTCCATCTGAATTTTCCATTAAAATTCCTAAGGTCTTTAAGAATTTTAATGTTTTATTAGCATCATTACTAAGACCTGGTAATTTAATATCAGTAGAATATGCAATTGCTTCATTTAAAGGTTTTAATAGAGAAAAATTCAAATCATCAACAATTTTAATTAAATCAGCATTTTTAGCATCTTCTAATATATGAGAATTAAGACCTACGAAAGATTTATTAGGACCCTGGTTTTGAATATCTCCAATTGCTCCGATCATTGCAATTTTTGATAAATCAATATTTTTCTCATTTAAAGTTTTTGCAAAATAATAGCAAACTCCTGCTCCAGATATTTCATTACTTCCATCAATTCCATAGAAATAGGGATTTACATGCCAAGGATTTGTTGCAATATGAATATCTTCAAGTGCTTGAGAATCTCTTTTATCTGAAATTTTTTGAGGGAGATGATGATCTAAAATTATAAAATGCCTTTTATGACCTCTTAAAAGAAATTCTTTTTGAAGTTCTAAATACTGACCACTTCCAAAGTCAGAAAAGATCATAACGTTATTAAATCCATTTTTAGCAATCTTTATGATTTCTTCTTTTTCAAGTTGTCGAAGAATTGTAATTTGAAATGGAATTTTCTCTCTAAATAATGCTTTTCCTAAAATTGCTCCCGCTGCCAAACCATCTGCATCTATATGAGTATAAATTTGAATAGGTAAATTATTTTGGTTCAAGGTCTGAAGAAAATACTGTTTTAACTTCCCCACGTCATTGATAAATTCTTTAAATTTATGATTAGTCTTATTCATGTCTATTAATTTGTTGAATGGTGATTTATGGTTAAATTTATTTTAATTATCAAAATAAATATAAATACTCAATTAAAAGTATTATAATAATAAAAGTATAAGAAATCATACAATAATAACATTAAATATTAATATTCAAAAATTTAAATTAAAAATTCTTGCAAATTCTAAATATTTAATAAGAATTGTATCTAAAAAATTATAAAAAGTATCATTAAGGTGAAAAAAAAATTACAAATTTGAAAATTAATGAGCTTGCTCTTGGAATAGTAAAGAAAATTATTGATAATAAAGATCTTTATGGTGCCAAAATTAATTCATTAAGCAATGGTTCTACAGTGTTAGATATGACAAATGCAGGATGGATTGGTGGAAGACTTGTTGGTGAGATCTGTATGGGGGGATTAGGTACTGTCGACTTTACCAATTATAATGTAGATAGTCATTATTTTTCCGCTGTTAATGTATATACCGCTCATCCGATCATCTCGTGTATGGCCTCTCAATTAGCAGGGTGGAGCGTAAAATTAAAGAAAGAAGTTGAAAAAGATGGTCAGATTAAGAAAAAGGTGGTATTTCAATCTTTAGGTTCTGGTCCAGCAAGAGCAAAAAATAGAGGAGAGAAACTATTTGAAGAAATAAATTATGTAGATGACTCAGATTGTGCTGTTATTGTATTTGAGACACGCAACATGCCTAATGAAGAAGTAATGGCGATTGTGTCTGAGAAATGTAAAGTAAGCCCTGAAAAAACTTATGCTGTGTGCGCGCCTACTGCATGTTTAGTTGGGTCTATTCAGGTAGGTGCACGAATTGTGGAAACGGGAATTCATAAATTGCATGAGATTCATTTTCCATTAGAAATTATTGAACAAGGATTTGGAACAGTGCCCGTAGCTCCTGTTGCCAAAGATGATTTTGCAGCTATGGGCCCTCCAAATGATGCTATGTTCGCAGCCGGTAAGACATTTTATACGATTAACATCGAAAAAGAAAAAGAGGCGGAATTATTTGAGCTGTTAAAGAAAGCGCCAGCCAGTACTTCATCAAGCTATGGAAAACCGTTTAATACCATTTTCAAAGAAGCAGAATATGATTTCTATAAAATTGATCCTGGCTTATTCGCTCCGGCAACTTATACTGTAAATAATATTAAAACTGGAAAAACAATTACAGTAGGACAAATTAATCATAATCTCCTAAAAGAATCCTTTAATTTGTAATTCAAGATGTTAGGAAAATTAGGATTTTTTAACTAATTTTTTTGGTATTTATTTTCTAATTCTTTTATTTTTTCAAGTGATAGAAATCTAAATATTTGTTAATTCTTCTTGATACTTCAATATTTCAGTAATACTCACATCTCTATCAAATTCGATCTTTTGAGAAATTCCTAAATATGCGCAAGCAAGATTTGCTGCTGCTGCAATTTCAGCTTTTTTAAGAGAAGTAGAATATTCATCTCCCGGTTCATTGATCTTTTCTCGAAGTATTGAAAGTTTTTCTAGAATTTTTCTTTTTTCTTGCTCTAAATGTAATTTTTCATCATTTAGAGCTTCAATCTCAACTTGAATTTTGTTAGTTGGTCTAAGATGCTGTTTTCTTTTCAGTTCATTGATCTTTTCCAATAGATTAAATCTTTCTTCTTCAATTTGAGATTTTCGTTCCTGTTCTATTTGGTATTGATTTTCATGATCTTCTTGTAGTTGTAAAACTCTTTCAGTTTTCATTTTAAATAATAAGGAAGCCATTTTATCTGCAACAATAAACGGTAACTGATTTTTTATTACCAATCTTGTGATATTATTTACATCAAAGTAATTTAAATTCTTATATTTGGATCTCAAATAATTTTTAAGATTATCTGTATTCCTCTCGCATTCTGTTTGAGTCCAATCATGAATAGCTAACCTCCTCCTAAAGAAAATCAATTCCCAATCAATTTCAAGCTCTTTTAAAAATTCGAATATTTTATCATCATCAGCTACTTTTGATTCTACAATAATGTATAATTGAAGGCCGTAATATTTATGCTCCTGTTGAAGAAAATAACCTCTTTGTTGCATAGATGCTAAAATTTTAAGTTTTATGGAAGATATATTATCAGTTACACTTTTTCTTCCGCAATTTAGATATATGACGTTTCCTTCTTCATTTATATATTCACGATCTAAGAATCCTAGAATACTTTCATCGTTTTCTTTAATAAATCCTATCAATCCGCTAAGAGTTGGTTTAACATCATATTTTATTAAGTCTCTCTCATCAATTGTAACATAATCATTTTTACTCCCTCCAATTGCCATTTTAACACTATATAGATTTAAGTCTTTTTCATTTCCAAATACATTTTGAAGGGCGTCATTAACGGGAACTACTTCATCGTTTATGATCTTTATATCAGCCATCGAAGATTCATAAGGCGCAGGATCAGTTAAAAATTTATTTAATACTGGTGCTTCTGATGCGTCAACCTCTATATCATAATCCTTAGCAAGGTTTTTACGAATGATACAAAGTGCTCTATCGCCCTTTTTGTACATTGAAAGCGATGTGCTGTCATTAATAACGGCTCTAAAACCATCGCTATCTTTGCTTTCAGAACTGTCGTTTCTAATTCGTCGTCGTCGCATTATCTATCAATTGCTTATAAATTTTTACAGTATTTTTTACTATTTAAAATAAAAAAATTTTGTCTTAAATTCTTATCTAAAATATATTATAAATTTCAAAAATTATAAAATTTGATAACCAATACTTAATTGGAACTTAATAATAACTTTTATTGATAATTTAATTCTATAAATTTAATTTCAACTCAAAAAAAGTTTTAAAAGAGAGAGTCCTTGTGTTTTATGATTGTTCTATTATAAAGTCATCTTCCTTTTTTATATATACAATATTGGAGCCAAAATTGTTGCGAACTGTATATTTATCTCCTTGAACCTCTATCAGTTCAAGAGAATAAGGTAGACTTCTTTTTCTAATTATCTCTTCTATAATTTTTTTCTCTTCTGCTGGCGTCATTTCAAATATACTCGTTTTATTCCATATATACTCGTTTTAATCCATATATGGAAGATAAGTTATATATCCAAAAAAATTTTATTATTTTAAACAAAAATTTTAAAAGATATTAGAATCAATCAATATTTATTATTAGTTTTTTGATATTAAGAGTATAAATTATGACAGAGCAAATTCCCCAAGAAAAAAGATGGGTACTTATTATTCTGATTGGATGTATCTCGATGTTTATGGCGGAAGTTTTTGCAGGCTCATCTCAAATGTGGTTTATTGATGGTTGGTCTCTACTAGTTACCTATTGGCTCTATTTAGGACATCTTTTATTGTTTCTAAACTTAGCTATTCGAACTAAAAGGACATCAGTTCCTCACTTATATCTATGGGGTGTATTGTTTGCTCTTTATGAATCATGGGTTACTAAAGTTCTATGGTTCGGGTACCCGGGTTCCGAAGGGCCAGCAATAGCACTTGTTGGGGGAATTGCTATATTAGAATTTTCTACTCTTGTCTTTTTCTGGCATCCAATTCTAGCATTTGTAATACCAATTCTTGTTTTTGAGTCATTTGCACTTTCTCAAGATTCACAACTTAAAGTTGAGCAGAGGATTTTTACGAGTCATTTCGATTATTTAAAAAAAAATAATAAGAAGTTTTTCTATTTTTGTTTATTTCTCGTATTGATAGGTTCTGTTTTTTTATCATTCAATTCGGGATTTAATCTCATAGTTGCACTTATTGCTGTTTTGGGAAGCATTGGGTTGATCTATTTATTTTTTAAACTTTCAGGACGTTTTAATCCTAACTCTTTTTCAATTCATTCATTGCGATTGGGTAAATTAGGATTAAGCATTGTATTTTCTTATATTATTCTTCTCTATCTTGTTACTTTTATATTTCTTTTACCAGAAAGAATCCCAAACTCTATTTTTCCTTTTTTATTCATTATTGGTTTTTATGTATTTATTGGATTAATGCTTCGAATTAGTAAACCTATAGATGAAACTATTAGAGTGAATAATGCAGACGAAAAATTTTATTCTGCCAAATTTTTCTTTAAAATTTATGGTTTAATGGTTGGATTTATTATAATTTTCTGTTTAATCCCCATTGTGGGGATAATTATTGGATTAACAATGTTTTTAGGAATTTTTATAATTGGACCATTGTTTTTCTTATTGTTTTTGAAGAAAGCTCTAAAAAAATAGGTAATAAATAGAAATAAAAATTGGACTACGTTTAATTTTAAAATCGAAAAAAATTATGCTTATTAAGAATTGCTTTGTTTTTTAATAAAGCATCTGGATTTAAGAATGACTCATTCTTATAATCATCTAATAAAATAATTATTAATATAAACAATTATCTAGATAAAAAACTACCTTTTTTATAGAAAAATTGAAGGGAAATATTTATGGCCAAACAAGTACTCGACATCGGTTTCTTCAGCTATATGTATTCACAGGTGAATGGAACCGCTCACTCAGTTAGATTTTTATCTGAAGCAATTGCAAAACTTGGCCATAATGTTCATATTTTTGCTCCAAAAATTCAAAATGGGTATGAGATTCCTAAAAACCTCCATTTTCATGACGTAGGGGGAGGAACAGTGGACTCAAAAACAGGATTTGTAATAAGTTTTCCTTTACATAAGTATTTCTTCTGTAAACATGATTATTTAGATATTGCTCATCTTCACACTCATGCAACCATTGGAGGTTTAGGTGTTAATTGGGCTAAATATTTAGGTATACCTATGGTTGGGACTCACAATAGCCCTATACAATTTTATATGGCTCAATATGTTCCAGTTATCGGAAAATTTCTTACAAAATTTCCTTTAGCTTGGAATTATGAACGTCATATGCTTGAAAAATACGATTTATGTGCTGTTGCTACAAAATCAAAGAAAGAATTATTGCTGGATCATAGATTTAAAGAACCAATTATTACACTTACAAATGGAGTTCAAGATCTCTATTTCCAAGAATTGAAAGAGAACGGAATACGAGAAAAATACGGATTGAATGATAAAAAAGTTTTACTTTATGCATCCCGAATGTCACCTGAAAAACATATGATAAGCGTCATTAAAAAATTTAAACAGATTCATAAAGAAGTACCAGATTCTCATCTTTTAATTGTAGGAAGTGACGGACCTTCATCGGAAGCAGTAAAAAAGTTGTCAAAAAAATTTGATTATGTTAGCTGTGTTGGAAGGGTTCCTTTCAATGACTTGTTAAAATTATTTAATACGGCTGATCTTTCTTGTTTGTGGTCCTGGGTTGAAGCTGAAGGATTAGTACTAATTGAAGCCATGGCACAAGGTACACCAAATGTCGGTGCTAATGGTTATGGGATTAAGGATGTAATAAGACATGGTGAAACAGGCTATCTTGCAAATGATTTAGATGAATTCAAAGATTATGTGGTTAAATTGTTAAAAGACGACGATCTCAGATTAAAATTTGGAGCGAGAGCCAAAGAAATTGCTCAAAATTATCGAATTACTAAATTAGCTGAAACTTGGATAAAAATTTATAAATTCATTATAAATGAATTACATCCTCTTAGATATTTTGATATTGAAAGGAAAAAACGAGTTGAATTAGTAAAAGAATTTATTCAACCATATTCCAATATTGGTTTTTAAATCAATCTTGTTTTTTATAAAAATGAATTTCAATGGGTTCTTAAATTTCATAATTTTATGTTAAAATAAGAGTAAACTGCTATTAGGGTTTTTTATATATATTTATTGTTCATTATTTCATAGTTTTTATGTAATTATTAATAATATAATTTAAGATAAAAGAATTATAATTAAAAATTTCTCTTACTATGTCAGATATACCAACCAATAGCGATGAGGCGAATCAGGAACGTAAAAACCTTCGAGAAGTAATGGAAAAATCAGAATCAACGGAAGTCATTGATAAAGATTTCATACCTCACTTTTTTCCAACTTATAGAATATCCCGAAAGTTTTATCCTCTTCCTATAATAATAGTAGTAATATTAGCAGGCTTATTAGCATATGCGACTTATGTTTTAGCAGGAATCCAAATCGAAGGTGGTTATGTTTCAGAAGAGCAATATGGTGCAACAGCCGGTTTAATAAACGGAATAATTTTTACTGCCATGGCGGCTATATCATCTTTTATAATTATTTTTATCGTAAAAAGAAAAGGGATTGATGTATTAAAATATATTTTTGGCATAATTTTTGGTTTTATTACCTTTACTTTGACCGTTTTTTTTGGTCAGATTTTATTATTTCTGATTTTTTATAATATGCCTGAGACGGAATTAGTCATTACAACTTACTATATAAGTAACTATATTCTGTTAATAGGGACGGGAGCTCTCACATTATTGATGATTTACAAATATTTTACTTCCTTTTCTTTATTAACCAAAAATATAATTGTATTGTATATTGGTTTATTGATAGGTGCTTTATTTGGGGTGATGATGCCTTTATGGACTACACTTGCTATATTAATTGGCATTTCATGTTGGGATATCTTTGCGGTAAAATCTAAGAGAGGTCCCATAAGAAATATGATAGATTTAGCTACGAAGGACAAGGAAGATTATGAATTAACACAAGAAGAAATAGAAGAGAAGATAAAAAGCGGAGAAATAGCATATGATACTTCTAAATTGGAAATAGGTATTGGTGATTTAGCATTCTATAGTATGCTTACATCTAGTGCTCTTATAATAACTAGCAATATAATTATAATGATTCTTACATCAATAGCTATAATTATAGGAACAGGTATAACAATTCAGGGTTTAAAACGCAATAAAATTTTACCAGGTCTCCCAATCTCAATTTTTCTGGGAATAGGTACTATGTTACTTTCATGGTATTTAATAAGTCTAATTTTATAAAATGTCATTATATTTTTATCAAATGGTATCAATCCATTTTGAAATAATGGAATCCTTTTATTATAAGCTCAAGAAGCTTTTCTAAAAATTCATTATTACAAATTAATTTTTTAACTTTTGCTGCTTAATTAATAATTATGGTGGATATCAGTAATATCAAAACGGTAGCAATTATTGGAGCGGGAACTATGGGTCATGAAATTGCTCAAGTTACGTTAATGGCGGGTTTTGAGAAGGTTATATTAAATGATCTTAATGAGGAAATACTTGAAAGCGCTTCAAATAAAATTCAGACCAACCTTAAGAAATTAGAAACAAAGAATTTATTAGATCAGGGGGATACTATAAATAATTTGATGAAAAATTTAATTAAAGAACTACAATTAGAAAAAGCAGTTTCTAATGCTGATTTTATAATTGAAGCTATACCAGAAAAAATGGAACTTAAACAGGAGATCTTTAGAAAACTAGGGAATTATTCTCCTGTTCATGCAATTTTAGCTACAAATACTTCTACGATGAGTATAACTGAAATTGCTTCTAACTCTGGAAGACCTGATAAAGTCGTGGGAATGCATTTTTTTACTCCTATTGTGGTTCTTAGATTAATTGAGGTGATCAAAGGATATCACACTTCTGAAGAAACAATGGAAATTACCGTAGCAATAGGACAAAAATTGCCAGCTCTTAAAGGTAAAAAATTTGTTGCTCGAATTGAAAAAGAAACCCCTGGGTTTATCGTTAACAGGCTCACCATCGCAGGTGGCGCATATTTCAATTGGCTTCTAGATTATGCTATGGAACATGGGATACCTTTTGAAAACCTTGATGCTGATATAGGATCTTTACAAGAATTAGGACCTTATGCTAAATGGGATTATCTTGGCCTTGATGTAGTTTATAATGTCTTAAAATATTTTGAACGCGTTCTTTCTCCAGATTTTGCTCCGGGGAAAGTTCTTACCAATCTAGTTAAAGATGGAAATTTAGGAAGAAAAACCGGAAAAGGGCTATTTGAATGGTCTAAAGATGGAACCCTAAAAACTATTGCAACAGAAAAAGCTAATCTTGTTAATATGGAATATTATTTTGCCCTTCAATTAAATGAAGGTTGTAAGTTATTAGAAGAGGGAGTAGTATCAGGCTACAAGATGATTGATGATACAATGTTTGCTGGGATGGATATGCCCGGACCTTTCGGTCCTGGTAAAAGAAATTATGTAAAATGGTCAGAAATGTTAGAAGAATTTGTCAAAATAACTGGAAAGGAATATTTTAAACCATGTGATCTCATGAAATCAGGTGGTTTTCTTAAAAAGAGAAAATAATTTAATATTAATCCCGTATAGTTAATTAAAATGACAGACATAAGCTGTATTAACAACGTAATAGTAATTGGTGCAGGGGTAATGGGAAGTGGAATTGCCCAAGTAGCATTAATGGCAGGCTATGAAGTAACTTTGGTTGATTTAAGAAAACAATTCGTTAATGATGGTATTGCTAAAATTAAAGCGGGCCTTATAAAAGTTCATACTAAAGGAAAATTAGGAGTAGGTGTATCCATTGATAGAATATTGGCAAAATGTAAAACATCTACTGATTTAGCATTTGCGGTAAAAGACGCCGATTTTGTCTTTGAAGCGGTGACTGAAAAGTTAAAGATTAAAAAGGACGTCTGTAATATAGTTATGGCAAATTCTCCTCCTCATTGTATCTTTGCCTCAAATACTTCAACTTTTAGTATAACGGAAATTGCTGCGGATTCAAGTAGACCTGAAAAGGTAATTGGGATGCATTTTTTTCTGCCAGTAATACTTCAATGCTGTGTAGAGGTAATGAAAGGTGAAAAAACTACTAATGAAGCCTTAGATATTGGTGTGACTGTTGGTAGAACATTACCATGTCTAAAGGGGAAAAGATTATCCGTTCGGATTGATAAAGAAAGTCTAGGTTTTATTGCAAATAGACTACTTATTCCCCCTCTTATTTATGTAAATTGGATTTTAGATCAAGCATATGAAAGGGGTATTCCTTGGGAACAAATTGATGCTGATGCGGGAGCAGGACAACTGGTGTCTATGGGACCATGTGAATTATCAGATTATCTTGGAATAGATGCTTCTTATAACAGTCTGAAAAGTTTTGAAAAATCGGTCTCTCCAGATTTTGCTCCCGGAAAGATAATGACAAAGTTAATAGATGAGGGAAATTTGGGAAAAAAAACGGGAAAGGGTTTTTACGATTGGAAAGAAGGCAGACCAAAAATAGATTTAAGTAGAAAAGTAGGGTTATTTAATCCAGAAATCCTTTTAGCTATTCAGTTAAATGAAGGTTGCAAGCTCTTAGAGGAAGGAGTTGTTTCTGGATACAAGATAATTGATGAGGTTATGGTGCGAGGTACTAGTATGCCTGGACCTTTTGGTGCTGGAAAAAATAATTTCACAAAATGGTCCCAGATGTTGGAAAATATAGCGGAAAAGACAGAAAAATCCTATCTTAAACCCTGCAAATTAATGAAATCTGGTGGTTTCATTAATATGCGAAAATAAATTATTAAATTATGTATTGATTTATTATAGACTTATATTTAAGGAAATTGGAATTATTGGTGAAATTTACTATTAGTGCTAAAACTCCAGAATCTACACCTAAAACAGGATTTGAAAAAATAATTGATTTTTTTAATGATCATCTTGAAACAAACCATCCGATCGCGATTGCTGAGGTCGTTGATAAAACGGGGTTCTCTTGGAGTTTTGTTAAAAAAATCTTGAAAAAGTTAAAAGAAGAGGAATATTGTGGTTTTCACTTTGAAAAATCTGGAAATACATAGATTACCTGGAAAGATCGAGATAAAATTTTACCTAAAATGGATGATACCTGTTCCCGTTTTTTAGATTAATAATGATTTTTTTTATATTGTAATCCTCTAAAATTTTATATACTAAAATAATCTAATATAACAATTATGTCGGATATAAAAAATGAAAAAATTGAAAGATCTCAAGCATATTTCAGATATTTACTAGTAATACTAATTTTTGTAAACATTGTTGATGCGTATACTACTGTATTACAGGGTATGTTTCCTTCAGCCATTGCTAAAGAATATTTAAGCAACTATTCGACTAATGAACAAAATGCAATAATGGCTCTTGGAGCTAGTATCTCGTCCATGGGATTTTATTTTATATTTATTAATCAATACTTAGCAGATAAAATTGGAAGAAAAAAAGTATTAGCTTTTACATCTTTTGGTCTAGCTATTACTTGTTTGTTGTTAATATTTTCTGCTAATTATGTTCAATTTGTAATATTTATGATGTTATTATGTTTTTTTTTCAGTTCAGATTTATGGGCTATATATATTAATGAAGAATCTGATAAAGAAAAACGTGCATTTTACCATCATATTATTTTAATTGTAGGTTTAATTGGTCCGGTACTAGCAATAATTTTTCGTTCTAGGTTTATTACAGATACAGAGTCAAACTGGAGAGCGATGATGCTATTACCGATAATTATCGGATTCCCATTATCCATAATTATCCTAGCAACGCTTAAAGAAACTTCTACATATCAATTAATGAAAGAAGATGCTTTAATAAAAGAAATAGAATCACGGTCCTTTAAACAAGATTTAAAAGCTATTTTCGATACTGAAAATCGAACATCATATATAGCGATATTAATTATGAGCTTAATCTTTGGTGCGGCGACTATATGGCGGAACCTGTTTGAAAAATACATTACAGACGTTGGAACCTTATCTCAGACTCAAATTACCATCATTTTTATCTGGACAATCCCAGCCGTCTTATTTGCCTGGCTCTTAAATGGATTATTAATGGATCGAATTGGTAGAAAACCATTATTATATATCTGGAGTTGCTTGTTGCCGATTGGTGTAATTATATGGGTATTAGGGGCTCACGACCCTAATAATGCGTTTATAATTGTTCAAGTGGGCTTTGCTATAATGCATCTTTCCTATTGGGGATTAAACCAATGCTTTATCCTCATCACTATAGAAATGCTTCCAACAGACCGAAGAGGAACAGGCTCTGGATTCAGAATCTTATTTTTTGCCATAGGAACTACGCTCGGACTGCTAATTAGCAGCCTAACTATACTTTTACTAGGATTAGGAACATCTTTCATTGTTTTTATAGTGAGTGTGTTTCTGTTTATCCCTCTTATTTATCTTTTCATAACAGAAACCAGAGGAGTTGCATTAAGCGAAATAAAATAAATATTTTTTTTTCTACTATAATTTTCTTTGTTCATTAAAATTTGGGATTTCGAAGGTCCTTCTTAAATAGTACGAATCTTCACACTATCTTTAAATGCAATGTAAAATTTTCCCAATCAAGAATTTTTAAGGAGTTTTGAAGAGATTGAAAATCGAAAAATGTTCCCAAGATTTAGAAAATGAAGTAATATATGCGGGTTTATGTATTCATTGTGGTTCCTGCAATGCTTTCTGTCCGCATATGGACTTCAATCAAGAAACTGGAGAAGCGTATGTAGTTGATGAATGCACGGAAACAATAGGGTTATGTTATAATGCTTGTCCAAGGAGTTTTTTAC
>SDNV01000248.1 GCA_004524515.1 Promethearchaeota archaeon
GGATACATATATTCATGATATAATCCTAAAGATCAATGAAAATAATGTCGGAATAATTACTATAATCTTTTATTTTTATGAAGATCGAGGAATTGCTGTTGGTAGAAAGGGGGATTATATCAAAATTATTAATAAAATGTTTGAGACGTTTATTAAGTTGGAAGAAAAGGACTTACCATTAAAAATAAAATGTGAAGTTGTTAAATTGAATAACGAGTAGTAAATTAAAGATCTTTTTTATTTTTATAGATAAATCTCTTTTTAAATCTCACACAAATGATTGCTGAATCTTTAAAGTGTAGTATTTTTTTCTATGCATCTGATTATTTCAGCTGTGCCTAAAGAAAGTCTCATTAACTGAAATCTTTTCTTGTAAATACCTCTAAAATTTTATAATTAATGGGTTTTTGGAAAAAAGAATTTTTAAATGATTTTTATAATCTTTTATTTTTATTGCTTAAAAATATCCTGCATATTATTCCGTATCTCTTTAATCATTTGAGAAGAATTAGTAAGAGTAATATCCCCATTCAATACATTTTCTGCTATTTTGGCTATTTCGTCAGAAAAAATTTTATTTTCATTTCTATTTTTAAAATTTTCTTTTTTATATTCTTCCCTCTTTAATTTTTTTGATTTAATCTGATTAAAAATAGCTCTATAATTATCTTGATTAATTTCTATTCCATCTCTTAATGCTAATATTAATGCCGCTGCTTCATCTTTTGAAATTTTTTTTTCTTTTGTTTTATGTTTTATTTTAATTTTAGAAGATTTATGTTCATCAATTAGTAATACTTTCATATCATTTCTTTCATTAAATAGATGATATGTTTCTTGTACTAACTCCTGAGTAACTGGAAGAACCCCTCTTCCGAATTTAAGAGTTAATTTTATTTGATGGGGATTATCAATTTGGAAATACTTAATATAGTTTTTAATTTTATTCAATAAATCTTGTTTATCAAAACAACAATGAGAAATTAAATAGTAATCATCTAAAAAAACAATCAAACCACATTTATTACCGGGATCAATACCAAAAGTTAATTCTGAATAAAAATCTCTAAATCCTACACGATAGGCAGAAATTACCCTTAAAACATACCCTTCAAAGTTTTCATTATTAGAATAACTGAGAAAATTAACATCTTCATGATTCTTTTTCAGATTTTTAACTTCTGCGGTAGTTGTTAAGATTATTGATGGTGAAGGTGGTATTTTTTTGCTAATATTAAGGATTTTAAAGGGAATATTAAATCTATTCAATTCCTTATTTATTTTATAAAAAAAGTTTAAATTCTCCGTTAAAACATAAATTTTATTTCTATTTCTCAAATTAAAATATTAACGTTTTAATTACTCACTTATAATTATTAAGTAACTAAAAAATTAAAAATTTTTAATTATGATTTTTCCTATACAAAAGCTAAATGAGGTTTTAAATTCATCCGAAGTCATAAAAGGAATACTTTCAATCTGGGGATCTTTCGGAGTTGGAAAAACCACTTTTGCCCTTCAATTAGCGATTAAAACGGCAAAATTAGAGAAAGTATTATTTATATATAGTAAACCAAATTTCCCTTATGAAAAAATTGGAAAATTATTAAGAGAAGATTCTTCAGATCTTTTAAATAATATCATATTCATATCTATATCAGATTTTTTAAGTTTAAATAATATGGTTTTAAATCTTGAATTCTTAATCCTAAATTATTTAAAAAAACAAAAAGCAGTTTTAAATTTAATTGTAATAGATTCTATCACCGATTTATATCGATTGGAATTAAATAGAGAGAAAAAAGAAAAAAATATACACCTCAATTATCAATTAAATAAGCTACTAGCAAATCTGTATTATATTAATGAAAAATACAGCATCAATATTTTAATAGTAAATGAGCTAAGCAGAAAAAATTATGAAGATCATACTAAAGAAGTGGAAAGTGGCGGAAAAGTCATGGAGTATTGGGTTAACTATTCTATAAAAATAAATAGAACAAAAAAATTAAATCTACGAAATTTTATTATAATGAAACCCCCCGAAATGAAATCCTTCCAATTCTTATCGGATTTAACAGAACATGGATTTAAGTAATATCTTTATAAATAATTAAAAAAAAGTAAATTAATTTTTAATATTAAAAATCAAACATACCTTTTTGTATCATAACATCTATCGTCCGCTCTGAAGAACTAATTACCTCGGCTCTAAAGGGGGGATTTTCTAAAATTTCAGCAATACTGTCTAAAAAAAACCTTGAAATAATCTTGCATCTTTGATTTAAATCTCGAATCTGTTTGGTTATTAATATTGAATCTTTTACACCGACTATCATATTTACTACACAGTCAACTTCATTAATATTACATGTTTCTAATGTAATTCCATCTTTAGGATCTCCACAAAAAATATGACTTTTATCTTCTATTAAATCATCTATTAAACCTTCGTTCTGTTCTATTAATTGAAATTCTATCGAAGATCTTTGTTTTAATTTTTCGATTAATCTCACCGAAATATGATTTAAACCAATTAAGAGAACTTTTTTATAAGCATTTCTTATTTTATTGTATATAATTTCAGAAGCATATTTAGACGTAGATATAATCTCGGTATTATAGGTTTTAGAAATCAAATCGGCGATATCATCTTGAAATATTCTGACTATAATCTTACAACTCGAATTCAATTTTCGAATATAATGCTTGACAACCATTTGAATTTCAAAATCATTAGAGGTTACAAAAACTGCCTTTGCTTTCTCAGCACCGGCATCCTCCAATGTCTTAATGTTTAAAGGAGAATCATTTATAACAGCTTCTTCATTAGCAATAAGATCTTCAATTAAATCTATATCTTCCTCTATAATTACGCAGTCAATACCTTGTGCTTTTAAATGATTTAAAATTCTCTGACCGATGTGTGTGTATCCGATAATTATAACGTGGTCCGAATATTTTTTTGAAATTTCTCTTGAAGTTAAAACCGGATTATATTTTCTAAATAATTCTACGGTGATTAAGCCAAATACTAAACCAAAAATAATGAACTCTGTGAATGCATTATAAAAGTTCCCGTATAGACTATTATGACTTGAAAAAAAGAAGATTATTTGTCCGCTCTTTAGAATGCTACTTGTTGCCATATAGAAATATATAAAA
>SDNV01000249.1 GCA_004524515.1 Promethearchaeota archaeon
ATTGTTTAAGAAACTCTACTTATTTAAATTTTAAGATAATATCAATATATAAAATATGTGTTAATCTTGATTTAAACTTTTGATACATTGCATTTGGTTTAATAAATTTCTCAAATTCTGGAAAAATTATATGAGATAAACGCCATATTTTAGATCAATATAAAAAATGCTTAAAGGGGCGGATAACGTTTTCCAATTTCCCCAGAATAATATCTAAATACACTTACGACTTTTCCTAAGTCAGCAGTTTGTCTAGATGCTCCCATAAGGAAAAAACGCCCTGCTGCGCTTAAAATGATAAAGGCATCTTCACCTCTCAACACGACCTCTAGCATATTGTGAAATCCAAGCGTATTTATTGCGTCTGTGCCGCTTTTCATTACCACAGCACTTAAACTCGAAAAAAAATCGGGATTGATGTCATATCCTGGAATGCATGAAAAGGCAAGTCGTAATCCTTCGTTGGTAACTAAGGCTAATGCTTCTAATTCAGTGTGCTCAGTAATATTTGCTAAGAAATTAGATAAACCTTGAGCTTCTTCAGGGGTTAAATTTGACATTTCTATCAGATTTTTCCAGATTTTAATTTTATTATTTTTTTAATATTATAAAGGGTTTTATCTTTAAAAATCTATATTTCGGTAACTCTATTTAAAAATAAATTGAGTGCAGTTCAATAATGTAATAAACAATTAGGTTAAATAATAAAAATAAATTTTTATTTTCCTTGAAGTTGCGCCTTAATCTGATTTTTTAAGATCTGTTTTTTGTCCTTAAATTCGACAGGTTTCGCTTTTCCGGCTCCTGTACGTTTTAAAAATTCGATGGATAATACTTTTCCATTTTCAGAAAGGACTCTTGGAGAATAGGATTCCGCAAAAAAGATGCCATCGGGGATTGTACCGATTTCCTCGATTACTTTTTCTATTTGTTCTTCGCCAAGAAATATTTTTTTTTTCTCGACAACGCTATAGGCACGATTACCAATTATTATCAATTCTCTCTCATATCCGTCCGGAATCTTTATTTCTTCTAGTTTTGTCATTATTTGATCAAAATTTATACTTAAATCTTGCGAAAAATATTGAGCCTCCTGCCCAGTATATAATGGACCTACATTTTGAGCTGCTTGTTTCATACTTCCTGCAATATTCATCCCCTCTGCAGGTTCTGGAGGTGCAAAAATCGGTTTTTCTCTCAGTGGGTGGCCTCCACCCCCTCCTCCTCCTCCACTAGGAATAGGTCGGGCTGCTTTCTCCTCTTTAATTTCTTTTGCGATACCCGCTTCTGTTTTACCCCCAATTAACTCTAAGAAGTCATCCGTCTCTTCCGCTTCGTCAAGCGGAACCACACTATAATGCATTCCGACTTGACCTCTTATTTCTTGACTTCTTTTTGCACCAATGAATTTAGATCGCACATTGCTATTAATTCCTTTCCATAAAAACACTTTGCGTATATCATCCGCAACAATAACATAACATTCGTCCGTCTTGAGAATATCTCTTATAGCACCTTGAGTTTGAAGTTCAGTGGTGGTACCATCCGGATTAATAATGAAAACTTGTGTACCCATGTAATAACCTCAACTTTTTATAACAAATCTAAATTTTTTTATAACAATATCAAATTTTATTTTCTATATTTATAATAAAGTAATTCTTTATATACTTTTTATTTAGCATAATTTTCTAGCAAAATAGAATGATATTAAAAATTTTTTTTTGTACATAAAAAATTTATGATTGTAAATAAGAGATATTATCAGCGTTCTAATAAAAAAAGAACCGCTTGATTGATATTATCTATTATATCCATAGTTGTGAATCGTGGACCAATCTGTTTTTTACAAAATTCCCCTAAAAATCCATTGAGAAACGCAGCAGAGCAAGCTGAACGATAAGGATCATTTTCCGTGGTAAGAAAACAACCACACAATCCAGCTAAAACATCACCCGTTCCTCCAATGGACATTTCAGGACATCCCGTTTTATTTACTTTCATTACTTTTCCGTTTGTGATATAATCGAAAGGCCCTTTAACCAAAAGAGTTACATCTAGTTCTTTAGCTAAATTGAAGATTATATCCCCACGCTCTTCAATTTTATTATAGGGTGGTAGATCTATATCCGTCATTATCTTTAATTCCCCTTCATGAGGGGTTAGAATCATAGACTGACTTTTTATTAAATCCATATGGTTTTTGACCAATTTCAAAGCATCAGCATCTAATACTATAGATTTTTTTTTTTCCTTCGAGTATTCTAGCAATTTAACTAAAAGTTCCTCTGTATCTTTTTCTTCGCCTAAACCAGGGCCAATAACTATTGTATTTGACCAATCCATTAGCCATAGGATCTCCTTTAGGGCATTCATATCCAGCCAATCGCCAGGACTGGTTCTGATAATCATATTGGGTGAATAACTTCTTAGAACATCCCCTATAACTTGTGGGACATAAGTAATTACTAAATCACAGCCAAAATTTATACCGGTCAATGTACTATATGCAGGGGCTCCAGAATAATTTTTAGACCCTCCAATTACTAGCATTCTGCCAAATTGTCCTTTATGATTATCTACTTTTCTAACTTTTAATGCGGGAATTAAATCCCCTAAACCAACAAATAAACTTGCCTCCTGGGGGATTCCTATTGATTTACTTATTATTTTACCAATATATTCATTATATTGACTTAGCCCTTTCTTAACTCGATGAAGTGAAATAACTAAATCCGATTTTATTGCTTTATCCAGCACCTTGCCCGTATTCGGATCTAAACCCGAGGGTATATCTATTGAGACCAGTGGAATTTTTAATTCATTTTTAAAATTATTAATTAGATCAATAGCTGTAGATATTGGTTCTCTAAGTTTTCCCTTTACCCCTGTTCCTAATAATCCATCTACGAGCACTTTAACGTTTTTACATGTTCCACTTTTATTTAAATGGTTTTTAATTTCTGTGGAGTCTCCAATTATAATAGTTTCGATTGATACATTTAGATTACTCGAAATGATATCCCAATTTAATTTTGATTCTCTGGTTCTAATTTTTTCAGGGGAACCTAATAAAAATACAATAGAATTTATGCTAAATGCAGAAAGATGACGTGCAACAACAAATCCATCTCCACCATTATTTCCCGTGCCACAAAAA
>SDNV01000250.1 GCA_004524515.1 Promethearchaeota archaeon
AATATTTATTCGCTTCAATTTTAAATTGAGTTGCTGAATTTGATGCCTCAAAGACTACATTTGGTCTATCTAACATAAGACCAATCCCACCATCGACTCTACCTGTGTATCCGTTCTCATCGATTAAAGAAAGATGTATACGGCAAGGTGTAGTTATTCTAACTTTCATAATGTTGAAAAAAAATTATTATTCTAAGATTAATTCTGTATTTTTTAGCGGTCTTTGCTACGTATATGAATCCATAAAATAATTTAAATATAATATAAATTGTTTTTTAAAAAATAAATAAATTATATAGTGGTAAAAAAAATATAACCAAAATGGATAAATCCACCAATCAACAATGCTATTGTAATTTCCATAAAAGAAATTTGAAGCGCAAATTTCCAATTGGATTGTTTGGCGATAATAATAATGGTGGCAAAACAAGGAATATAGAGCATAGTAACTAAACAAAAAACAATCATTTGGATGGGAGTCATCAGTTCTAAGAGAGATATACCCATAGAAGAAGCTAGAAGCGCAAGGAGTACTAAGGTTAATTCCTTACGTAGGATACCATATATTAAGAATACACCACATATTAAGGGTAACCCTAACCAGAACACCGTAATCGGTGATAACACAATATTAATAGGCTCTAATAAACGTAGTTCAAGCATTATTTCTAAAAGTATTCCGAGTACTATAATCAAAGGAAGCGCTTTATAAACAAATTCTTTAGACCTTAACCAAGTTTGTTTGGCAATAACACCATAATTAGGTAACCTATATTCGTGCATTTCCATGATAAGCTCTGTACACTCTCCCGGCATGGTTTTATTTAGTAATCTTCCAACCAAAAGAATTACGGAAAAATTTATAGCAAATAGAAATAAAACCCAAAATAAACCTAAATACCTCCCTACTAATCCCATAACCACGGTCATAACTGCTGCACACGGAATAAGAGAAGTTAAAACGATCGAAATTTTTTTCTCTCTCTCGGTTTCCATAATTCTACATCCAGCACACGCAGGTACATTACAACCAAATCCCAATATCATCGGAATTATCGTTTTACCGTGGACTCCTATTATATGCATGATTCTATCCATAAGAAATGCAGCCCGGGGAAGATATCCCGAATCTTGTAAAATCTCAATTATTAAAAAAAATGGAATAACATATACTAAAACACCCCCCACAGCTCCAAAAAATCCTCCAACTGCACCATTCCAGAAAATTTTGACCCAAATATTATCTTCTCCGTATATTTCATATACATTTAGACTCAGGTCTTCGTATACGCCCTCTAATAGCCCTCCTAAAAAATCTCCAACTGTGAATGTAAAAGCATAAATTCCGAAAACAACTAAAGCCAAAATAGCATAACCCCAAACTGAATGAGTGGTTAAATGATCAATTTTATCTGCTAGAGGTATTTTTTTAGTCTTTTCTTTGGACTTTATCAGTACTACTTTTTCAATAATCTTCAGAATATTATTATAAATTTCAGATGAAATTATAGTATTAATATCTTCTCCGTGAAACTCTTCTAACTTTTTTCGATAATTTTCAGCTTGCTCCATGATTTTTCTTAATTTTTCATGAGCTTCAAAAATCTTTTTAATTTCCTCGTCATCTTCTAATAATTTTATAGCTAAAAACCTTGAAGGATAATGAAACTTTGAAAAATATTCTAAATTCCTATTTATTTGTTGGATTAAATCTTTTATTTTAGTCTCAACCTCTTTTCCAAACGAGAGTATAGAGGTTAAATCGGGAAATTCGAATTCTTTCTTTAACGGAGGCCAACTTTCTACTTTATTATGTACATGTTCCTCACGATAATAATCATGGCCATGATGGTCACATTCTTCGGGTTCTGTACCATTAAAATGGGAATGACTATGACGGTAAACTACCATTTCTATGGCTTCTTCTAATAATTGGTGAACTCCAGTGCCATGGACAGCAACTACAGGGAGAACTGGTAATTTGAAAATCTTTTCTAATTCTTCAAAATCTAAGTCAATATTTCTTTTTCTCAGTATATCCATTTGATTAATCGCCAGGATCATTGGGACCTCTAACTGTAATAACTGAAATGTAAAAAAAAGATTTCTCTCAAGATTGGTAGCATCAATAACATTGATTATCAGATCGACTTCATCAGATACTATATATTCTCTACTCACTATTTCCTCTAAAGAATAGGTGGATAGACTATAAATACCCGGTAGGTCAACTATATTGAAGTGATAGCCTAAAAAATCCAAATAGCCCTCCATTCTTTCTACGGTTTTGCCTGGCCAATTGCCAATGGTCTGTGAAAGCCCAGTAAGTTGATTAAAAATAACAGACTTTCCCACATTAGGATTACCTGCTAACGCTATATTTATTGTATCCTTATATGGTCCTTCCTTTTTTGGCTTTTTCGGTAAATGACAACTCATAATCTTATCTTATTTAAGTAAATAAACATACAACTTTTTAAAATAACTGAATTTAAAAATTTATTAAATAAATTCTCTTAATAAGAGCAAGCTTCGTCACATTCTACCAAAATTTTAGAAGCTATGCCCCGACCAATAACTATCGAGGTTCCTTTTACATTTATCTCTATTGGCCCACTAAATGGGGCTTGTTTCTTTTTTTTTATGATTGTACCGGGAACTATCCCCAAGTGAGCTAAGCGCCTTTTTGCCCCGTATCCCACATTTACATTTAGAACCTTAACATCCTTCTGTTTCTCACATTCCGTTAGACATTTTATTAAGGGAGTACCTCTTCTTCTATGCCTATGAGATTTTCTATGCATTGATTTTATCATAGTTTCCAATATTTATTAAGTTCTTTTCTAATTTAAATTTATTAGTTATGACAAATAAATATTTTTTGATCATTCATTATAGTTTAGTTAGATGATTTTTCCCTTATTTTATCTTCTTAAGCAGTTTTTTTTAATATTTTGAGAGATTAAAAACATATTTCGGTATATTAAACGGGGGAATATGAAGTCAAGATAAACACTTTTTATTATTAGAAATTAGGTTTACCTAATATCTTTATAAGTTTTGAAGACCTATCTTTATTAGGAAACTATTTCTTATTCAAAAACACCGATTTTAATAATTTTAAAATAAGTCTGATTATGCATAAAGGTCCAA
>SDNV01000251.1 GCA_004524515.1 Promethearchaeota archaeon
TTGAGATTTTGGACAAGAATATTCGAATTAATAACGAAATTGGGAAGACGTATGGAAATGGAGTAAAAAATATTGGAGAACTTTTACATGCTCAACGAGTCCCTCACGTTAAGGGACAGGGGATGTCTGCTTATGACCCAAGAATCTTTAAGGCCATGAGCGTCACATTCGCAACCTCACCTATGGGAGCAGACCATACCTCTGGTGCGGCAATAGCTGGACGTAAAGCGAGTCAGCATAAAGATTATGGAGAACTAACTAATAATAAAGCAAAACTAGACTTATCATTTGAATTACAAGTATATACCGTAATATTAGACTCTCTTGGATGCTGTTATTTTATCGGACCAAGCTATGAGAACATGGAAGTTATCGCAAATGCGCTTAATGCCATGTATAATTTAGATTTAAAAAGAGAAGATATTATTAAAATTGGAGAGAATATATTGCAGGCAGAACTTGAATTTAATGAAAAAGTTGGCATAGATTCAGAGTCTAATGATGTCCCTAACTTTTTCAAGAAAGAACCATCAAAACCAAGGGATCTAACTTTTACATTTGAAAAAGGAGAATTGAGGGATTTTTGGAAACGATTGAATAACTATTCTTATTAACTCTTCTTTTAAACTAGTTCAGAAAGAGGACCCGTGCTTAAATATAATTCATATACCCCTTTTTTCGCAAGTTAAATTCAATTATAAGAATCAAAACTATTCCCAAACCGACGATACAAATACTTAAAATAGTTCCTAAAAAATCATTTTTTAAATTTAAAAAAATACTTCCTGATACATAAAATATACCACTTAGAAGAAACACAATTTTTCTTTTTTTATATAGTGATAAACAAAAATACCACGATGTTAATGAGAGAAGGCTTAAAATGAAATTAAAAACTACTGTCGCAGCTATTAATACATTCCACATTATAAGGACAAGGAGGATAAGGGATGAATAAATTATTAAAAATAACAAAATTTTTTTAGAATTATTGCTAACAAAATCAATTGATAACTTTAATAGAAAAGAAACCATGATCCAAGGGAGGTTTAACAATATCCATATTATAGAGCCTATTGTATTATCGAGAAAAAGAATTCTAAAAATTAATGAGATCATTAAACCGATTAATATCAGTATCGAACCTGTGAAACGAAGAATTGCGCTTTTTTTTGCTTTTATACCCATTTTCTTGCTTAAAATCTATAGGATATTATATTTATAACTAGTAGTGATGACTTTTAAACAATATCAATTAAAGCCTTTTGCGTTTTATTTATGAGATATAAGCTTATAAATTTACGTACATTTTATAGATCAAAACCTATTTAAAAAACTTTGACAGCAAATAATAAACGAATCTACAAGATTTTTCTTTTAACGGTTATTTTAGTTGGGTACTTATTAGGAGCCATCGCAATCTTTAATTTAAAAACTATCCTCGGTATAGGATACTATGAGGGCACAAAAGAATTCACTACCCCCGTTAATGATGGCTCTGGTGGATTGGAGGTGAATATGTATGTGCAACATCGTTCATATTTATATCATGATTTTGGTTATACAATAACTGCACTCTCAAGAGGGGATGTAGAGGTTGTTGGTATATCTTATGGGAACTATCGCTTGAGGACCGGTGGAGCTCTTCAGCAGATCGTCGATTCAAATTTCACTACACCTAGAAAGTCAATATCCTATGAAGACTTTTCGGTTATCCAGGCAGAGGAAAACTATACAATAACTGGTTATATAGATGTTATATTTAGTATAAATAGTATCAATGAAACACATAGAATAGCAATCGATCTTGGAATAATTGTCGAATTAAATGGCGATCAGATTAACTATGAATGGGGAAACTTCTCTATTTGGCTGAATGTGATATATCTTTCTTTTACTGCGATTCCATTATTTTTATTGTATCGAAATATCAAGATGTTAAAATTTGAAAAATGGTATAGTGAAGAGTTAAAAGATCGTGATCAAAATTTTTTTAAGATTTTAAGCAATAAAAGTGAAGAATGAATCGGAGTATCTATGAGATTAGGTTCACATATGAGTATTAGTGGGGGCAAATTTTTAGCTTTAGAAAGAGGCTATGAACTCGGTTGTGAGACTATTCAAGCTTTTATCCGTAATGTACGTGGTTGGGTGTCAAATCCTTTAGAACAAAATGAAATAGATGATTTCTTAGAGACTCAAGTAAAATATAAAGACTCTATTTGGCCTATTATGTCTCATAATAGCTATCTTATTAACTTAGCGACATCGGATAAAGAAAAACTTTCAAAATCATATACTGCAATGCATGACGAGATCCAAAAAGCAGACCAATTGAAATTCGATTATGTAGTAATTCACCCCGGAACCTATAATTATAAAGATGAGAATGAAAGCAAAGATACGGGATTGACCCGGATTGCAGAGCAATTAAATCTTTTGCTTAAAGAAACAAAACAATCTAAAGTAAAAATCTTACTCGAAACTGTCGCAGGTCAAGGACATAATTTAGGAAGAAAGTTTCGCCATTTATCGACCATAATCAACAAAATTACTAATAAAAATCGAATTGGAGTATGTTTCGATACGTGTCACTCATTCGCATCAGGGTATGATTTTACGACAAAAGAAAAATACGAAGCTATGTGGGATAAATTTGAAGATACTATAGGTTTACAATATCTCTACGCGTTTCATCTCAACGATTCCGAAAGAGAATTAGGATCCAGAGTGGATCGCCATACTCACATCGGTCAAGGTAAAATAGGTAAGAAACCTTTTGGATTTTTTATAAATGATGAGCGATTTGCTGAACTGCCTGGAATTTTAGAAACTCCTAAGGATGATGATATGAAATATGATATTATGAATCTTAACACATTAAATTCGTTAAAAGAAAGTTAAATATCATTCCACGTCAAACCAAACCGGAGTTTTATCTTTAACTAATCCATTATAATTGACAGTCAATTCCTCTCCTTTATCAATGTTTTTAACCGCAGAAAACTCAATAGCTTTTTTCTGATAATCATACAAATATTTTACATTTGGTTTATAGGAATGATTCAAAAATTGGCTAATACTTAATGTTATGGCATTTTCAAACTCAGGTAGATGCTTCGGATCTTCCCATACATAACAA
>SDNV01000079.1 GCA_004524515.1 Promethearchaeota archaeon
AACTAGTTTTATATATTTCTTTAGTTATATTTTTAATACCTACACGATTAAGAATTATAATTTTTGGAAATTAATATAAATCTATTTGAAAGAATTAACGGTGCGAATTAATTCCCCGCATAAGATTAAAAAGTTATACCCAATATGTAAAAAATTATTTATTGAATCATTTTTCATCGAGAAAAATACCCTATTCTGCTCAAATAGAAATTACATTAAGATGCAACGCACATTGCCCCTTCTGTACCGTTAATTATTTACCTGAATCTTATATAAATGATGAGATGACTACTGATCAAGTAAAATATTTAATTGATCAGTTAGCTGAAATCGGTATAAACACACTTTCTATTACAGGTGGCGAACCAACTTTAAGACAAGATCTTCCTGAAATTGTATATCATATGGGGATTGAGCATAATTTCGTTAATGGAATTACTTCTAATGGTTTTTTGCTTCCTAAAATTTTACCAAAACTAGAAGGTTTGGATTATATTTTAACCTCATTAGATTATCCCACACCAGAATTGCATGATAAATCAAGAGGAATCAAAGTTTTTGATAAAGTAATTGAATCCATTCATTTAGCAAACAAGAAAGATATAAAAGTTATTATTAGTACCGTCGTAATGAGAGACAATATCCATCTACTTGAAGAAATTTGTGAATTATCAGAAAAACTAAATTGTTCTATAGAATTGTATCCCGCTGAAGATATAATCTGGGATATATCTGGAAAAAGTTATCGAGTTAACAATATTCAGGATTTGATCCCAGATTTAACATTATGGGCAAATACTATTAGAGATTTACGATCAAAATTTAAAAATATACTAACAGACCCTGTTAGTATTGAAATTGTTAGAAAAGGGGGATTTGGGGGTAATCCTAAGCATCAAAACATTTTACGGTGTCATGTAGCTGAAACATATATGTTCATTAGTCATGATGGATTTATTAATTACCCATGTAAAATTCATCCTCTTTTAAGATTTAATCCATTCAATCATTCTCTTTCAAAAATATATAATTGTAAAGAAATGAGTGATATATCGCAAAAACATGATAGTTTCGATTTCTGTGATGGCTGTCGTTTAGGATGTGCAATAATGGCTTCTATACCTACTAAATTCAAAACTCTCTATGCTAAATATGTGAAAGGCTACTTATCTGGAAATTTAAGATAGTTAAATTGTTTTTTTGCTCATTAATTATAAGATGAGTTTAAATCCTTATTTCAAGTATTATTATATACAAAAATTTAATTAAAATTCAATTTTTCTAATTATAGTGATGGTTTTATGGCAACTGAACCGCTAACGATTGATATCATTTTTCAATTAATGTACATTTCCATCGGATTGGTGATACTTGGCTATATTTTAAACTGGATTCTCGGGTTAAAACCCGAAATTATGAAAGAAATACGAAATAATGCGCGAAATCTTCAAGAAAGATTACGACAAGCCCAAGTTTTAGGTGACGAATTGCTTATGTTCCAATTACAGCAAGAAACGATGCAATTGATGAAACAAATGCTTAAAAAACAATTAGCTCCCATGTTAATTCGATGTGTAATCTTTTTAGGTATTTTTGCGATACTCTCATTTAATTATGGCAGATATGAGTATTGGTTCTGGGTTTATTTTGCATTTTCATTGAGTTTTTCTTTATTAGCTTTTGGTTTAAGAAAACTTTACCTCAAAATTACTGGTAAGGATACAAAAAAAGAAAAATTTACTAAAGAATTATTTGATTCTTTTACAAAAACTCAACAAGAATTAGGCTCTTTTCATTTATCAGGCCAAACAGAGGAGATAATTTCCAATACTTCAGATTCTTCAAAAAAATCATCTGATGAAATTGAAGAAGCAGAATCAGAGGAATTTCAGGAGTCGGGAGATTCAGTATCTTGGAAGGACCGTATAAATAATTAAAATAGTATAACATTAAAATACCCAATAGTTTAAATTAACGAATTAGAAGCAATAAAGATGCATAGGAAAAATATAATCCTTATAAATATTTTATTTGTAATTTTGACAGTTGTATTTTTAATCTTATCCTTAGTGTTAAATTTTATATTTTTTATTCCATTTTTCTTTCTTCCCATAATCTGCTGGTTACCTTTTATATTCCGAGGAAAAAAACGTGGTTTAGCCCCTCATGAGCCATATATTTTAGCAAATCAAGCGATAAGATATTGTCCCGTGTGTAGAGGTGAAATTAAAGAACCTATAGCGAAATTTTGTTATCATTGTGGCGCAAAACTAAATAATGACTTAATGAGGGAATAATCAATGGAAAAAAATCAAGATTATACAAAATCATATAATATAAAAAAACAGATGATGCTCTATTTTACTTTCGCTCTAGCTATGATTATTTTAAATTATATTATTCAAAAAACAAATCAACTCTATTTAGCTCCTAATATATGTGAAAATTTTAGAGATGTTCAAATTATTAAGTTCTATTATTGTTCAACCAATCCCTATAACATGCCAGAATTGATAGGCTCGATATTAGCTGTGGGCATAACTTATATTGTAAAGTTTATCTTGGATAAATTTATTGTTTTTAAGAAAACAGTTCTACGACTAAAAGAGACCTCTGAAGAATTTTTCAAATATCTAGGATTTGCCATTATTACAACGGTCGAAAACATCGGAATTCAATTTTTATTGACAAATTTTATTAAAACCCCCTTAGAAATAAGCATGGTGGTTGCGTTATCTATTGGATATTTTACCAAATTCTTATTAGACCGAAGATATGTATTTACAACACCTTATTGAGTCATTTAAGTGGGGGAAAAAAAGAAAACATTCAATATAAAAAAGGTTCTTCACGAAAATTCTCTAAATTTCCAAGCCTCCATAAGTAAAACATCCAAATTAGCATAATTAATGGTTATTTTGCAAAACTTTAATTATTATACAAAAATTTAATAGTTTGAATTACGTTGGTTTGATAAGAATGGAAACTTAAAAATGAGGTTATAAATATGCCAGATGAGCGTGAGGATGAGGATAAATCAATCGTTGATGCTCTTTCCGCCCTCGGATGGGTTGAGGAAAAAAAAGAAAAAGACGATTCACCTGAATCTGAACAAACTATACAAGAGCAGCTTAATTTATTTATAGAACAAAATAAACAATTACATGATCAATTAAACAATCTTCTCACGGAAAATGAAAGTTTAAAGAGAGAAACAGAAAATTTAAAACGTGAAATAGAGAATACTAAGATAAATGTAAGAGAACACTCTCAGGCTAATATTGAAATTTTAAAAGATAAAGATAAACTAATTTCCCAAAAAAATGAAAAGATTAGACAATTAGAAAGTGAGATTAAGAATTTATCAGAGATAACGGAAGTTAGTGGAGCTCAAATTCACGAAGTTCAAGAGTTAAAGGACTCATTAAAACTTAAAGATAACAAAATCAATGAATTAAACGGTATAATAAATGAAAAATCTCTTAAAATTGAAGAGATAGATGCAATAATTCAAGAAAAACAAAGATACATCCAAGAATTATTCTCATCTGCGCAACAAAAGGATAAAAAAATTGAAATTATGGAACAGCGCATAGGACAACTTGAAGATTTAAATATTACAATTGATACCCAAAATCAAAAAATAAATAGTTTAACTAATCAAATCAATCAATTTAAAAGTGAAAATGAAAATTTATTAAAGCAGCTAGAGGAAAAATCCAACAAAATCAGAATTTTGGAAGAGCAAATAACTTATCTTCAACAAGATTCAGTCCAAAAATCCAAATTTGAAAAAACTCAATTATTACTAGAAAAAAAGGATGAAGTGATTACAGAAAAAGAAAAGGCTATTTTTGAGGTTGAAAACTCATTAAATTCCGCGAATCAAAAAATAGCTGACCTACAACAGCAATTAGAAACCTTCAATCTTGTTAAAAAAGATCTAGAGAAAAAAGAAGAACGTATTAAATCGCTTGCGCTTGAGAATGAAGAGAAGACTCAGAAACTTATTGCTAATCAAGAATTTTTAGCTCGATACGAAGAAAAAATTGAAAAAACTCAAAAATTTTCAGCTCAACATGAAATCCAATTAAGTAATAAGGACAATTTATTAAAAGAAAGAGAATCTGAGATAGATGGGTTGAAAAAAGAAATTAAAGAATTAAAAAATAAAATTTATGAAGCAGAACGAATTGAAGATAAAATTTTAAATGATTTACAAAAAGTTAAAGATGAGAAATTAAAGGATGAATCTCAGTTAGAAGAAAAAGATAAAGAAATAATTGAATTAAAAAAGAAAATCAAAATAATGCGAAGAGATTTATCGAAATCTAATTAACTTAACTAATCTTTCTTAATAAAAAATTATAAATAAAAAAAGATAAAATAAATTTAGAATTATTATTATTTTTCACGCCAGAGACATCCGCAGAGTCCACACCTAAATTTCTTTCCGTACATTCGCGGATAATCAAGTATAATGTTTGACTTATCTACAGATTCATGTATCATCATTTTATCTTCATTTCCACAGTTAGGGCATTTGCGTCTCCCTTCCATTTTCTCAACCGTCATAATGGAATCGTCTATTTGTCCGGGTATCCCTGGAGCAGCACTTGAAGATATCTCTGTTCTAATTTCCGGAGTTTCTTTTATTTCTGCTTTATGTTCAGGTTCAATGGCAGCAACGGCTTTATCAGCATCAGTTTCAAGTTCTAACTCAGATTCTGCTCTAAATTGAACTGCATCCGAAACCTTATAATTTTCTCCTTTATCTAAGGCTGCAAGAAATTCAGCATCATCACCCTCTTCGAAAATAACTTCATTTTGTTCACCAGCACGATTCGCATCGATTTGTCGTGCCCACTGACCTGATTTAACTTTTTCCTTTACATTACAGGCATTACCTTGCCACACATACATTTTCGTTCCTAAATCTGCGATAAAACAATCTTCAGAGTCTAATTGGTCTTTTGAAAAAGGAACTTGAACCATCTTCATGGCATTTATATCTTGAAATTCCTCCGACGATACGCGATATAATACATTCTTATGTTCAGCAAATTGAGCCCAATCACCAGTTACTACATCTTTTAACATTGTCTTTGCGATATTTTGTTCCACAATTTTCATTGCCCCCATCGTGGCTACAGCCTTTAAAAAATCTTGAGTTTCTTGTCCTTGATCTACGGTTATTATCTTTGCTGCCCCACCTCTTTCTTGATCTAGTCTACGGGCACTTGCTGCACCAGTAGTTTTCTCATCAACACTACATTTACTTCCGATCCAGACGTAAATGGTACTTTGGGTATCTAAGAGGTAAACATCACCTGTAGAGAATACGGGATTATTGATTTCATTTAATTCCCCTTTATTAATTAAGTATAATTTTGCGATAAACCATCATCTCTTTTTTTTTTAGTGATATAATTACACTAAAACTTTTATAAAAATGTTATTATAAAAATCTACGTACCATTTATAAAAGTATCCATAAACATAAGTAAAACTTAATTAAAAAAAAAATAATTGATAGTCTAATTGAAATCTTTAAGTGCTAAATTAATCCTTTTTACAAATTCTGGTATTTTCTCGAGGTCTATGGAACAATATGCTATTCTGATTCCATTTATATTTTCAGTTGGCTTTTCGATTGGAATGACTCCCACTTTATACTTCTTTAAAAGATGATCCGCAAATTCTGATGCTTTAACTTTATTTGGATTGAGATTAGCAAAAATAAAAAACCCTCCTGAGTTAGGATCTACCGTAATATTGGGATTATCTATTTTATTTAATTCCGAATTTATTTTTTCATATCTAAGTGCGAGAAGATTTTTCACTTTATTTCGCATATCTAAAATTTGTTCCATAGTATTGTCTTCAAAAATCTTTTGTGTAAGTGTTTGGTAAAAATGATTACAATTCGAAACCGTGCTACGAGTGATACCTTCTAATTTATTATTGATTTCATTTTTTAGAATTTCTAAATCCTCCTCATTTTTTACCCAATTAGGTTTTAATCCTAACGTGAAGAAACCTATTCGACCGCCGTATAATAGAAGTTCTTTAGTAATGCCATCTAATTTAACTGGGATAATATTTTCCTCTAACTCATGTAAATCATAAAAAATTGATTTCTTTAGTACACTTTCTCTAAAAACATAAGGTTCATATGCATCATCAACTAAAACAATAATTGGTTTCTCGGGATGGTGACTTTCTTCAAGCAAGTCAATTATTTGTTTGGTTTCTTTTAGAGAAGGAATATATCCTGTAGGATTATTTGGAAAATTTAATATTATTACAATTTTATTTTGAATTTTAGAGACTTCTTCAATAGCTTCTCTTAAACCTTGAATATTAATTTCATTGTCCTTAAAAAATTCAAAAGATTTAATCTTTGCTCCTATGTTTTTTATGATGATATTATCATAGTTTCCCCATCTCTTATTTGGAGAGATAATATATTCACCAGGATTTAAAAACAATGAGCAACTTAAGAAAATTCCATTCGTAACACCTGATGTTATAATTGGTGTTGTTATATATTCCTCTAATCGAGATAACTTTTCGATATCTCTGGTCTTATCGTACTCCGATTTTTTTATTATCCAATTTTTCCAAGTTTCCCGGATTTCTGGTACTCCCGCAATCGCAGCATATGATACTATATCATTAATATTAATGCTTGTATATTTTTTTATATCTTTTAAATAGCAAGGAACCCATTCTGAAGTACCCCCATCTATAAAATCCTTTTCAAATCCATAAGCTGAACCAATCGTTCCTATTAATTCTGCCTCTTTTTTTGCCCTTCCCGACCAATAAAATATTCCATCTGGCAAAAAAATTCTTTTACCGAGGTCTGAAAAAGTCTTATATAACGGTGTGTTTATAATGTATTTAAAATGCATTGAAATATCCACTTATTAGCTAATTTTTTTTTAAATTATTCAAATTCTTTCTAATTTATGATTTTTATGATTTAAAAGTTTACTTAAATTCAGTTAAATAGAAATATGAGAAAAAACATATAAAAAAATATGAGCAACCAAAATAATTCAGATAAGAAAAAAGAGAATCCCTTTTTGAAGGGGTGGAACGATTTTATATCTGGTATTAAAGACGGATATGATAATTTTCAAAAGAATTTAGAAGATCAGACCAAAAAATCCATAGAAGATTGGGAAAAAAGTCAAAAAAATGTAGAAAGTTTTTTTAATAAAATGGGTGAAAATTTTAACTCTCAAATTAAAAAATGGAGTGATGACGCGCAAAAAATTCAAATAGAAAATCAGCAACAATGGGATGCCCAAACGGCAAAAATTAAACAAGATATGGAAAAGTGGCAAAATGAGACCCGAAAAGATTGGAAAGATGGTGTGAAACAATGGAATCGAGGAATGATAAAAGGGGCCTATACATTTCTAATAATAATGGTTCCTGTAATTATAGTATTAGTTTTAGTCATCTGGGTTATAACGCAATTCTTAAATTTAGTGCCTGGATAAATTATTCATTTTTACCTTTTTAAAAAATGTTCCATTTTTTTCCCAAATAAAAAAGACTAAATTTTATATTATTTTAGTTGAATTATATTCTAATTTTTAAATTAGTTGATTTAACTTCATGAGAACATTCCCTTCTGAGATTAAAAAAATAGTGATCAAAATTAGTACCCAAATGATCACTGATGGAGTTGCCGAGATATTTTATGATAAAGTTAGAGCTTTTGTTAAAGAAGTATCAGATTTGATTAATGAAGGATATTCTATAATTTTAGTAAGTAGTGGAGCTATAGGTTGTGGACTCGCTAAACTTGGTCTTAAATCGCGTCCCAAAGAATATAAAAAACTTCAAGCATTAGCTTCTGTAGGGCAGATTCATTTGATGAGGTTATATCAACAAGAATTTGAGAAATATGGATTACATATTGGACAAATCTTACTGTCAGCAGATGATACAAAAGATTCAACAAGGAAATCAAACGTTAGGAATACATTAGAAGTGTTATTAGAGAAGGGAATTGTGCCTGTAATTAATGAAAATGACTCAGTCGCAATTGAGGAATTAAGTTATGGCGACAATGATACACTTTCAGCGTTAGTCTCCATTTTATTATATGTGGATCTTCTCATAATTTTAACTGATGTTGAAGGTTTATATAACAAAAACCCTAAAATCCATGCTAATAGTAAAATCATTAGACAGGTTGATAAAATTACAGAAAATCTAGAAAAATTAGCAGAAGATATAGATGGAAAAGTAACATTTGGGGGAATGAAATCAAAAATTCAAGCTGTTAAAAAGACAACTACAGTGGGTATACCAGCAATTATCACATCATTTAATAATAGTAATATTTTAGAGAAAATACTGAAAGGTGAAGAATTAGGAACTTATTTTGTTGCCCAAAAATAAAGATTCAAAGTAAAAAAAATTCCCCGAGATACTATTTTTAAACAAGGTTAAAAAATAAATAGCATTTAACATACCTTTTATCTTAGTGATTTATGATATTTAATTTGTGTTGGATTCCAGAATTTTCCTTTATTGAAAATAAAATTAGAAATCCTTTCAATTTAAATAAGAGCTTAGATTTTGTGCAAAAAGCCATTAAGGATGGCGAAATTTATCAATCAAGTGAAACTTTATTTTGGACGCTTTTGTTATGTTATCAATTAGAGAAAATTAATCTCATAAATGTAGATTCAGTTAAGAAATTTATTTTAGAATTAAAACATCCGGATGGAGGGTATAAATTTTCAAAAGATCTTGATGAACCCGATACTTGGACTACTTTTTATTGTATTGCTAACTTGAAATTATTAAAACTTAACGAGATTATTGACAATAAGGACATTGAATTTATTATTAATTCTCAAGTTTCTACTTCGGGAGGAGAAGGCGGTTTTATCCATTGTCAATCTAAAAATTGTGTGATCGGATGTGGTGGAAAAACCTCCATCGCATCAAGTTTTTTTGCTCTTTCTACTTTATATTTACTGGGAAAATTAGGTACCATTAACAGAGAAACGGCATATAACTTTCTTAAAAAAAAACCTCATGATGATATTGAATTAATTTATCAAATTTTAAGTTTGAAGATAATAAATGAAGACGAAGTTGTGGAGTTAGAAAAATATAATTCAATTATTTCAATTTGGCACATACCGGAAGGGGGAATTAATAAACAATTTCCCTCAATGCATTCTACCTTTTGGACCATTATTTGTCTTGGTTTATTAGAAAAATTGGATTTAATTGATTTTGGAAGGATGTTTGATTTCTTAAAAAATATGCAACAGGAAAATGGCGGATTTACAGAACAATATACTGGAATTAGTTCAACTCAACAAAACCTATTAAGTACAGTTTTGGGTCTTATTTGTATATATTTTGTTTGGGATAGACTTATTGATTTAATTGAAAATGAAATTTTGTCAAGAACCCAGGAAATGGATAATATCTATTTTTCCCCAATTGGTAAAAAATTTTCCGTTTCTCCCAAATTAGCGAAAGATTTAGCCATCTGGATGAGTTCTAATGGTCTAATCAATGGTTTAATATTTAGTACAAAATCCCATTTTGAAGAATATTATGATGAACAAAATACTATTGCTCAAGATATTATTAAAAATATAGTAAAATTTATTAAATCTAATCCCGATAAACAACACCTTGACTTAAATGAATTTAGTAAAAAATTTGACTTCACTAATGCATTAGAACGGGTAAAAATAGTCATTAACGATTTGATTATTAATGAATATTTAATAGGTAATATAAAATCAATTAAAAAGAAATATATCCTAGAAAATTTTTTAATCCTTGAAGAGCATATCCATCCAGTCAAGCAAGTTCCATATAAGGAAATAATGGCAGAAAAAAAAACCGTTAAACAAGCTAAATTTGAATTATTGACTATTCAAACAGAATTAAATAATATGTTAAAGAATGGTTCAGAGATTATTGAATTATTAATAGAAGAAGAACAAACCCCCGAAGCCCGAGCAAAATTAGCCCAAATTCATAAGTCCAGCGAATCAAGGATTAAGGATTTTGAAAATATGCATACACATATTAATACTAAACATAAATTTATCAAATCTGAATTGTTGGATAAACGATTTAAACAAATTTGGCCACCTATCAAAAGCTCATTTGAAGAAGATCTTTCATCTATAAAATCTCAATTAGAAGAAAAAATTAAGGAAAAAGAAGAATTTGTCAAAAAAAGAACTGAGGATGCAGAAGATCGAGAGGCGCAAAAAAAATTAGAGAATTATTTAAATGAAAATATTGAAAAAATAAATCAAAATCAGTTAGAAACTCTAGAGTTTTTTTCACAAAATTTCTCAAATCACAAATCAATAGAAGAATTATTACATAAAAGCTTAGATCGAATTAGGAATATTGATTCTACAATGAATTCCCAAATATCAGAACTCTATTCCCAACTCCATTTTGATAAATATAGAGAAGAATTTGACCAAATTACATCAACTTGGAAGGAGAAAAAAGAAAAATCAGAGGAAAAATTTAGTATTTATAAAAAAATAATTGAAAAACGGGAAGATTTAGAAAAACTTATAAGTTTAGGAGCCTCAGAACTCCAAGATCTCTCCAATGAGAAAAATAATTTAATCTCTAACTTGCTTAATGAGAATAGACTTGAAGAAAGCGCAATTTCTCTAAATGATAACATCAAACTGTTCAATCAAGCTCTTTCTAAACAATATGAAAATTTTAATGACATAGTTAATGAAATTAATAACCAATTTGAAATTTTTCCAGATTTTTCTAATGATTTAATACAAAAGTGGAATCAAACATTAAAAAATGAGGAGAATAACTGGAATAATAAAGTGTTAGAATTAAAGAATAAACTTCATTTAAAACTGGAACTAGCACGCAAAGATGAATTAAACAAAGATTTAAATGAGAACATACAAGAGATTGAAAAATTAATAGAAAATATGACAAACAGCATTTCGGATTTGATAGAAAAAAAAAAATTAACAACTGCGGAAAACAAAATTAGGGAGAATTACTTAGAAACAGAACAAAAAATAAAAAAATACGATCAAGAATTAATAAAATTCATAAAATCAGCCACAACTGAATTTAAGGATTTTATTCAAACCGTAAGTGATATTACTGAAGAGTGGGATAAAAATAAAGATACATTAATTCATTCATTAAATAAAATTAAAGACCAATTAGAAAGTAAACTTGATAAAGCAAACTCAGAAGAGAAACAAGAAGAATTACGTGAAAAAATTAACTCTGAATTATCCAGTTTCGAAAATAAAATTAATCAATTAGAATTAAAATATAACTTAATTCTTAAATCCAGAAAAAATTTAGAGGAAAATGAACTTAATTTTCAAACTGAACATTCTCAGATTACCAATTCTTTGAAATCGCTGGATATTCAAATAAAAAATTATATCAAAATTGCTTCCAAAGACTTTAACGCATTCAATGAAATTAGTTTAAATGAGGAAGATTTTTGGGATAGTGCTAGAAACACTATTGAAAAAAAACTTGAATATGTATTCAATAAAATTAGCGAAGATTTTTTTATTAATAACGTTCAATTTATTGTAAGTGCATTTAAGGGGAGAAAAATTGATATAAATTACCTCTCAAAAGTAATGAAAATTAAACCAAAACAGTTAAAGTTGAAATTGATCACTTTAGTTTCAAATTCAAAGTTAGATGGTGAATTAGACTCTAGTACCGATACTTTTACTTTAACTGATGGAGTTGCTCATGAGGGAGTTCCTCTTAAAACGATTGAATCTTCTGAACACGATGTTGAACCAGACGAGGAAGACATTATCAAACAAGATATCTTAAATATGCGATACTTAATGGTAATACATTATCGAGTAGGAGCATCCGTATACTCTAGAAAATTAGGGCATTGGAAAATGGATTCTGACATGATTGGTGGATTTTTAACTGCCATGCAAGATTTTAGCGCAGAAATAAAAAAAAGAAATGTTCCCATGAAGAGAATGGAATATAAAGAATTTGAAATATTAATTGAACAGGGAAAATATGTTTTCGCGGCACTTTTTATTGATGGAAAAGAAACCAATTGGATTCGTGATAAATTGCGATCCTACGTGAAAAAATTTGAAAAATATTTCGAATCAAATCTAAAGCAATGGCAAGGAGAATTAAGGGTCTTTAGTAATTCAGGTTTTTTAGTTGATGATGTTTTTGAACTATATCGAGTTTGATTTTAATATTTAAAAAATCTCTAAGGTGTAAATTAAATAATGTCTGCAAAAATTGTTAATGATTATTATTTTAAGAGAAGAGGAAAATTGATAAAAAATTTTGATAACCGCTTAGAAATTTTAAGAGACTTACTTACGAGAAAATTTAATATTTCAAAAATTGAAGATATTTTAAGTCAGATAAAAGCAGAATTTGAGAAATTAATTCCAGAAATCCCATATATTGGAGGTCAAAAAAATCCTATGACCACCCACCTTATCGGTGGAATTTATGATCTTGCGATATTTCGAATTTTAGAAAAAGAAGGATTTAAGTTTAGTGAAATAGGGAAATTATTTTACGAATATTGTGACTTAAGTAATAAAATTAGAAAAAAGGGGCTAGAAAAAATTGGTAAAGATCCGAGTCAATATCCCTTTGAACCAGAATACATGGAAATGACTAAAAAAATGTGTGAAACATCAAAAATAAGGACCTATCCCGATGACTGGATAATGGATTATGTAGAAGGTGATAATAAAACCTTCGATTGGGGGTTTGATTTCTATCAATGTGGTATTCATAAGGTTTATAAACGTTTGGATGCCGAAAAATATACTCCTTTTGTTTGCTTATCAGATTTCTCTGAAGCAAATATCTTAGGTTTTGGTTTTACTCGTACTCAGACGCTTGGATGTGGAGACCCCATTTGCGATCATAGATACGTAAAAAATTATAAAACACCTCGAGCATGGCCACCAGATAACATAGAAGAGTTCAAGCTCAAATTAGATTAAAATTACAAAATGTAATTCTGTTTTTTAATAATTTATTTTTTCCTTAAGATTTATTCAAACAAAAAAGATTTAATGAAATCTAATATAAATCTTCTTTAAGTTTAATATTGAAAGAATTTGTGGATTATGATGAATATA
>SDNV01000252.1 GCA_004524515.1 Promethearchaeota archaeon
AAAATTTCTTGATGCGAAAGAGGATAAAATAAAACAATTTTTTCTATGTTACTGCCCATGGGTTAGAGGTGCATTTAAAGATGGCACGGATTATCATATTTCGAACAACTTTTGTAATTGTAGCGCGGGATGGTATAAACTTTACTGGGATCAGATTTTTGAACACCCCGTTAAAGTAGAGCCAGTAAAGACGGGATTGCTTGGTGATCTTGAATGTACATTCGCAATTCATATTCCAGATGATATATTAAATACTATAACCAAAAAATGATTACGAAACATTCATTATTTTATTTTATTATCAGTTTAATATTCACGACCGGTTCTATCTTCTTAGCAATCCTTACAAGAGTAGAATGTCAAGCATTTTTTCTTTGGAGATCAATAGATTATATTCTTCTTTCAGGATTGATTGATTTTACTCTTTTCTTTCTCATACACAATGTTATAGGAGCAACGGTATTTCAAATCGCATTTTATCAATGCCTTGAGATCGTTAGGATTAATAACCAAGCTCATAGTGGAAAAAATCAGCCGAATCAATTACTTCAAGACGGATATTATGCCGTAGTTAGACACCCAATGACCGCTAGGTTTTTACTGATCCTTTTTTCCTTCTGTTTCATGATGAGTTCTCTGATTTCGCTATTTTTATATCTCCCTCTCCATTTATTTTTTCTGTTAATAACCATATATGAAGAAAAAAGAATCTTATATCCAATGTTTGGTGAAACCTATGCTAATTACAAGGAAAAGGTATCACATAGGTTTTTTAATAAAATATTCGTGGTACTTTTAATTCTATTAAGTATTTTTTGGATCTGTGGTTCTATTTTCATGTTATTTTAGATTCAATTCTTAAATAATTTTCATTTCCAGAAATACCTTTGAATTGATTTATCTCATAAGGAATTATTTTTAGAAGGGGAAATTTTTTGGATAAAAAAAGCGAAATACCTCTTATTTCAATCTTATTGAGAGAGATACACAGCGGTTCAAATTCAAAAAAGCCAAATTTACCAGAAGTATTATTTAGAATTCCTAATTTTATATCTCCGAGAAAAACCGAAGAGTTTGGAAGCAATTTAGTATTTTGATTAGAAATCACAGTTCCGTGCTTATAATGGGGGATTCCACCATCAAGTATACAACTAAAATTATTATCGATATTTGCTTCAACTCCAGTAAATTGTCCAAAATCCAAATAATATTCGTTAGGCAATCGAACCAACAAAAATTCGGGTAATTTGGATATTACTTCAATAGGAATTGATTTTATAGAATCCCTTTCAATCGGTTCTTGGAAATTATTGATCAATAAACTAAATTCTTTTCCTCCCGTAGCACGTATGGCATCCGTTTCGGAGCGGATCTCAAGATGTATGTGAGGACTCGACCAATAAGCAAAATAACCATTTCGTATTGTCTGTCCTAAATAATCCCCTTGTTTTATTTTATCCCCTACTTGAAGAAATGGTTTTACATGGAGCATTTTATATACAATACCATTGTTTTTCGGATTTCGTACAAGCGTGAGATAATCCTTTGCAATTCCATTTGAAAATTTAGGTCGGGGAGCAATTAATTCTCTAATTTTTACAATTTCACCCTCAACAGGGCTAATTGCAGTATAATTCTCCAATTCTAAATGTTGATAAAAATCTATTGCCAAAGCATGTTGATGAGCATAATAAGGAGATGTCCCGATTGAAAAGTGGCTTTTCTCATCAAGGAACACTTCCACATCTTCAGTCTCAATAATAGGGTATAACTTCATGGTGAACATTTAGATTTAACAATAACTAAATTTGAAAGTTCAAGTAAATAAATCGTTGTTTCATTAAAGATTTCTAGAAAAATGGAAAAAAATATCTAAAATCACATATTTCTAGATTAAAAGAAGTTTAATTAAAAGAAAACATGATAAAATTGGAACAAAAAATACTCGTGATCTATTATTCCCTTACGGGTAATACCAAATTAATTGCGGAAACAATACAAAACGCAATCGGTGCAGATATTCAAGAAATTAAACCCGTTAAAGAACTTGACCCTGAAAGCGGAACACGTTTCATGTGGGGCGGAATGCAAGCAACAATGAAGAAAAAACCTAAATTAGAAGCATTCGATAAAGATCCGTCTGATTATGATTTGATTTTTATTGGTACTCCTGTTTGGGCTTGGCAAGCATCCCCACCAATCAGGAGTTTATCAAAAATGTATGATTTCTCCGATAAAAAAGTCGCATTATGGTGTTGCTGTTCGGGAAAAGGTATCAAGGCAATGGAACGAATAAAAAAGTTATATAGAAAAGCTAATGTTGTAGGTGAGAAGATATTTCAAGACCCACTTACTGTAAAAACTGAAGAAGCGAAACAAATCGCTTCCGAATGGGCAAAAGAGATAGTTACTAATTAATTCACTATTTTTTCTTTAAAATTCTAAAAGTTTATTACATTTGGAGTATTAGTTTCCTTAGTTTTGATTTTTGTAAAAAATATTCTGATTTTTAGACTATTTTTCCAAAATTGAACTTAAGCTCAATCAAAAATTATATTGAGCTAAATAAAGTAAAATAATAAATATAAGTGTTAAGTAATTTGAAAGGAACAGTAAAGTGGTTCAATTCTAGAAAGGGCTTCGGTTTTATCAGCTCTGAAGAAGGAAGTGATGTTTTTGTTCATTATACCGCATTAGCGGGAGATGACAGCGAATATAAAACGCTTAACGAGAACGACAAAGTTGAATTTGACGTCGTGGAAGGTCAAAAGGGTCCACAGGCTTCAAATGTAGTAGTAACTGAAAAAGCTCCTCAGCAATTTGGTTCATATAATAGAGGAGGAAGTCGTGGTTTCCGTTATTAAAGTTTTAAAATTAGTAAATAATATAAGAAATAGTAATAATAGTAAAGAAAATTTGCAATTGTTATCGAATCTTATCTTTTTTTTTCTTTATCGTCAATGCAAAGCATATTTATATTTGAATAATTATTCCCTTAGAATCGAGTTTAAATTATCATACTTTTAAAAGAAAGAAAAACATTAAAGTAAAATCAAGGAATATTACACCTATCTAAAGAAATTTTAAAAGAAGTTGAAAAAAATGTCAATGGACGTAAATATGGATTTTG
>SDNV01000080.1 GCA_004524515.1 Promethearchaeota archaeon
ATACGATATTTTTTAGGAATCCGATTTTTAAAAATTGCCTCTTTCCCAAACCAATGACCGTAATAAAGGTTTGCCTCAGCACCTTTTCGAATAATTTTTTCTTTAGTTATGCTGTGATTCATTTTGTCTACTAATACCTCCAAGGTATAGTAATATTATCCATTCTCTCCTTAGGTTTGATTAGGGTTTCAGATAACTCATGACCCCCTTCTACTTTATAACGTAAAACTCCTGTCCAACCTATCATAGCTCCATTATCTCCCGCATATTTTAAGGGTACGACAGCGAATCTCGCATTATGTTCAAGACTGATATATTCAATCATCTCCTGCAATCTTTTATTCGCAGCTACACCTCCAGTTAATAAAACTTCTTCTTTTTCAGTGTGTGCTAATGCTCGTTCAGTAACTTCAGTTAACATCGCAAAACTTGTTTCTTGAACTGAATACGCGACATCATGTAGATTATATTTTTTCCCAAAGTCTTCCGATTCTATCAGTCTCTTGGCTGCGGTATAAAGTCCAGAAAAAGATAAATCCATTCCTTTTACTACATATGGTAATGAAAGGTATTTATTTGAATTCCTAGCTAGTTTCTCAATTTTTGGACCTCCCGGATGTGTTAAATTCGCATCGCGTGCAAAGGAATCTATCATATTTCCTATGGGAAGATCTAAAGTTTCCCCAAAAATTTGATATCTACCAGATTCAAAAGCACTCACAATTGTATTCCCACCAGATACATATAAGGTAAGAGGATCTTCAACATTACACATTAATCGTCCTATCTCAATGTGAGCAACGCAATGATTTACACCAATAATAGGAATCTTTAATTTTTGGCTAACCATTCGAGCTACTAATGCGCCAATCTTCAATATAGGAGCTAAACCGGGACTTTGACTAAAAGCAATTAAATCTACATCCTTAATCGATAAGCCCGCTTCTTTTAAAGCCCTTTCTATAACCAAATTAAAACTATTTAAATGATATTCTTTAACTTGTACGGGATGAAGTCCGCCCTTCTCAGGAAAATATGTGTCATTAACAAGACTATAAATTTTTCCCTCAAAATCAACAACTCCTACAGAAAAAGTATGAGCTGTGCTTTCAATACCGAGGCATACCTTTTTACCGAATATCATAATATAGCCTAAATTTTCGATTCATGGAGGATTTTATTTCCTAAAAGAAGAGGATTGTTAGCAAATCAGTATATTGAAAAAAACCTAAATATTCCTTAGAATATTAGGGTATTTACATTGATTTAGTACGTTTACGGGGAGATCTTTTTTTGGATCCTCTGGATCCAGCGACAGAAGCACCCTTTTTACCTTTTCGTTTAAAAATAGTGTACCCACATTTTCCACAAGACCATCTATCATAATGATCTGCGAGAAAATATCCAGTTCCACATTTTGGGCATGTCCTGTGAGTTCTTACTAATTGATCTCCTTCAATTTTATAATATTTTGATGCATCAGTCATAGTTAGTATATAATTTATTTTTTTGTTATTCATTAAAAAGATGTTTATAGGGTTCTTTTTTTCTTTTTAGGTTATAAATCTCAGTTCTTTTTTCTTTTGGTAAATTTCTCACTCTGATATGAAATGGTTCAAATAATTCAATATCATTTTTATTATCATAAATATATATTTTGCCAATATCCTCTGTAGATCCAAAATACGTATTAATTTTTTTAATAATCGTCAAATTTTCATCAGAGCCTTTCATGGCAGCTATTTTCTTTTTAATTTCCATTCTATTAGGTGTTCCATTTCCAAAATGGATAATTTTAACTTTTAATTCCACTCGATCTATCAAAGAATTCTTTTTTTCTTCTAAAATTTCGATATCAAAAGACATTGTTAACCTATAAAATTTTAACTACAATTATCTAATTTTAAGAATAGATAAAAAATAAAATTTTGCTTTTTTAATTCAAATTAAGGGTTTTTAAAAATTAATAGAATAACATAAATGGAATAGTTGAAATGCTTTAGTTTAATCTTTAAATTTTTTCCATTAACGCGATATATTTTTTAACTCCTGTTTGAATACCTTTAGTAATATTGACCATTACTATCCCTTCAGGAATATTATGCTTTGAGTCGGTTATTGGGGGTTGTCCATAAAAAACATAATTTTTAATATTCTTTTGAAGGGGGATTTCTAAAACTAAAGGAAGTACTAATAAGTCCTCTTCTCCCTCTGTAATTTTCAAAATTGTTCGTTTATTGGATAATATAATTTTTTTTAATAAGTTCCAACTTTCTTTAGGGATAGAGCCAGCAGGACTCTGAAATTCAATTACTTCTTCAAAAAAATCCCGATAGTCTATATTTATGTGATTTCTTTGAGTTTTCTCATCAATAATACAAAGTTTAATAAAAGATTTTAAAAAATTATTTGCTAAGAAGTCTTGGGTAACTATATCTCCAACCAAGTAAAAATTGATATTTGTATTTGTTTTAAAGAGCTCTTTAAAATAAGATTCAATCTCTAATATTGTATCTTCTCGCTTACCAGAGATTAATTTTCCTAGGGGTTGAGAAAACTCATGTCTTTTCTTATGTGGGATTCCTAAATTATGATCCATTCACATCAAAAATACATTTTTTTTATTATTGGGATAAAAATAAAATTAAGTAAAATTTTTAGCGAACACGTAGAGCGTATTTACCTGGTACTCCTACTTTTAAATATTCCGCAATTTTAGATTCTTGGGGTTTGAAAATAATAACCTCGCCATGATAATCTTCACTAAGTGTGTGAGTTTTACACTTGGGGCAGATAACATCATTCTTCGTGATGATATGGCAAGTTTTACATGCTTTTTCTTTAGTCAATTAAACCACCTATGATTACATTCTTTATTATACATTATTTTTCTTTAGTATTTTTTTTAGTGTCATCATTTTCTTCTTCCGATGTTAAATCTTCAATATCCTGTTCAATCCAATCTTGTTTTCCTAAAAACTTTTGTCGCATCGTTAAACCCAATTTTCCGCTACGACCCGTTCCCAAGCTTACCGCTATTATCCTTGCTCTTACAAGGTCATTTACTTCAAGAACTTTGCCGGTTTCCTTTCCAATAAATCTATTTCCAACAGCTTCATAAGAAATATAATCATCACATATCTGAGAGACATGAACTAACCCATCAAGGGGTCCAAGTCTAATAAAGGCCCCAAAATCAACAATTTCGACAATGTTGCCCTCAATAACCTCAGAGATTGATGGTTTAAAGGAAAGAATTGTAAATTCAACGTCATGGAACGTATTTGGCTGTCCAGGAATGATTACTCCAGGCCCTACACTAAGAACATCAACTACAGCGATTATAAAGCCGTAATCCTTTGTAATAATGCCCTCATAATCTTCACTTAAGATTATATGAGCGGATGTTTCCTTTGGACTGTCAAAGAGAAATGGAGGTATTTCCACACGTCCAAGCAAAGTAATAAGTTTAAACATTTAGCTTAGTTCACCTTTTTGGTTAATCTATTTGGAATTTGCTTAATTTAATTAAATATGATAAAATTTAGAATATAAAATTAAATAAATCATTTTAGATATATTTTAGCACCGAATATGATAAAACTTAGATATAGGAGTAAAATATATCATAAAATTAATATTTTTCTAATAAAGTCTGGAAAGACAAAGTTTTTTAAGTAATTTTAGTTAATTTTAAGGATTTTATTTATAATCGAAAAAAACCGATAGTAATATACAAATTTGAATTTTTAGGATATACAGTTTCCTTAAAAAATGAATATTTCGAAAATTTAATCTCTTAAAACAATTCAGATTAATTTAGCGATTTTTTCGCATGTTCTTTTACAATCCAGAAAGATCAGACCCAATCTGACGTCTTTTGTAGTTGAGACGGTCAAAACCGCATTTTGTCCTGCGGATAAAACAAGCAAATATCCACTGGAGCCCTTCACATAAACTTGTTCAAATTCTCCTTTATTCATCTCTAAAGCAGCCCGCTCTGCTAAACTTAAAAGGGCAGCGGTCATTGCCGCAATTCGCGTTTCATCAACACCTTGTGGTAATGCTGAAGCAATTGGTAAACCCTCAACAGAAACTATTGCGGCGGCTTTAACCTCGGGAATTGCTGCTAAAAGTTTTTTAAGTATAGTATCTAATGATTCCGGGGTTGACTCCATGGAAAAAGGTTACTCCACAAATTAATTTGGGATATTAAATATATTCTTTTATTGTTTTTAATGTTTTTATTTTTTTTTAAGTTTTTCTTAATTAATTCTAAAATTAATAATATTTAATTTTTTAGCTTTTTTTTTAGAGAATTTATTAATTGTTTCATAGTTAACTACTTAATAAACAAGAATTCTACCAAGGTTCTGGAAAATGTATCTTTTTTTATTTGTTAAGTGCTGAATTTATTATTTATATTACCAATAAATGAGTAGTAATGTCATAAAATTTAATTTATATCAAAATTTTTGAACAAATATACTGTAATAATAGCTGTGGTAATAATAATTACATATCTAGAAATTTTAGCCATTACATATGACTTTCTTTTTACATTATTCTTCTTTTTCTTAGCTGCTATTATGTTTTTTATAGCTTTTAAAGGTCATACTGCTAAAAACCATTATGGAAGTAGTTCGACTACAGTTAGTGGGTTTATTTTGATTTTATTTGGACTTTATAATGCAATTTTTGGATTTTTTCCACAACCTGTAGCTGGTTTTATGATGTGGTGGATTGGAATAATTTTTATCAGCAATCTAATTTTTAGTGTAATTATTCGAAAAGAGCTTAAAAATATACGGTTAGAATTACAAAAAATGAATGTTTCTGCTTCAGAAAATCATAAAAAATCAGCATTAAGAAGATTTGTTGAATTGATGACAGAAGAAAATCCTTATCAAGAATGTATCTCTCTCAAGATGGAGGCTGTAAGAAAAAGTTTTCATTTATCAGGAATTTTGATTATTTTGACATTTTTCGGATTCTTTTTTTTACCTCCTTTAACTCAAATGGCTAATCAAAATATAATATTATTTATAGATGATACAAAATGGCTTTATGGAATTTTATGGGGAGATCCTGATAAATATCCGTATAGGAAAAATAATTTTCAAGCTGTTATTGATCTCACGATGTTTGCTTTATTTGGCTCCTTATTCTTTGCCATTATTCCTGATATAATACGAGTTATATGGGGGCCCGAATATTCATTGTTAAATTTTTTAACGAAAGCAATTTTAAGAAATAAAGAATATAATTCAATTGGACCTCAAATTTTTTTATTGATTGGTGTGACGTTTTCTTATAGCCTTTATTTTATAGGGTTAGTACATTATCTCGTAGTTTTTACAGGGATAATAATTGCGTGTTTTTCAGACGGGATAGCAGCATTAATAGGAAGATTTTTTGGAAAACATAAAATCAATTGTATAGGAGGGGATATTAAATCAGTCGAGGGCTTTATAGCTGGAACGCTAAGTGCATTTATAATAGGTTTAATATTATTGGGACCCGTATATGCGCTAATAGCTGCTTTAATATTCTTTTTATTAGATTATTTTCCAATGGTCATTGCCGATAATATTTTAAATCCAATAGTTGTTATATTAGGAATTAGTGTTGGTATTTTGCTTATTGGATTACCGATTGGATGGTTTTAAGTTTATTAATAATACTAGATGATATTAAATCTAAAGCAATAAAAATCATATTCTCTTATCTTATGTGACAATGAAAGTGTTAATGGATGAATTAAAGAATATAAAACTAGCGATTTTTGATTTGGATGGGGTAATATATCGAGGGAAAAAGTTAATTCTAAATTCTGATAAAGTTATAGAAGAACTCAAAAAACATGCTATTAAAGTGGTATATTATTCCAACAACTCAACTATTACCCGAGAAATGTATGTAAAGCGTTTACAAAATTTTAATATCCCAAGCAAAATTTCTGATTTTTACACAAGTGCTTCAATTACATCAGTTGAAATTTCAAAAATCAAAAAGGAATCCATAATCTTTGTTATCGGAGAAACTGGTTTGAGAGAGGAGTTGAAAGCGATGGGTCATACCATTGTTACTAATGCGTCTGATTATAAGGATGTAGATTTTGTAATTGTTGGTCTGGACAGAGATTTTAAATATCAAAACTTAGCGATCGCTCAAAAATGTATTTTGGAAGGAAAAGCACAGTTTTACGCTACAAATACCGATGTTACATTACCTGCGGATTCGGGGCTTTTACCTGGAGCGGGGGTTATGGTTAATGCGGTTGAAACTTGTACTGCAAAAAAACCACTTAAAATTTTCGGAAAACCTTATCCTTACGGAATTGAAATGATATTAAAGGATACAAATACCACTCCTAATGAAGTATGCATTTTTGGGGATCGTTTAAATACGGATATTTTAGCAGGTAATTGTGCGGGTATAATAACTGCTGTTGTTTTAACCGGTGTTTCAACAAGAAAAGAAATTGTAGATTTAATTAACCAATCTCAAAAAATTAATTCATTAGATAAAGATTTAATTCCAGATTTAGTCTTAGACTCATTAAATAACATATTTAAATAATGTTTTTCTTAATTCAAGAATTTTTAATTTATTCTTGTAGTATTATGTGAATTAAATAATATTTTCTGATTTAATATTAGAAAGAATCGGTTCATAATCTGCAATTTCTAAATCTTCTAATACTTTAGGATTAATTTTTTGTAAATTATTAAGGATTTGAATTAAATCAGCATCTTTGAATCCATGATACGTTTTATCATAGAATCCTTTCAGAATTTTTACAAAATTCTCGTAACTTAAGCTTAAATTTTGATCACCTCTACTAATAATCATTGAGATAAATTTGGAGATCTCATAAAATGAAAAATTTTTGGAGATCAACAATGCAACTTTGCTAAAGTCTAATTTGTTATTATAAAGATTCTCATTTATAACAGTACTTATTCTTTTTATATTTATAATGGAATTATCAATCAAATACTTAAAAGCTTCAGCAAGAACAAATGAGGCTTTAACATTAAAAATAAAAACTATCAGATTTGAAAGAGAGCGATTTTCATATAAGTAATTCGCTATAATCATCGCTAATCCAATAACCTGATCACTAACATAACAAGGATTTTCTAATAATTTTAGATCGGGAGTATCTAAGCTTAAGATCTGTCCAATAAGGTTGAATATGATTTTATTTGAAATGTTAGCATGAGTTGCTCCAATTAATAAATCTGAAACAGATTTAATCTCTAAATTCAGATCAGATGATAGGATTCGAATAATTTCTATTACATAATTTGAATTTAAAACACTAAATCGTATTAATGTTCCTAAAAATCTTCCAATTCTTATACAACTTGCATAATCATCTTGTATTATCTTTTTTAAAATGTCTGCTAATTGTTGATTATTAAAAAAATTATTTATAATTAAAAATTCGATAATTTGGGAAATCTGATATCCCATATCCCCCTCATGATCGATTTGTAAAAATCCCCCAATAATTTTACTTATATCATATCCGTTATTATGTAATTTTAATAAAGTTCGGGAAGGTAATACTACATATTTCCTCTCATCTTCTTCATTTCCATAATAATATGGGGCTCTTAAACTAAAAACTTCTATAAAAAAAAAAGAAATTAGATATGAATTAAAAAGGCTTTTTATAATAAAAAAAGATAGACATTCAATGGAGTCTTCATTATTGTAGGTTGAAAGGATTTTCTGAAAAAATGTTATTACCTTCTCTAACTTGTCTTCAAGATTTTCATTTGAATTTATTAAAGTTTCTAATTCTTTTTTATCCTCGGAGTTAAGAAAATCATATAGTACCATAAATTTAAAAAAAAAATTCTTTATTAGTAGTTTAAATTTTATACAATTTAATTAGAAGTTATTAAATTTTAATATTTTCATCATTATATATGGCGGCACTGAATAATTTTTCTTCAGGAGAGCATTCGGTTAAAGTGATTGTAGTGGGTGATTATAAAGCAGGTAAAACTTCGATAGTAAAGAGTTTAATCGATGAGCACTTTAATGATAAATATGAACCTACTATTGGATTTGAGATTTCAAAAAAAGTTCTTTCTATTGATAATAGGAATATTAAATTCAGTATATGGGATACTGGCGGTTTAGTCAGTCAGATTCCTCCTAAAAAAGAAAAGATTTTCTATCATGCTGATGCTGCTCTAATGATAATCGATAGAACTCAACCGAACAATTTAAAAAGTATTCAAAGATTTTATAATGATATAAAAAACTCAATTTCAAAACAAATTCCTATTATAATAATAGGGACTAAGAATGATTTGCCTGCTGATAAAGAAATTAATGATGATGATATCAAAAACGTAGCAGATCAGTATGGTATATCCTATATTTCTACTTCAGCGAAAACAGGTAATAATATTAATAAGGTTATAATTGAATTAACCCACCAAATTATTGATATTTTAACGAACTTAGAAATTCATAGATTAAAAAATAAATATAAACACTATTACTTGAGCTCCGATGAATATAAGGCCTTAGAGGATTTAGAGCAATTTATTATAGAAAATTCAACGAAATCATTTACTCCTAAAATTCAATACAATTTACATAATCTTAAAGATAAAGGATTTCCCGTTACCTCGGATATACATGAAACCTCAATTGGTATCAATATTCAAAGTGGAAACGTAATTGAGATTGGATTGTTTAATTGTGGATTAACCTCCTTACCTGATTCTTTTAGAAATTTTAAATCTCTTAAAAAATTAATCCTAAGATGTAATCCCCTTACATCATTTCCTGAATTGTTAACCAAATTACCTTCTCTTGAAGTTTTAGACCTATCTCTTACTAACTTAAATACTATATCTGATACAATTGGAAATTTAGAAAGGCTTAAAGAACTTCATTTAGAGAATAATTTCCTAAGGACTCTCCCTGAATCGTTTGGAAATCTGAAAGCTTTAACAATATTAAATCTTAATAATAATCCAGTAGATCATTTACCAGGATCGTTCGGAAATCTTACATTACTCGAAAGCTTATTATTGGAGTCTGCTCCATCCGATCCTAGTGGATATTTAATAAAACTCCCTAAAAATTTTGGTAATCTTCAAAATCTCAAAGAATTGGATTTAAGTTCTCATAAATTAAGTAAACTTCCTGAATCTTTTGGAGATTTAACAACTTTAAAGATTTTTGATTTATTTAATAACAGATTTAAAACACTCCCTAATTATATTGAAAATCTAAAATCATTAGAATCAATAAATCTGGAGAGAAATTTGATACAATCCATTCCCCGGTCCTTTTCTAATTTACTCCATCTAAAACAAATAAATTTAAAAAATAATATAATCAGCCCAAAAGAAGCATCTAAAAGATTTAAAGCATTTGGCTTCAAGTCTGTGGGAAACGATTATGAAAGATGGATGAAAATAGCAGAGTCAATCGAGAAGCAGGAAGATCAAATGCAAATAATTAGATCTGAGATTAAGGAGAAAAGAATTATTAAAAATATCATTGCTCCCCTTATATATTGCTGCACTATTGCTTTTATAGGGCTGCTAACATTCTTGACTACGAATATCTCATCTCAAACTTATGATTTTATTATTATTTTGATTCTTTTTTGCTGTGCGCTGGTAATAAATTTCCTCATAGGCACTTCAATTATTTCTACAATTTCTAGCTATTTTAAAATATCTGTTTCAAAATTTGGAATGACAATTCAGAGGAATATTCTTAAAGTATTTGATATATTCGTTGCAATTCTATTAGTATGGGCAATAAGAGCCGCTGTCTTAGCTGCCTTAAGTGTAGAATTAATACCGGCGATTAATTTTTTGTTTGAATTTTCTATTCCCGATTGGATTTTAAATATCTTAGTACTTTTTGGCTATAATATCGATCTTACATTTTTAGAGAATTTGGATCTTTTCCTGGGTCATTTTTATCTTAAATTATTTAGTGCTGCATTAGTATTTTGGGCGTTATATCGAAATGGGCTAAGCTATATCAAAAAAACTGCCTTTGATGAGATGGAAAATAAAAATTTACGGATTTTTCTTATAATTGGCCTATTTGGAGCATTTTGGTTGGCGATCATGACCTATAGTAACCTAAAACCGTTATTGAGTATTGGTTATTATATAGGAGTATCACTAGGTGCTTTTGTATTCATATGGGAAAAAAATAAGGATAATAAAATAATATTTTACCTATATCTCACAATTTTTGGATGCGGTATCCTATTCGTCTGGTTGATTTCTTTTTGGAATTTAATTATTTCACTCTTAATTGGAATTATTTTTATCTTCCTTTTTTTCATTTTAAGATGGAAATCTCACAATATTCCCATATGAATTTTTTATTAAATGATTAATAATTTCACGTAAAAGTTTTTTGGGCGCATTTCTTAAGTTTTTGTGATGCAAAATATTAAATTTTAAGATTTTATAAATCTAATATAAAGATGGGAGATGCTCGTAAACTTTATATATTAACACATTTACATTTTCGACTAAATTTATTAAAGTTTTCTTAAACACCCTAATATTATTCATTAATTAAGTTCCTTGGTAGATCAATTCTAAAAATACCTACTAGTTAAGCTAATGCGATACCGGTATAATTTGTAAATATATTTGATAAAAACGTGAAGATAATAAAAAATTTTTTTTTGTTATTTTCCCACTTTATACCCATTATTAATCAGTTGTTACCATTTTTTAAAATTTTTTTTTAAAATATATACAAATTTTAAAAAATATATATTTAAAATAATTTTCATGCAATTAAATTTTTTTTAGATCCAACTTTTTAATTGAATTTATGAGAGATAATTATTTTTATAAACATTTTTTTTTCTTAATAAGGGATTTAATACCTATAAAGAAGTCAAAATTGAATATTGGGTAATAAAATAACGTTATAACCCCCGACGAATTATTTCTTTCTTCATTTTTTCCGATCTTTAAATTGGAAAAGAGTCCAAACGAATAAAACATAAATATTTACGATTGTGAAAAGAAAATACTTTTCTATAAAAGAAAATTAATTTAATATAACAAATTTTAAAAACCGCAACTTAAACATCCTTTAAATTTTTTAATTTATTAGAAAAAAAAATATTTTTTTTTATTAATCCCTTGATAAGAATAAAATTATTTTTTTTTATAAAGAAAATTCCATGTGCAATCAACAAAAATACTATCTTATAAGAAAATATGTATTCAAGAGAATAACATTAGCTTGGCGTGGTATTGCTATATGCCTATAATTACATTTTTTAATACTTTTATTAACTTTAAGAAAGAGTAAAATAGAAATAGAAATTATTTTAAATATTGGGCAGAATCCAGCATTTTTCGGGATATAATAGAAAAAATTTCTTCCACATTTTCTCCCGTTTTGGAAGAACATTCAATAAACTCAAAAAAATTATATTTTTTTGCCATTTCACTTCCCTCTTCCTTGGAAATGACTCGCTTTTCTTCTAAATCAGTTTTACCTCCCACCATAATGAGAGGGATATCGATAAATCGGCTTTCAAAACTCTTTTTAAACACTTCAAGCCAACTTTCCACATTTTCAATGCTGGAATGGCGGGTTATATCATACATAAAGATTCCTCCCGAGGAGCCTGAAGCATACGTGGGTAAAAGAAATCGGAATTTATCTTCTCCGGCAAAGTCCCAAATCTGTAATGTAACGTCTTTATTATTGGTTTCTAATTTTTTAATATAAAAGTCTGCTCCTATTGTAATTTTATAATCTCCCTTAAACGTTCCAGTTAAGTAGCGATTCACTAATGTAGTTTTACCTACGCCACCATCACCAAATACGCATACTTTAAATTTTGCAAATGGTATAATCCTTCACCTTTTCCATAAAATGTTAATACAAATTTCTCCCGTTTAATAAGCTAATTATGTTGAATTTTATTTAAATCTTTTAATATTTGATATCTATAGCAAGCAATTTAAATAATTTTTATCATAAATTATTTGACAGGAGTCTAAGATTTTTAATGAACCGGGATACTTTTAAATCTTATCTTATACAAAACCGATTTTAAATATACTTTTGATAAATAAATAAATTACTTAAATTCATCCATGTCTGTCAATTATTGCCTCCATAAGCCTTTCAAAAATATAATCCACATTTTCTCCAGTTTTGGCAGAGCATTCCACATAATCATACACTTTATCATAATTTTCGGTAATTGCCATCGCATCTTCGATATTAACAGCTCTTTTAAATTCAAGATCTTTTTTACTTCCAATCATTAATAGAGGTATTTCAACATCATTTCTTTTACTTCCCTCTTCAAAAACTTCCATCCAATTATTAAAATTTCTAAAGCTGGAAAACCTAGTGATATCATACATAAAAAGAGCTCCAGAAGCGCCTAATAAATAACTAGGAAGGATGAAACGGAACCTGTCTTCGCCTGCGAAGTCCCAGATTTGTAGAGTAATGAGATATTCTTGAAATTCAAATTTTTTTACATAAAAATTTACACCTATCGTAATTTTTAGGTGATCTTTAAATACCCCTGTTAGGTAGCGATTTACCAATGTGGTTTTACCTACACCGCCATCCCCTAAAATACAAATCTTATACATCGTTTGTTTCATTTATGGCTACCTAACTGTAAAAAAAAAGTCTTCCTTGAAAATTTAATAAACTGATTATTTATATTTTTATTTACTTGATAGTTTTTAAAAACAAATATGATTAAAAAATTTTTGAATTAACCGAAAAAACCGAGAAATACTTTCAGAATATATAAATTTCAAGATTGAAGAGAGAATTAAAATTCAAAAATATTTAAGAAAATTAAAAAAAAGTACCTAATTCGCGTTTTCAAGCATAACTTTTGTGATTCGCTTGAAAATTTCTTCTACATTTTCTCCTGTTTTAGAGGAGCATTCAATATAATCATTAAAATTATTTCTTTCTGCTAATTCTATCGCATGTTCAGTTTCAACTGATCTTTTGTTATCCAAATCTAATTTTCCCCCCACCATTATAAGGGGAATTTTATTATCATAATTTTTAGATCCTTTATTAAACACTTCAATCCAATCACTTAAATTTCTTATACTTGAATATCTTGTTAAATCAAACA
>SDNV01000081.1 GCA_004524515.1 Promethearchaeota archaeon
TGTTTAGGTTATTAAAAAGAGCAGATATTCCCGGAAAAATGGTCGCTTTTGTAGCTTCTATGACTTCCACTACTTCATGAGCTTCTCTGGGATTAAATACACAGGCAATTTTCCATCCATTGTTAATTGCGATATTCATCCCGGTTACTAAATAAATATGATAGAATGGCAAAGCTGCCAACATAACCTCATTACCGGGTTCAGTTCCCGTAAACCATGCATTTAACTGATAACAATTGGCGATAATATTTCTGTGAGTTAACATAGCCCCTTTAGGAAAACCTGTCGTTCCTCCGGTATATTGAAGCATCGCTAAGTCATTAGGATCAATTTGAACTTCTGGAGGATTAGGATCTGTTTCTCGGACTAAATCTTCCCAGGTTGGCTCACCACCCATCTGGAATTCAGGAGGCGCCATAGGATCAGGCGATAGATATGGCGCAAGATTGGTATAGAATTTATAGTTTACTCCAGTTTCTTCGATTATAGGATCCACCATTCCACTGAAGCCTTCCCATCCAATATAACACTTTGCATCGCTGTCATTTAATTGTCGTTTTATTTCTAAACTTTTAAATAGAGGCGATAAGGTAGTAACTACGCCTCCCACTTTAAGAATGGCGTAATAATTGCAAATAAAGGCGGGATTATTTGTATACTGAATAGCAACCGTGTCTCCCTTTTTAATACCCAGTTGAGACAATTTAGTGGCAGCCTTATAGACAACATCAAGTAATTTTTTGTAGGTTAGTTCAAAACCCATAAAATAAGTAGCTACATTATTAGGAAATTTCTTTACTGTATTTTCAAGAGAATCAACAAGACTAATATCTGGAATCTCCACTTCTTTTGGGACTCCTTCAGGCCAATGTTTATAATATAATTTTTGATCTGACATACATTATTGCAAGATTATTTTTTATTTATTATTTTTTGATTTATATCAAAATTAATTATCTAATGATAAAAATCAAGGATTTTTTAAAAGGACAGAAAGATAATATTATTAATTTTACCTTCCATCTGGAAAATGATTTCCCATAGAATATTATTTTTCAATAAAGAATCTTTAATAGTCTTTTAAAATGCTTTTCAAAATGGAGTCTTTGCTAACAGGGCCAAATTCTAGGGATCTCCTTTTTATTACGATGTTTAAATATTCTATTAAACGTTCAGCAAAGTAATTAAAGGAAAATTGGAAATCATTATTTATTCGAAAATATTCTTTTAAAAAGATATTAATCAATTCAATTTTATGTTTTGGCTCGAACATCTCAAATATTCCCGGATCGGTATCTAAAAGAGCACAGCATATCCAAACTAAATCATCTAGATAATTTCCCTCATAGGATTCTTCAAAATCAAATCCGTATAAATTTTCATCATAAAAATTCATAATAAAATCTCTTAAACGGGTATCTCCCTTGTTTAAAACAATAATTTCAAATGATTTTTTCCTTTTAACGATATTTTGTCGATGTAATTGAGCTAACCATGAGGCTAATTTTTTAATACTCATTAAAATCATATCGAGGGTGGTTTGATTAACATCCTCAAGTTTCGTCGTGTTAATCAAATTGTTATTTACAAGATCACATAAATTAATTCCATTTATTTTTTCAAGGATTAAATACGGTTTTTTAAATAGTAGAACTTTAGGAATCGGTAAATTTTGAGGCTCTAATTTTTTGTAGATGCTATATTCATAATCGGCATTTTCAGTTTGAAATACTTTTAAAATTATTTGTTTTGGAATATTTTTTGGTCTTACTTTAAAAACTAAGTCATATACAAAATTTTTTCTACTTTTATATTGATTTAAGGAAAATCCCTCTGATAATTCCGGAATTTCATTTGATAAATCTTTAATAATGATCCCTTTGATTTCCTGGGCAACCATATTTCATTAGATTAAGTATTATTTTTTCAAAAAAAACCGACTCTCTATGAATTATTGTTTTCTAAGATATTTATATTCAATTTTTAAAATAAATTATTTTATCTACTTAGTTTTATAAGAAAACAAACATTCTATGGCGTTCTACTTGCCAAAATGTTTTCTGGCGAGCAGTTTTATTGGTTTAAATATTCTCATATCCACACCACCAACAGTCAATTCATTCGTAAAATCTTTATAGCCTTTATCAAAATCCTCGATTAATAATTCTAGTTTTTTCCTAATTACAATTGATTTTTCTGTAACTACTAACGCAAAGACAATTTTACCCGTATTATTCATTTTAAGCATTAATATTCGGTCTCCATGATCGATTGTGCGTATCTCCTTTTCTCCGCGGATAATTTCCTTTAAAATATTTTTAACGCCAATTATCCCTCCAGCTTTTAAATCAGCTGAAACATTTCTAGAATCTCCTTCTTTATATTCCTTATTAAAATTATGCTCATATAATAGAATACCAGAATCATGAATAATATACATATGAATCAGAAACTTTTTCCATTCTTGTTCCTTACTTGGTAAGGTTTCTCTCATGTTTAGTAAAAAAACCAAACAGATCATACATGCCATAAAAATTGTACCGGATATCACGTTTTCGGCAAGGATTACATTTAATATGATGATAGGAATAGAAATTCGTAAATATAAGCCAAGTAATATTCCGATGCCAATTAATAGATAAGAAAATGATAAAGATTTCCCGTATCTGTCCCGAGTTGTAGAATCTCCAATTAATAGGGGCACGCACATTATAAGCGCGATATACGCACTAAAAACCACTGCTAATGGTAAATCCTGTGTTTCAGATTGGTAAGTATGGATATAATTGGCTAATCCAATAGCAAAAATTGCATAGGATAAAGCGCCTATTCTCCCGAAATAGTCAAAAATAATCCCTATTAAAAGGGAAGCAATAATGGCAAATATTATGATGATTACAAATATAAGAGCTATATTTCCCCCTAGAGTACTATAAAAAATCGCTAGAGAACCTTCCGTAGGTGTGGCTAATCCTGCTGTTAAACCAAAGAATGAAAAAAATAGATAATATTTTATTAAATCGTAATTTATGTGTTTTTTATCATATTTTTTAGGCTTATGGAAAATAATTGTGTCTTTATTCTTCTTTAAATTCAAGAAAAATATGGTAATTAAGATAAAAGAGACTGGGATAATGATCATATAATTAAAAAACAAAATACTAAAAACTATAGCTATTACAATGAAACTAAACATAAACAGGTAAGACCATATTCTTGCTCGCTCTAATATATTGGTTTTATAAAGAAAATGTTTCCCATTTACCATTAAAGCGATGGTTATAAAAAAAACGTTGATAAAAAATAAGATATTTAAGATAAGATATAATTGAAATAAAATCAAAGATATTTGAATAAAAGTAGTAAGAAACGAAAAGATTAATACATACTTAATAAAAAATAATGGTCTTCTAATATAATCCACTATAAAAACCGATACAATTAATCCAATTAGTAACCCATTAAATATAGAGGCCCATGCAAATTGGTCATTGCCAAATCTACTGGTACTCATTATCATTAAATCGAGTCCAATTTGACCAATCAATAGAAATATTAGAGAATTTAAAATTAAAAATAAGATTAAAAAGTCTTTTCTTGAAATTTCAATATCTTTAGTAAAAAATTTAGACCCAAATGAAATTTTCCTTCTTAATAGCTTAAGTATTTCTCCTATATCCTCTCCATCATCGTCAATTTTATCTGAGTCGCTCACTAAAAAACACCTTATCGTGACTGATATGGTTTTTTATTTAAATACAATGCACTAATCCATATAACTTCTTCAATTAATTCCAACTCAAAAATTTGATGGTCGATATTCTGAACATGTTCAGCTAAAATGTTAAAAGATTTATTAATTATTAAAATAATAAATAAAAGCTAATAATTTATTTGTCCTATGATGAGTGAGAATTATAGCCTAGGAATTTTTTATGGAGATGGCTCAGATACTGAGATGCTTACGAAAAAATTCGTCGGCAATCTAATAAATTCAGAGGATTTTTGTAAAGCCTGCGAAAATCTGGAAATGAACGTTAAATGCGATAAATGCCGGGAGCATGTTAAAAGTTATGCAGGTTCTATATATTTTTATGAAAAATTAGGGGATAATGCTCCTGATTTTATTGAGGAACCTGAAGGATTTTATCCTAAAAATTTGCCCCCAGTAGACTTTTTACTAGTGGTAGGAATTCATCAGGATTTACTTTCAGGACTTCCCGATTATTTGAAAGATAAAAATATAAAAGCTGTGATCGTGCCGATTGAGGACCCTAAGTGGGTTCCCGCGGGATTACAAACACAGGTTTTGGCAGAATTCGAAAAATTCGGTATCGAAGCAGCTTTCCCTAAACCTTTCTGCTCATTAAGTACTGAGCTGAACGAATATAATAAAATTGGATTCCATCTCACCAAGAAACGAGACCATATTAAGAAATTCATTGAATTTTTCAAAATAGGGGTGCCAATTGTGTCATTTCTATTAAGTAAGGACGGAGAATCCATTGAAGATGCCTGTGTAATTCAAAGCGCACCCTGTGGTTCTACCTATTATATTGTTCAGCAACTAAAATCAAAATATTTTAAAAACGGAAAAAGCGGAGAGTTATCCCTAAATGAACGAATAAGTAAAGCTCATCATGCTTATCCATGCAACGCATCGATGGACCAAGATTCGATTTTAAAAGACTCAATACTTCATGTAGGAGGATACTTAATACGCAATGCTATAAGAAGGGATTTAAATTTTGAAGAGGAAGAAGGACAAAAATTAACGTATATAATCAAATAATTTATTTAATGTAAACTAATTTTTGGAAATGTGTTAAAATAAAAAAAGCTAGAATATTAATCATCAATTAAATCATGTCATAGTCATAATTCTTAAGTGAGCAAAAATAAGGGTGATTCACTTTTTCTTTCAATCGTTCATCTCCAGTAATAAATCTGCAACTAAGTAATTCTGCAATTGCACAATAGCTACTGTCGTAAATAGTAATATTATTTAAGAAAGCAATTTCAGACATTTTATCAATCAAATTTTTATCTATATAAATCAATTTAATTTGTAATTTAATTAACGAATTTAGAGAAGCAACAACATCTTGTTGAGTTAGATCTTTTGAATAACGAAGCGCATTTCCAACTTCATAAAAGATTAAATACGGTGCTATTAACATTATCTTTCCTTGTTCATAATCATGCCTCAATTGTAATGCTTTATTTGTCCATTCTTCATTCAAATACCATCGTGTAATAACTGAAGCATCAATAATCACTCGTTTACTCGTTTTTATTTTCTCGTTTCGCGCCATTTCCGAATCTCCTCTGTCGAAGACCATTCTTTACTAATAGCCGTTTTGCTTCGGATGTTATCTTGAATTTCTATTGCTTCTTTTAATAAATCTAAATCTAAATTTTCTTTCAATATATTTTCTTCGATTTTTATTCTTTCAATTATTGCATTTCTTGCAATTTCTGACCAATTTATATGGGGAAATTTCTTCATTTTTTTTTTTAATTCATCTGGAACTTTGATCGAAATCATAAAATTTCAATTCCTTTTATTATTCGTATATATTTATAATATAAAGAGTATATAAATGTATATACTAACAAAAGAGAAGTTTCCTTTAAAACTCTTGCGAAACTTTTCAATCAATTTAGATAAGAATGAAATCATTATATATATCAAGAAATTAAACCTATAATAGAATTAAAAAATAAAATTTATTTTAATGCATATTTTTTGTAAAAATCTCAATTTTATCAGTAGAATCTAAAATGTTATTAATTTAATCAATATCTTCACGATTCTGGCTCAAATCTCAATAACCTCACTAAGAATATGCGCTCCTATTGCGGGTTTTAAAGTGTCTTTCATAACAAAGTCTATTTTAATATTAAGCAGTCTACTGAGATATTTCTCAAATTTCTTCTTTTTTACTTTTTTCCATTTGTTTTAACATTTCTTCAGCACTATATGAATCTTGACTTAGCTCTTGCTCATCTTTAAGGGGAATTATTTTCAAAGTGCCCTCATCTTCTATAATTAAAATTTTATCTCCATCTTTCAACCCATATATCTTCCTAAAAGCAGAAGGTATAGTTATCATGCCTTGGTTGGTAATGGTTACAATTTTTTCTTTTATATTTTTTACAACATCCAAAATCCTCACTAATTAAATTATAAAAATCCTAAGTATAAAGAAATTCTTCTAAGGATCTTGAGTTAATTTTTCTTAGATTTTACTAAATTAAACAATGATTTTTTATCACATAGCAAATAAATCGAAGGATATAATTTAGGATATCACTTAACTATGTATAATTGATCGCAAAATGCCGATTTCACGATCATCTTCATTTTAATGAAGAAGAGGGTCATTTGGATATTCTTGGATTATAAATAATTATCCAAGAATTTTTATAAAATTTCTTTTACATTTTAATTACAAAATATATTTTGAATTTTTTTTAATTAGGAAATTATATACTATTGGTCCCAAACACAGTGGAGAACTTAATCTCACTAATAAAATAACTAAATTCGTAAACTAAAATGAAACAGAAAAATACTTCAAAATTCGATAAGGAGGAAATCCGAGAAAAATTCAAAGATTTATTCGAACATTCTTTGGACTTAATTTATGTAAATGATTTAAAGGGAAACTTTTTAGATGCTAATGATATTGCTTTAAAAAAGCTTGGTTATAAACGAGAAGATATTCCCTCTCTTTCTTTCATAGATTTAATTGACAAGGAGCAACTGATAAAAGCTCTGGAAACCACAAAAGAGATTTTTGATACAGGAAAAAATTCGGAACGTACTGAATATAAATTGAAAACTAAGCAAGATGATTTTATTTATGTTAACACCTACGCGATTCCCTTGAAAAAAGATGGTAAAATTTATGCGATTTTTGGAGTTGGAACTGATATTACCGAAAGTAAGGTAGCTGAACAAAAATTACAGGATTCCGAAATAAAGTTTCGCCATTTATTTGAAAGTTCGCCTCTAATGATTGTTTTAATGAATGTGGAGGGAAAAATAATAGATATTAATAAGAGGGGACTTGATTTCACCGGATATAATAAAGAAAATTTATTAAATAAAGATTTTCGAAAATTAAACTATATAATTCCTCTAAATTATGAACTACTCACGATTAAAAAGTTTAAAGAAGTTTTGAAAAAAGGCTTCATAGAACCGGTAGAAATTCAATATTATGATAAAAAAGGAGAACTGAAGTGGATAAGGGTACATGCCTCCTTAGTAGAGGTTGAAAATGCTAAATTTATACAAACTATATTCCAAGATATCACCAAAGAAAAGCAAGCAGAAATCATGATAACAAAGGAAATAGAAAAACTAAAAGATCTGGATCAAATTAGAAAGGATTTAATTTCCAGAGTATCTCATGAATTAAAAACACCAATTATGAGCATTTTTGGTTCCTCTGAATTGTTATTGGAAATATTTAATGATCAGTTAGGAAAAGATGCTTTAGAACTTGTAGAGATAATAGATCGAGGAGTAAAAAGACTATTGATCTTGATTGAAAATTTATTAGACACCTCGAAAATTGAATTCAATAAAATCGAACTTGATCTTGAAAGGGTAAATCTGAGTAAAATTATCAAAGAAAATATGTATGACATGATACATTTCATAAAGGAACGGGAAATTGAAATTAATTTGAATTTACCTGAAAATTTTCCGATATTCTTAGATAAAATTAGAATTGGTCAAGTAATTACTAATTTGTTATCCAACGCCGTAAAGAATTCTCCTCCTAAAGGGATTATAACGATTGATTTACAAAAAATTGACAATACTGCAAATATCACTGTAAAGGACACAGGGGTGGGTTTTACACAAACTGAATTGACTCGTATCTTTACAAGATTTGGAAAAATCGAACGGTATGGCAAGGGTTTAGAATATATTGATATTCAAGGGTCTGGTTTAGGATTATATATCTCGAAGGAAATAGTCGAACTGCATGGGGGTGAAATTTCGGCTTTTTCCTCTGGAAGAAATAAAGGAAGTATATTTACGGTAAAATTGCCAATCAAGTAAATTTATAAAATATATAAAAAAAATTAGTTAAATTAAACCTTAAAGATTTAGCTCCTTTAACTTTTGTTTAATATTTTGCACTTTATCTGGTTTTAAATCATATACTTTATACATAAACAAAAATCCAATAAAGTAGAAGACTGCAGGTACGGCAAACATTCCTATGAGTATCCCCCATTGAGCTTCCATAGATTGAGTAGAGGATCTAGGATTAAATCTGGTTATGGTATGTATTATTCCAAATGCTAATGCTTGAATAACAATAGAAAGCCTCCCGAAAAAAGTTCTAAATCCGTAGTAGATCCCTTCTTCCCGTTTCCCTGTTTTCATTACCACTTCGTCGATAACATCAGAGAATGTAACATAAATTAAGCTCCACGTTGCTCCCATACTAATACCAATACATATAAACCCAATTAGAAAAAAAGGATATTCTCTAATAAACATCGTAATAATTAAAAAGGTTGCAGTGCCTCCCGTCCCACACATATACCCAATTCTATTTCCATATTTTCGAGCAATCCAGATCCAGAACGGAGAAGAGCATACGCTTGCTATAAGAAAGGCAAATAAATTTAATAATACAATAACTTCATCAACTTTTACAACGTATTGTACCCAATAGGGTAAAGAAGCAAGCATAAGTACCATTACTGTTGTTTGAGCGAGATAAGCCATAAGATAGGATACGAAATTTTTTTGGCTCAACGCAAATTTCAATTTTTTAAAGAAAGATTCCTGTGTTTCCTCTTTTTGAATAACTCGAAATGAACGAGCAATCATCTCCTCATCCTCGCGCATTCCAAACAACATCATTATAACGACTAATACACATATTATCGAAATCATGGACGCTACAATAAAGTATGATGCGATATTAGTTCCCGGTGGTCCAGTTGTTATGAATAAAATAGGTAAAATCAATCCAAACAACAAGCCTAAAAGAGAAAACATTATTTGAATACCCCCTACTTTTGTACGTTCTTTTTGTGATCGGAATTTATCCGGAAATATTTTTTGCCAATTTATCATAGTAAAGGAAAATAGGGTATCAAATAAACATAGACTAACCAACAACCAGATGAAAATGAGTAAGATATCGCTTGAAGGGGGAAGAAATATAAACATAAACATTAAAGCACAGGGAATTGACGCTATTAGAAACCATGTAAACCGTTTACCCCTTTGTTTCATAAACTGAATTGATTGATCGGAGATATGACCCGCGATTGGGTCATTTATCATATTCCAAATTCCATAAATTGAGATGGCAATGGTTATGAATAATATCGGAAGAAATACTTCAGTTTCATAAAATTTGAAGACCATTATGCCTAAACAGGTAATTATAAAATCATCAAAAAAACTCCCTAATGCATAGGATGCATGGATTTTTGTAGCATATCTCATTTCTGTAATTTTTTCTTCTTTGCTCATTATTTATTTCACTTTAAAAAAATTCTTACTTTGAACTAATTATATTCTGATGAATTATTATTTAATTATTTGTTTAGGGATTTAATTAATAGAAAAAATCCCAAAATATTGCGAATTTCTATTTTTTTATGATGACTGTTGGAGTTTTAGCATATTTTTGCAAAGCTTTTTCATCTAGTTCCACTCCCCACCCGGGACCTACTGGAACCTTTGCTGTGCCTCCACTGTAATCAATTGGGTTAACGATTAAATCATCTTCCATCATTTCCTGTCCAAATAGTTCGGTAGCATGCTCAATTGCATAATAATTTCCGGCATGAAAGTGAATATGCATGGCAGAAGCAATTCCAAGAGGTTGATTATGTAATACAACACTAAGTCCTTTACAGACTGCATAGTTCAAGGCTTTTATTGCTTTAGTTACTCCTCCTGGTCTTTCGGAATTAATTCCAAGAACTCCCACTGCGCCTAGCTCAACAAGCGTAATAAAATCTCTTACGGAAGAATACCCTTCATGTGACATTAAGGGAGTATCCACTCGTTTTTGTACGTAAGCCATCCCTAAATAATCTTCTTTATTTACAGGTTGTTCCGCATAGTCTATTCCAAAAGGTTCAATGGCTTTAATCGCACGAACGGCTTGATAGGGTGTATACGCTTGATTATAATCAACTCGTAATCTAATCTCATTCCCAAAGGTTTTTCGAAGTTTTTCACAGATTTCTACATCCTCTTTAATACTGCTACCTAATTTTAATCTAAAGGTTCTCCATCCTTTTTTATAATAACTTCTCACAATCCCTTTCATTAGCATGGGATCTCCTAATGGTATAAGAGCGGCGAGAGGGATTTCATCCACATTCCTCCCTCCCATAAAGCAACATGCGGACAACCCTGTAATTTTTCCCATTAAATCATAGCAAGCCATATCTAGTAATCCTTTGGCATTTTCACTACGAGCAATATTATTATCCATCCTGAAATTTATTTTTTCTATATTAAATGGATTCTCTCCTACCACATAATTTGCTAATCCTCCTTTGATTGCATCTATAATCTGTTCTGGAGAGACTCCCGATTCCGGAAGCCACACGAAGGATTCTCCTAAACCAACATTTCCCTCATTATCTATCAATTTAAGAATCGCAAAATCACCTCCCAGCCAAGCTTCCTCAGCGGGGATTGCCATTCCCAATTCTCCTTCTCCTTCTCCCATTGCCTTTCTAACCATCTCTTTGAAAGGGACAAAAATAGGTGTTAATTCGATTTGCACAATCTCATTTTTCACATTAAATCATCTCTAATTTTCATTATATAATTTTTTTATATTTATTAAGATAAATCTTTCTAAATTCATTACCCTTTAATTTCCTTGAATTAAATTTAATATTTCATATTAATAATATTTCATAAATCTTAAATTTTTAAAAAAGAAAACATATCTTAATTAATAACATAATATTTATCAAGGGGGATATTACTATGAGTTTAGATTGGATTGCTTATTTTAGTTTAGCTTGTTCCATTGGAGGGATTCTATTTTTTCTCTATAGTTTGCTTTTAGTTAAAAAAATTAAAGAGTTATTTCCGGGTACTAAATTAATTAAAAAATGGATAATTATTCAGACGCTCATCATTTTATTTCTTGTAGGTTATGTATTCAATATCGTTTTAATAATCTTGCAACAAACTGAACTTATCATTTTTATGGTGGCAATAGTCTATATCTTCGGAAGTATTTTTGTTGCGCTGGTCATTAATTTAGGCTATAAGACTTATAAATTAATCTTATTAGAATCTAAATCCAAGGGCTAAATTTTAAAATTTGAAATATGTAGAGTATTATAATGTCTTCAATAATAAAGGAACTCTGGGTCTTTTCTAATGCTGGAATTCCTATAGTGGAGATCAGTAAAGAAACCGGTTTAAATAAATATTTAATGGGAAGCTTTATCTCTGCCATCAAAACTTGTAGCCAACAGTTAAGTGAAAAAGGCTTAAATAGTTTTATAATGGAAAATTATAAGTTCATTTTAACGTCAGTACTCGATAGTAACGCTATTCTAGTATGCATGTGTGAATCTAACATAAAGGATAAGAAAATCCATAAACAATGCGAAGTCATAGCACGTATTTTTGAGGAGATATACAAACCAGAAGATGTCAAAAATTGGGATGGAGATGTTTCTTTTTTTGATGAGTTTAGAGAAAAATTAGAGCTTTATTTTAAAATGGGTAATTTATGATAAAAAAAAATTTCCTCTTTGGAATTGTTTTCTGAAACTTATATGATCTACAACATTATAATAGATATTTAATATTGGATCTCAATTTTCAATGAAACAATTACATGAGGGTTTATTTCAAGCTCAATGAGATTATCTAGGTGATGAATTATGTTTGCTTTTATATTTCTTTCTGGTTTTTCTTCTAAAAAGTTTACAATTTGAGCAGCTTTTATATAAATATCTTTAAATAAAATTATTTTAGTCCTTTGAAGACTTGAAGCTAAATTATATAATCGTAGTATCAAGAAATTTCCTTCTTCTGATTTTTTAAGAGCGCTTAATAATATGTTTTTATTTTCAATTTTTAAGAAGCAAATGCTTTCCGGTAAATATGATTTCATCTCTTCTTTAGGTTTTTTATAGGGTAGTAATAATGCGATTATACTAAAAATTAATTTGTCTCTAACCCTCACTACTTTTTTAATAGTTTCTGGAAATGCTGAAATCAAGGGATTGTTAAAATTCTTTCCGATTACATGTACTTCTGAATTTAAAAGACCCGCTTCATTATGTTTTATCGATAATGATAATTCAAATGTATGTTTTCCTAAACACTGCGCACCGGGAGTATGTAAATCAGGACCAGCGATGCCTCCCCGGCTAGCAAAATCTCCTCTTGAAAGCCATCCGATACTTCTTAATAAGGTAATTCCTAAGTCAATAGTCCCATCTTTTTTTTTAATCGCCTCATATTCGGGTAAACCTTTGTTGAATACCGCAAAATAAGTGCTTTCGTCTTGGATGCATATAAAATCTTTTTGATGATTCGTAGGTAATGCTTTTTGAACCCAAGATTCACTATGGGGGAGTTCTATATTACGTGAAACGATATAAAAATGTCCATCAGCATAAACTTTATCAGATTTAATTTCTGAATTAAAAATTGCTCGTATCCTATGATCCTTGCTTTTATTATGATATTTTATTCTAAAATCTATGCGATCTATTCCTTTATAAAGAGAGATGTAAAGAGTTAATTTATTTTCTATAAGATTTTCGTCTCTTGTTGAACGATCTTCTTTTAAAGATATAGGAAGGTTAATTAGCATTTTTATTTTGTATGTTTTTTGAGAGGGACCATCGATATAGGGAACTGATTCCATAATTAACGCATCTTTCATGGCATAAATCACATCTGTTTGATTTTCTTTAGGGCCAGAATAGTCATATTCATCTCCCCAATCTCCACAATCCTCAATATCCAAGATATTTTGATAATACATATTATTCTTTTTATTTAGGAGATTAATTTGCCCGTTAGGATTTATTTCTATTTTATAATAAA
>SDNV01000253.1 GCA_004524515.1 Promethearchaeota archaeon
GCTGTAAATCCATTTTTATGCTTATTTACATCATCACAATCGGGTACAACTTTGAGTAATTCACCTTGAAGTTGAATAATGCAATTATTTGGCTCAGGATCTAACCAAATAGTATAATCTTGATGTCGATGCTGAAAATATCTAAAGGTGCTTAAAGTTATTTCAAAAGAGTGAATTTCTAAACATTGTGTGATAAAAGCTTTTTCTAAATCATTGAATTGTGTTTCTGGACGAAATGGATAAAGCAAAGTAATATGAGGCATCCATCTGTGAATTTGACGATCGTATTTTTGTCTAATATTTTGAATGGGGGGCCATTTTTCCTCGGGAGGGATAATCACACACGCAGAAGTATAGACTTTTTCTTTCAAAATAAAATGATTGACACTATTTATTTTGTTTTTAGTTGTATAATTTTAAGGAGAGAGAATTTGCCATTTGAATTATAATTTATTTATCCCATAATTTAGCTAATTTCCATACATCATCGTTTATTGTATGGAGATTTATAATAACTTTTCCTTTTTTTTTTTCTTGCATTTCTTTTGCACTAAAAAGAGCTTTTCCAACTGCTAGTGCTCTTCCATGAGTTTCATCAATAATTTGAATTATATCATCTTTCTTTATAGAAGGATCAATTTTTGTGATACCCGGTCGCATAACGTCTGCTTTATTTAATGTTAGAAATTTAACAGCTCCCATATCAACAACGACTTTTTTTAATACAATCTTTTCTTCTAATAATTGGGTTAAAACTGGAATATATCCTTCTTTTTTGGATTTCCATAATTTTAGGTCGTTATTAATAGCATAAAATTCATCATCGTTCTCAGCAAGTATATATTCAACATTAGCTTTTTTCGGAAATAATTTATTAAAAAAAACCTCATCATACTGTTGAATAATTTCTTCTTTAAGCTGTTTAATTTCAGTATGTTTTATAAAATGTCGCTGCCTAATGTTCATACTCTAATATCTATTACTATTTATTTAATAAAAACCTATTCATTAAATTTTATTCAAAAATTAGATTAATGATATAATGAGACTAGGAATTACACATATCGACCCTAATATTAAAAAAGGAGAAATTATCCAAATATTTGATGAAAGGAATCATAGATCTTTAACGGTGGGAAAAGCGCTGTTTGACGCCAAGAATATGGAAGCTAAAACGTCGGGGAAGGTAATCAAAAATGTGCATACAATAAATGATAAAATATGGATATTTGAAAAGCAATTTAAGTAAATCCAAAAGGTCCGAATAATAATATTTATGAGTTAAGAAATAAACTCATTGTGTAAAATCGTGCAAATTGTTTCTTTATCGTTATCATTTAAGTTTTTTACATTTCTACTTTTTAGATAAAAACAATCTTTTAGTCTATCATCAAAAATAGCCATAATCACGATTAATCCATTTTTAATTATAGTTGAATTGCTTTTATCGCTAAATTTCTTCATTAATTTATTTATTTGATGGATTTTCCATGATTCTGCGATATTAGATTCATTCTGAAGAGAATTAAAACTTTCAAATAATTGATCGTAAAATTGCCCTTCATTAGACATGATAGATCTAGAAATTCATATTAACTATAAAAACTGAATTTTTTCGTCTGAATTTTGTGTTAGTATAACGGAAAATTTAATAATATATTAGAATTTAGATGAGAGGAATATATAGTAAAATTATTTTTCTTTGAAACAATTAGAAAAATAAATAATAAAAATTTTTAAAATTGATAAAAATGGAAAAAGATTTTGACTTTAGTTTAGCGAATTTAAAGATTGATCAATTAGGATATGTGTATAAAGATATTGAAAAACAAATGAAGATTATGGAGACTTTTTATAAGGTTCCTAAATTCGCAGTGTTTGATAATAAGGGCAATATTTATAAATATCGGGGGAAAGACTCCAAAATTCATACAAGAATTGCAATATCGCGATTATTTAACACACAAATCGAATTAATACAATTAATTGAAGGGGAATGTATTTTCAAAGAATTTATAGAGAGTGGGAGGGAAGGACTTCACCATTTCGGTATTTTTGTAGAAAATTTAGACGCTTACATTCAAGAATTTAAAAAAAAAGGGATGGAAGTTGTGCATGCTGGTCAAACGGCAAAACAAAAAGTAGCTTATGTGGACTCAGAAAAAACATTTGGGATCTTTCTTGAATTCCAAGAAACTATAAAAAAAAGGAGAAAGAAGATTTAAAACCAAATTTAGAATTAAAAGTGTTGATGTAAAAAGTAAAGGTATGCTAAGTATCCTTCTTATCTTAATATTATTTTTCATTTATAATTTTGTTTCTTTTTGTGATATAATCTGGGCAAATCATAAACGCACGAAATTGATTGCAAAGTGAATCGTTTTTAGGTAATGAACATTTATCATAAAAAGCACATTTAAATTCAATTTTCCCTTCTTTAATCCATTTTGAGTTTTCAACTACTTGGGAATTAATTTCTGTTTCCTTTTTATTTTTGGGTAAATTTTCAATAATTTTCACATTCATGATGAGAATCCTCCATTATAATTTTTAAAAACTAAGTTCTCCTCTTAAAATTTCGCCTAGAATTTCTCGTTCTTGGTTTGAAATCTCATTTATATCTTTTCCCTTTTCCAATATAAAATCTGGTTGACAATCCTCAAATAATGCTATTATGAGAATTAATGCATTTTGGACAAATTTTTTGTTTTCATCCTCATTTAACATTTTCATTAATTCAATAATCTTATGACAAATAAAATGTAAAACTTTCTGCCGATTATTGGAGAACTTTGAGATTTGTGATAAAATTTCATTATAAAATTCACTTTCAAAATCATCTTCCAATTTACTTGAACAACCCGTAACCCTAGTGACTTGTTTATCTTTACAAAGACAAATGAAATAAAAAATTATAAGGGGCATCGTTTTTCTAATTTTTTCGAGTTAGAAGTACAAAAAAAATTCCAATAGAAACAAACCCCAAGTAAATATACTGTAGTATTATGTACAATATTTTTTACTAAGTTATTTATAAATAATGAGTGTTCTAATAAAATTATGTTAAGGCGCGGTAATATGAATCACTTAAGATATACAATTAA
>SDNV01000254.1 GCA_004524515.1 Promethearchaeota archaeon
CTCTAGCAGGGTGCCATGGACCAATACAAGCAACCGCGCGTTGTATTTTGCTGTTTTTTCTTGGTAGTAGCTTAACGCCAAATCTTTTTACAGGCCCTTGAAAACCCTTTCCTTTTGTAACTGCTATAATATCTACTAATTCACCCTCTTGAAATACATCTCGAGCACGTATTTCTTCTCCAAGTTTTTCTAGAATGTTGTTAAAACCATCAATATGATTCCCATTAGAATTTAAAGCAATTTCTATTATATCAGGTACTTTTCGTGGTAATGAGGTTAAATATGGCTGAGATTGGAAAATGCCACGTATTTCGCTTGTACTATTGATATTTTTTAGAATTTGGTCTTTAATTTTATTAAAATCATATTTTTCAGGATCAGGAGTCTTTATTTTCCGGTTTAAAAAGGTATTAAAATTTTGAGCAAATAATTCTCCAATAATATACTTTCCATATTGATCTTCATTATATACCCTTATTCCGATTAATAATAAGGGAGGTACTTCGATAATTGACACTGGTTTCATTAATTCCTTTCCATAATAAGGGCTATTTTTCTGATCTTCGATATATGTTATATGAGTCATCCCTGCTTTGAATCCGGCAAATCCAAGAAAATTGATCTCTTCTCCAACATAATCCCAATGTCGAATTCTACCCTTAATTGTCGCAGCTCTTTTTCTTGGAAGGAAGGCTAATGATCCATGTCTAGGAGCGTGTTTTTTCCGATGGCCCATACTAATCACCTGAACTTTGAAATTTTAAATTATTCAAAGTAAAAAAACTTTTTTATTCTAATCAAATTAGGAGTAATTACCTCATAAACGAGTAGTTTTTATAAATTCCTAAAAAAAAACTCCTATGGAGTCTGAATCTAATGACTTAATACACTTAGATGAAAAAATTGATTTTAATGGCACTAAAGAAAACATAATCACTCTCAAATGCCAAGATTGCACTGATTTTATCCTAGAATCGAGAACAAGTGAGGGTTGTATTTTATGTTTAATTAACGTTATAAAAAAGTACAAAAACCTCAAGTCTTCGATTATTATGTTAAATCAAAACAAACAATTGTTTGTATCAAACGATGTCGAATACCTTAAAACATATTTTTTGAATCAGAATAAATTGATCAAAATTTGGAGTAAAATTGAATCCTTTAGAAAGTGTATCTATAAGGAATTTGAATGTAAAATAATACCCTCTTTTAAAAAAAAAGTGATGGATCTAAATCGAGTTATTGATGATCCAATCCAATTTTATGAGAAGATTAGAGAATTAAAAAAAAAATTAGAGATTAATCAATTAAATGAATCAAATTGTTTGGATTGTCTAGTGTACCTTAAAGGCAATCTAGATAGGATATATGAAGAGCTTTTAAAATTTAAAATAGTTCAGGAGTATATAAAATTCAGCAATTTATCGAAGTTAAATGATAGAGTTGAATTTTATCGCCAAAGACTCTTAATGGAGCCTTTCCAACCAATAAAATCAAAGAAATTCGATCATCAAGAGAGTTATTCTAAAATATCTTCATACTATATAGGAAGTAAAAAGGAATTTGAAATCAATATTTTTGAGGTTCAATATGAATCTGAAAAGTTATATGAATATTTACTGAATGTTTCTTATGAATTTAATGAAAAATATATCAAGAACCTTTTAAATGATATTATTCGTAATTTTGAACTTATTAACATTAATGAAATTATAAAACTTGAAGATTTGATAGAAATTTATACAGAAAAAGCATTAAACTATATAAAAGGTAAATATCAGCTTTCTGATTCCATATTAAACAAAATAGCTTTATATGCTTCACTTAAACGGATAAATTTATTTAAGATTTTTCCATTTTTGATAGATGATTATGTTGAAGAGATATTTTTAGATTCCCCAAATGAGAATATTTATCTTAATCACCAACGTTTTGGCCGATGCAAAACTAAAATTTCATTTAATTTTGTCGAAATTGAGAGATTAAAAACTTTTCTTCGGGTTTATAGCAATAAAAGGTTAGACTATTCAAGTCCGAGTAACAAATTGGTAATTAAAAATAAATTCTTCTATTGTCGATTTGCAATTGATGTATCTCCTATTGTGTTAAATGAGTTTGCACTTGATATTAGAAAATTAAATAAAAATGTAATGACAATTCAAGATCTACTCAAGAATAACACATTAAATCCAGAAATGGCAGCATTTTTATATTTTAATGTACTTAGGCGAGTTAATTTTACGGTAACTGGAGAAACTAATACTGGAAAGACTACTTTAATAAATGCTTTGGATTTAATGGTACCAAAAGAATTCAGAAAAATCTATGTTGAGGATATCAATGAATCAATAGATCAAATAAGATATGGTCGGCATCAACTGAGATTTCGAGTGAATTCTGTAGATGAACCTAACCATAAATTTTCAAAACAGAATCAAATAAAAACTTTATTGCATCGCACTCCCGATATTATATACTTAGGTGAAATTTTAACTATCGATGAAGCTAAAGCAATGTTCCATTGTTTAGCCGCGGGATTAAAAGGATTTCAAACTATTCACGCAAATGATATTAATTCTTTGATTAATCGTTTTTTATATCACTTTAAAATTGATAAAAGCTGTTTGAATGATTTGAATATTATAATCTTAATGAAAAAATACCATAATCAAAGAAAAATTGTTTCTATCTCGGAAATTGACGAGAATAATACTAAGATTTCTCATATTTTCTCTTATAATACTCAATTAAATAAACATGAATTGAGTTCTAATCTTTTCGAATCAAAAAATATTATACAATTAAGAAAATATGAGAATATCAGTAAAGACTTTTTCTTTTTGGTTTTAAATCTTTATAGAGATGTCTTTAGAACTCTTAAAAAAATTGAAAAAATCACTAATGAGGAACTTATCAAATTATTTGATAGACTTTCATACCTCTCACTCCATTCCTATGATCAAATTGAAGTTTACTGGGTAAATTGGAAAAAGAGGAATTTAAATGTTTTAGATTAGAGGAATTGATATGTCAAATTTAGTTGAAAAATCATTAATTGTTGGATTCGGAGTTTTTTCTTTAATCATTTTA
>SDNV01000082.1 GCA_004524515.1 Promethearchaeota archaeon
ATCTAATGGATGAGCTAAAAAAAACATCTGATTTAAGACTAGCGCTAGAAGTAGTTTTTAAAACTTTAGATTTGGGAATTGGAGCTAATGCCTTTCTATTCAACTCCAGCGAATGCAATATAATCCTGCGACAAAATTCCCGATTTAATGGGCGACATCGAACCATCTTTATCTCAAAAGAAGATAATGTGATATTAGCAGGCACCACTCCAATGAAACCTGGAATGCTGGAAATTCCAAATAATTCTTTGATCCAAATTCAATTATCAAGTCTTAAATCTAAGGTATTTAAACTACGTATTTGAAAATTAGATGGTATAAGTTTTTTTTAAAATAAGAAAAAAAATAATATTGATTAAAAATGATATTTAATCCTCACTCTCAGCTTCGGCAGCTTCTTCAGCAGCCAATTCCTCTTCTAATTCTTCGAGAGGTACGGGTGCTGGAGTGGTTAACATGCTGTAACCAATCCATATAGCAATTATGGAAATAAGTATAACTAATAGCCATAAAGGTAAAACCACAAATAATCTCCAAGAGAAAATATCGATTCCACCAAGTAAGTTGGTTATGGCTGGAATCTCGAATCCACCGGTTTTACTTCCTAAAGTTTCCATGTATAAATCGACTACTGAACCTAAGGTATAAACGATAGCGATTATTACTCCGAGGACCATTATTAAAAAACCAATTATTTTATCCTTTGCCATGATTACAACCTATTGAAACTAATTTTTAGATTTTTTTATTTAATTTTGATTTAAAATATACAGCTTAATTTGATTAAGCTAATATTATTTTTTAAAACATGGTTAAATTAAAACCATTCGATAATAAAGATAAGATCGATTAACAATAGATTATTATGGATACCCGTAAATTCAATAATTAATGGTAATTAATGTTAATTATATTAGTATAGAATAGTGATTCTGAGTTAAATTTCATGATATTGATAAGAGAATTGAGGAAGGAAGATTTGGAGGCCTTAAAAGTTCTTTTAAATGAGTTAAATAATGTTTTAGATTTGAAACATAAAATTAATGAATGTACCATAGATTCTGTATACGATGCCATGGATAAATATCCCGAAATTTATTCAAATCATGTTTCCGTAGAAAACAATAAAATCCTAGGATTTTTATCCTTAATATTTTATAAGTCCTTTCTGCATGAAGGAGGTACGGCTTTAATTAATGAACTTATTGTAGCAGAAAAATATAGAAATAAAGGAATTGGAAAGCAATTGATTCATAAAGCTTTTGAATTAGCAAAAAAAAGTGGTATGGATGAAATAGAGGTTGGTACAGAACTTTCAAATACGATTGCTCAAACTTTTTATAAAAAAATAGGATTTAATGAAGAATTTAAGTTATTAGCAAAAGTATTCAAAACTTAAATGAATAAAAATAAAACACTGATTTTGAGTGCATCATGGCAAAAAAAGAAGAAAATGAAAATTATGTTCTGATTATTGGTTCAAGTAATATGGATTTAAATATTTATTCACAACGACTTCCCAAACCAGGGGAAACAGTTACAGGAGGTAGATTTAGTCAATTTTTGGGAGGGAAAGGTGCTAATCAAGCAGTCGCTTCTATACGATCCGGTGCGAAGACAATTTTTATTGGCAAAATTGGAACGGATCCTTTTGGAGATCAAATGAAATCTCGTTTAACTGAGGAGGGGATTGATATGAGCAATGTAATTAGAGACTCTGAACATTCCAGTGGAGTGGCTTTTATTATGATTGATGAAAATGGAGAAAATATGATAAGCGTGGCACCTGGAGCAAATTTTTATTTAAATAAAGCTGATATTGTCAAAAATTCTGAAATTATTAAAAATGCTAAAGTTGTTGTAGTTCAGATGGAAATTCCCATTGAAACTATTGAAGAAATATACAATATTGCCTCTAAAGGAGAGTGTATAAAAATTTTAAATCCTGCTCCTTTAAAACCCATTCCGATTACTATTTTAAAAAATATTGATATTATTATTCCCAATGAAGGAGAATTATATCGCCTTCATTCTCTTTTAAAGCTTCCTGAGATTAAAGTCGAAGGGAAGGAGAAAATTATCCAGGCTTCAAGAAATATTGCGGATATGGGAATAGATTATGTAATCACTACTTTAGGAAGTAAAGGTTCTATGATTTATACCCGAGAAAATAAGGAAGTGACAGAAATATCGGCGATTAAAGTGAATGCCATTGATACAGTAGGGGCAGGCGATTGCTTTAATGGCGTTTTAGCAAGTAAGCTTTGTAACGGTGAAACCATTATAAATGCAATTAGATACGCTACAGCCGCAGCATCTATCGCGGTGACTAGAAAGGGAGCTCAAGATTCAATGCCTTTTGTCGAAGAAATCGAAGAGCAATATAAAAAAATTCAAATGGGAAATAATCATAAAGAGTAATTTATATGTTTAAAGAAAAAATTCTGGGTAAAAGAGGAACACCTCTCAGGGAGAATACAAATCAAGAATTACAAATTTCTTTCGATAAGGAAAAAATGAAAAATATCTTTCTAGTGAATGGAATAAATTTCCTTACTAAAGATATTAGCACTTCAGATTTACTCATTAAGCCTAATAATTATTACATGATTATTAATAATAAAACAGAACCAATTGAAGTTAAATATAGTTTAGATGTTTCAAAACATAAAATACTCTACGATCCGTATAAATTTGAACAATTAAAAAGAAGAAATATAACTGCTGACGAATTAATAGAAGTATTTACTATTCCTGATAATTATATAGCCACCTTACCGAAATGGTATAGCTTTAAGTTCACATATGATGATTATAATCTTATTTTCATCAAACCTCAACTAGGTATCTCTTTTCAAATTCACAAAAGGAGAAATGAATTTTGGGAAATTTTAGGAGGGAAACCGATCATCCTTAATGGAAACAGAGTTTACTACTTTGTGGAAAATCATACGAAATTACACATCCCAATGAATACCTATCATTCTGTAATCAATCCAAATTTGGACAAATTTGTTATTATTAAGGAGCGCTGGAGCGGGCATTTTGACGAGGAAGATATTACAAGAGTATTTAATCCCAATCATTATCAATAAGGTTTAGTATACATAAAATAAAAAAAACCAAAATAATCGATAAAAATTGCGACTCTTTTATACTTCACAAGTTCCTTTTTAAATTTTATGCTTTTTGCTTCTGTAATTTGTAAATTTATAACTCTTTTTAATAAAATTAAAAAATTAAGCAATACTAAAAACCTTACACGTTATAAATAAGTCAATAAAAATATACGTTATATTATAATTGGAACAAGTAGATTGATGTTAAAATGGCTCCTAATGAAGAATTTGATGAAGAAGAACCAGAGGAATTAGAAGAAGAGGAAGATTCTGAGGAGGAGGAGGAATTAGATACAGATTCAGACATAGATACGGAAGCAGAGCTCGATCGGTTAAGATTTCATTATCGCGGGTTTACTCTTGATGAGCTAAAGAAAATGAATATGGATCAATTCATTCAATTGCTTCCCGCCCGAGCAAGACGTTCACTAAGACGTGGTCTACCCCCTCGACAAAAAAAATTGTTAGAAAGATTAAGACGAGCATATCGAGCGAAAAAAAGAGGAAAAGATCTCCTCACTCGGACTCATGTAAGAGATATGATTATTTTTCCAGAAATGGTGGGATTAAAAATTGGAGTATACAATGGTCAAAAATTTGAAATTGTAGAAATTAAACCAGAAATGGTAGGTCATTATCTCGGGGAATTTTCATTGACCAGAAAAACTGTACAGCATGGTTCTCCGGGTATTGGAGCCACGAGAAGTTCAAAATATGTACCATTAAAATAATGTTAATTTAATATGAGATGAAAAAAATGCCTACATGGGGATATAGTTTTCAAATACAAAGGTATGATGCGGATAGAATGGCAAAAGCATCCGGGAGAGATTTACGTATCAAACCTAAACATGCTAGGGAAATATGTGCAGTAATTAAAGGAATGAAAGTCTATGAAGCAAAAAGTTATTTAGAAAAAGTAATTCAAATAAAACGATCAGTTCCCTTCCGAAGACATAAAAGAAAAACAGCTCATAAAAAAGATTTAAAAGAATTTAAATGGTTCGCGGGACGTTATCCCCAGAAAGCTGCGGCACGGATCTATGAAGTTCTCACCGCTGTGGAGTCAAATGCTGAATATAAAGGCTTAGATGTAGATTTATGTAGAATCATACATGCGGCAGCACATAGAGGGAGAATTATTAAAAGATATATTGAACGGGCCCATGGACGTTCCACAGCAAAATATAAACATCTTTCCCATGTAGAACTGGTAATCTATGAATTTCCAGGATAAAATATATAAAATATAAGAAAAAATTATAGATAAGGTGCAATAAACATTCCTTTAAGTAAACATTTCATTGAACAGGGTATCAAGTTAATGCAAATAAATGAATATTTGCGATCAGAATTAGTAAGAGCAGGATTTGCGGGAGTGGATTTACAGAAAACCCCTCTCGGAGTTAGAATCACATTAAAGACTAGCCGTCCAGGACTTGTCATTGGAAAAGGGGGTAAACGGATTCAGGAAATTACTGATGTTCTTGAACAGCGTTTCGGGTTAGAAATGCCGCAGATTGAAGTTGAGGAAGTCCAACAGCCTGACTTAGATGCGCAGATTATGGCTGAGAGATTGGCATATTCTCTTGACCGAGGTCGCCATTACAGGAGAGCTGGCTACTATATTTTAAGAAAAGTAATGGATGCTGGAGCAAAAGGTGTAGAAATAAAGGTTAGCGGTAAAGTAACCTCTCAAAGAGCGAGAACCCAAATCTTTCGAGCAGGAACTATGACAAAGAGTGGGCAACCTGCCCAAGAAGCGGTAGATAAAGGAGTTGCTCAATGTATCCAAAAAAGTGGAGTACTTGGTGTGGTAGTTAAGATAATGCGCGCTGATTATAAAACCGGAGATGGAGTTGAAATTGATAATGAAGCTTTAAATAAAGTCCAAAAAGAAAGAGAGGCAAAACTTGGAAAAGTTAGTAAAAAACTAGAGATCGAAGAAGAAACTATTGAAGGAAAAATTGATGAGGAAGTTCAGGAAATAATTGATGAAGTCGATGAGGAAGATGTGAAAGAAATTTCATTAGAAACTGATGAAGAAGAAGAAAAAAAGGAATAAATTTTTTAAATAAAAAGGTGAACAAAAATGAAATTACTTACAGCCGCACAAATCCGGCAAATGGATGCAACAGAACGGTTAAGAAAATTGGTAGATTTGAGAGAAGAATTAATGATGTTGTATTCTACACAAACTGGTGGGGGGGTTTCTGACAACCCTGCTAAGGCAAAAAATTTAAGAAAGCAAATCGCGAGAATTTTAACCGTGAACAATGAGGAAAAATTGAGCGGAGAAGTAGAGGAATGGTATGAAGAAGAATGAAAGAAAATCCCAAATATGTAATTTATCATGATTTAATAGGGTATTATGCTTATGCGAAACTTGTTTCAAAAAAAAAAAAAGAAGAAGAATTTAAGGATATTGGTATGGTAATTGATGATACTAAAAATATGTTAATTACCCAAAAAAATAAAACAATCAAAAAATATATTAAAAAAGATTATGTTTTCAGGTTTATGCTTCCAAATGAAAAGAATAACAGTGTGGAAAATATGCTGGAAGTGAAAGGGACGAAAATTGTGGGTCGTCCCGAAAATAGATTAAGAACATTACGAAAAAAGAGATGGAAAAGATGAGTAGAAATATTGGGGTGCCTGGTGTGGCCCCTCCAAAAATAAAGGAATGTAACGATAAGTATTGTCCTTTTCATGGGACGACGAGAATAAGAGGTAAAATTACCCAAGGAATTGTAGTCTCCAAAAAGTCCCGAAATACAATCATAATCAGACGAGATTATCTTCAATTTGTTAAAAAATATCAAAGATATGAAAGAAGAAATTCACGTCTTTCATGTCATTTACCCGAATGTTTAAGAACAGAAATTGAAATTGGTGATTTAGTTCGTGTTGGAGAAAGCCGAAAAGTCTCAAAAACGAAAGCATTTATTGTATTAGATAAACTCGCAAGTGGGGTGGATTAAATGGGAACGAGGAGAAAATCCGGTAGAAAAAAGACATCAAAAGCACGCACGAGTTATGGGCTGTTAAATGGGTCTAGGATTCTTATTGCGGATAATTCGGGAGCTAAAATTGCCCAAATAATCAATGTGGATCATCATAAGACTCGCTTAAATAGATTACCAAAAGCAACTATCGGAGATGTGTGTACTGTTACAATTAAGAAAGGAAGGCCAGAGCTTCGAGGTAATATTTTAAAATGCGTTATTGTACGTCAGAAAATGATCTTCAGACGAATAGATGGCACCCGTTTATGCTTTGAAGATAATGCGGGAGTATTAATATCGAAAGAAGGCGATCCTAGAGGCACTGAAATTAGAGGGCCTATAGCAAGGGAAGCGGCTGAGCAATTTCCCAGACTAGCCTCAATTTCGTCATTGATAATTTAATAAAAAAATAAAAAAAGGTTGATAGAATGAAAGTAAAATCAAGAAAACCTAGCAAACAAAGAAAAGCACTTTACAATTATAAGAACAATCAGAGATCAAAATTGTTAACGTGTCGATTAGCAGATTTTCTTACCGATGAGTATGGAATTAAAAGATTACCGCTTAAAGTAGGGGATAGTGTGAGAATCTGCAAAGGCGAGTTTCGAGATTTTGAAGGAGAGGTGCTTGAAATCACGAAAGGTCAACGGGTGAAGGTTAAGGAAGCGGTATTCGAAAAAGTGGACGGAACCCAATTTCATCCTACTATTCACGTTTCAAATCTTGTTATCACTAAATTTAAATCCGAAGGAAAGCGAATGGATGCATGGCGTGCTTTTATGATTGAAAGAAAAGCAGGATTTTTAGAAGAAGGGTATTATGCCCCTAAGAAATTTAAACAGAAATTAGAAGAAATGCAAAAAGAGGAGGAGGAAATATAAATGACTAGACATGGAGGGCAAAAGGTTTTAAAAAGATTAAATACACCCAAATTTCTACAAATTAAAAAAAAACACGGAAAATTTTTCGTCAAACCTTCTCCCGGTCCACATCCATCGAGAGATTGTTTATCCTTATTGCACATCGTTCGAGATCTTCTTAGATACGCAGATGATCATAGGGAAGCTAAAAAATTAATAGGATTAGGGAATGTTATGGTTGACGGAAAGATTGTGAGAGATAAAGCATATCCTGTTGGGTTAATGGATGTGGTAAGTGTTGAAAAAATTAAAAAAAATTATCGAGTACTTCCCGATTCTCATTATGGATTAATTTTACATGAAATCCCTGAAACAGAAAGGGAATTTAAATTATGTAGAATCACTCAAAAGACTACTATTAAAGGAGGTCATGTTCAATTAAATCTTCATGATGGAAGAAATATCCTGATTCGAGTTAAGGATCCAAAAAATCCTAAAGAAGATATATATCATCGTATGGATGTTTTGAAAATTTCTGTACCAGAACAGGAAATCCAAAAAGTCTTGAAATTTAAAGAAAATAATTTAGCAATTATTATGTCCGGTAAAAATATTGGACAAGTAGGGATCATCAAAAATATAAAAAAATTATTTGGTCCGAACGCGAATACAGTTTCCATTGAACATAATGGAGAACTCACCGAAACCCTGTTAGATTATACCTTTGTGGTGGGTGAGGATCAATCTGAAATTAGTTTACCCCAGGTGGCTAGTTAAAAATAATTACAAAATAAGATGAGATAAGAAATGTCAGCTAAAACCAAAAAATCAAAAAAACCGCAACTAAATGAGTATGACAAAATGTGGGAAAATCCTATGAAAAAACCCTATTTAGAAAAAATTATCCTTAATATAGGAGTAGGAGCGGGAGGAGAAGAATTAGAACGAGCAGTCTCGGTATTAACCCAGATATCTGGAAAAACTCCCGTGAGAACCATATCGAGAAAGAATATTAAAGAATTTAATTTAAGGAAGGGAAGACCAATTGGAACTAAAGTTACACTAAGAGGTGCGGATGCGGAGAAGTTACTAAAAAGAATGATAATTGTCAATAATAATAAAATGCTAAGAAAGTCGTTTGATAATTATGGAAATTTTGGTTTTGGCATTTCTGATCATATCAGTATTCCTGGAGTGGATTATGATCAGGATTTAGGTATTTGGGGCCTTGATGTTATGGGGAGAATTATACGACCTGGTATGAGGATTAAACATCGAAGAAAACACCCTTCCAAAGTCCCCAAACATCATTATGTAAATAGAGAAGAAGCTCAATATTTTTTAGAAAAAAATTATGGTATTAAAATAGTAAAAGAATTAGATTTAGAATATATTTAATTATTAACGGAGTGAAGAAATATACCGCAAACAAATAAATATGGCAAAGGTCAGAGAGAGTGTAGAAGATGTCATACACATAGAGGAGTTATACGCAGATATGGGTTATACATTTGCCGTAGATGTTTTTATGAGATTGGAAAAGATATTGGTTTTCGCCGATATGATTAAAATAAACTTATAAAAGAGAATGAGAAAAAATGGTAAACACACTTGCTGATATGTGCAATCAACTGAAAAATGCGGAATTTGCGCGAAAGAAAGAGGTAGTGATTAGTCCGGCTTCTAATTTAATCCAACGAGTTCTTAGGATTTTTCAAAAATACGCATATGTAGGGGAATTCGAGAGATACGACGATGGACGTCAGGGAAAATTCAAAATCGCATTATTGGGAAAAATTAACGAATGTAAAGCTTTGATACGGTTGAATTATAAAGTGTCTCAATTTGAAGCACTTGAAAGAAGGTTATTACCGGCTCCTGGATTAGGTGTGATTGTCTTCTCTACTAATCAAGGTATTATGACGATGAACGAAGCGGAAGAGAACGGGATTGGTGGGCATGCGTTATGTTATATTTATTAAACAAGTATGAGGTAAATTGAAATGGTTAAAGTAGCATTTTTTGATGAATCATTGGAAGTTCCCAAGGGAGTTACTGTTAAAATTGAAGGAAATAATCAAATCACAGTTAAGGGTCCAAAGGGAGGCCCAATTACGAAAGATTTTAGTCATGCGAGAGGTATAAATATTGAACTTCAAGATAATAAATTGCGTTTTTTTGCGCATTTCCCTAAAAATAAGACGTTAGCTTTAACCAAAACCATTATCAATATTCTTAATAGTTTAATCATAGGCGTACAAAGTAATTATAAATATGTTTCAAAAGTCGCCTATTCACATTTTCCTTGTACAGTTGAAGTCAAGGAAAAGAGCAGAGAGATTCACGTTGTCAACTTTTTAGGAGAAAGAGCACCAAGAAAGTCAAAATATCCTGAAAATGTTAAAGTGGAAGTCTCTGGGGATGATGTATATTTTATTGGTCCAGATAAAGAAGCCTTAGGATTAGCAGCAGCGAATGTTAAAAGATCTTGTCGAATCCGTAAAAAAGATCCACGTGTTTTTCAAGATGGAGTTTATTTATATAAAAAGCAAATTGGCGATGAAATTCTTTGGGAAATTAAATAACACTTTAAAAAAGGGATTATAAAAATGACACAAAAAGAAAGATTAATGCAAATTCGTAAAAATATGAAAAAGAAAAGACCTCCATTTAGAAGAGTAGAATCTTGGAGATATGTGAGAGTAAAAGATTCTTGGAGGAAAGCTAGAGGAATTGATAGCAGGACTAGAAAAAAAACGAAGGCTGGCGTACAATCTCCCTCAGTAGGATATAGAACTCCCAAAAAAATACGCGGAATACATCCTTCGGGTTACGAAGAAGTGAGAGTTGAAACGTTAAGTGATCTAGAAAATTTAAATGCTAAACAACATGCCCTTAAAATATCTAGAAGATTAGGAGCTAAGAAGAGAATAGAATTAGTAGATTTTGCTCAGAAAAGAAATTTTAAGATTTTAAATGTCGGAATTACGCAAAAAGAAATGGAAGAATATGAGGCTCTCCTAGAATCTTCCATAGAAGGATTAGAAGAGGAAGAAGAATATTTAGATGAAGAAGAACTTGAAGATTCTGATGAAGAAGAAGATATAGAAGATGAGGATTAACCAGAAAAAAGGAGATAAAAAATGAATTTAAACGCACAAAAAAGAATGGCAGCGGAAATTTTGAAATGTGGTGAAAATAGAGTATATTTTGATCCCTATCTTACAGATGAAATAAAAATGGCAATCACTAGAGAAGATATCCGAAATTTAATTAAAGAAGGCATTATACAGAAAAAATATAAACAAGGAATTTCAAAATCCAGAAAAATTATACGGCATGAAAGAAAGAAACAAGGATTAGGAAGAGGACTTGGTAAAAGAAAAGGTACTAAAACCGCACGTATGCCTAAAAAGAGGGCATATATCAAACGAATCCGCCCAATAAGAAAAGAATTAAGAAAGTTAAGGGATAGAAAATTAATTACCCCCGCCACGTATCGAAAATTGTATCGTAATGCGAAAGGGGGAATGTTTAATAATATAAGGCAATTAAACCGCTATATTAAAGATAAAGAATTATTAAGAAGAGGAAGATAAAGATGGCACACGGACCCCGTTATCGAAGGGCAAAACGAAGAAGATTTGAAGGGAAGACGAATTATCTAAGAAGATTGAAGTTATTAAAGTCGAAAGCTCTAAGAGTTGTCATTAGGGCTTCAAATAACCATATCGTAGTTCAAGTAGTGGAATCTAAGAAAGGGGGAGATATAATTTTAGTATCTGCGTTTTCGAAAGAATTAACTAAAAAATTTGGTTACAGTGCAAATACCGGAAATGTCCCGGCAGCATATCTTACGGGTTATTTGGCAGGTTTAAGGGCTAAAAAAAACCACATTAAAGAAGCAATTCTGGATTTGGGTATATTTTATCACAGAAATCGGGTTCTCGCTGCTTTTAAGGGGATATTAGATGCGGGTATCGAAATTCCTCATAAAGAAGAATTTTTTCCTGAAAACTTTGAGGAGAAAATTAAGGGAACTCATATTCAAAATTATGCGAAAACTCTAAAACAAAATCAACCTGAAAAATATGAGCAAATATTTTCTGGATATGTAAAAAAAGAAAAAATAAATCCTTTAAAAATTAATCAAATTATTTCAACCACTTTAGAAAAAATAGAAAAGAGTGCTTAATGCAGAGAGAGAAGAGTAAATGAGTAGAACAAGAAGAATAGAAGAAGAATGGATACCAAAAACTAAACTTGGAGAATTAGTTAAAGAGGGATTGATTGACTTACCTCGAATATTTCAAAATAATTTAGTTGTAAAAGAAAAAGAAATTATTGATATCTTACTTCCAAATTTAAAAGAAGACGTTATAACAATAAAAATGGTACAACAAATGACTGCTAGTGGCCAACGTAGTAGGTTCAAAGCCGTCGTGATTGTTGGTACTGATGGATTTCTAGGAGTGGGGGCCGCAAAGAGTAGAGAAGTAGGTCCCGCAATTAGAAAAGCGATTGATAGAGCAAAGTTGTCTGTAGTACCTGTCCAAAGAGGATGCGGAAGTAAAGAATGTGGATGTGGGGGTACTCATAGCATTCCTTTCAGAATAATTGGTAAATGTGGAAGTGTGAAAATAAAACTAATACCTTCTCCAGCAGGAGTAGGATTAGCATGTGCCGATAAAGTTAAACAATTATTAAAGCTTTGCGGGATAGAAGACATTTGGAGTAAAACTTATGGGGATACTAGAACAAGTGAAAATCTCGTAAAGGCAACCTTTGATGCGCTTAAAAATGCTCATAAATATAATTTTAATGTCTAATAATTGAGTGGTGTTTATGGTTATGGCTACAAAAAAAAATGTTAAAATGAAGCAAGAAACGTATACTCCGAAACTCTATTTTGCAGTACGAATTAGAGGGGCTCCTGGTATGAAAAGGAAGATACAAGACACACTGAAAATGTTAAGAATGCACAAAGTGAATCATGGTGTCCTAATTTGGACTGAAAAAAGTTTTTGGGGAATGCTCAATAAGTGTAAGGATTATATAGCCTTTGGCGAAATTGATGAAAAAACATTAATTCGATTACTCAGAGTAAGGGGAAAGATAGAAGGGAATAGACCACTCACAGATGAGCATATTAAAAATTTAACCGAATATAAAACTATTAATGAATTTGCCAAAGCCCTCTTAGATGGTAAAATCCAATATAGAGAAAAAGATGTGTATAAGATTAAACCCGTATTTCGATTACATCCCCCCAGAAAGGGACACCGGGGAACTATCAAAAAACATTACGCGGAAGGGGGAACACTAGGAAATATAGGGCCCTATATTAATGAATTAATCCATAAAATGATATAGTAGAGGTAATCGGCTAATGAGAAAATATCCAAAAAAAATAAGAAAACAAAGAGGAACCCGTACCTGTGGGTATGGTAAGGTTGGACAACACCGAAAGACGGGTCAAAGAGCTGGTAGAGGGAAAACTACCCAATGGAATAAAAGTATGAAATCGTATTATTTTAAACAAAAAGAGCTGGGATTTCCAGATCCTGACTGGGATTTCGGAAAAACAGGATTTAAACGACCTCAAGATATGGTCCGACTCTCAAAAGTGAATACCGTTAATGTGAAAGATTTAGATTATAAAATTGAAAGCTTAGTTGAGGAGAAAAAAGCAACTAAATCAGGAAATACCTATAGTATCAACTTAAAAGATATTAACATTCAGAAAATTCTTGGTCGCGGGGAGATCAATAAAAAAATCAATCTTACTGTGAAAAAAGCTTCTGAACGTGCGATTCAAAAAATTGAGGCAGCAGGTGGTAAAGTCACGGTGCTCTCGGAAGTAAAATAAGTTTTTTTTCTTGTAGTGTTAGCTTTCTGGGTATTATAACCTATTTATTATTAATTTTTTTGGCTTCTAGCCAATTCTGCTTTTTTATTAATTATTCGCGTATATAAATCAGC
>SDNV01000255.1 GCA_004524515.1 Promethearchaeota archaeon
AAAATTTATTTCGCTGGTTTCTATTTCGATGTAATAAGTAATACCCCATTCCCCTATTTTTTTATCGACAAAACCCCGACGAAAAGTCACATTGGGAGCCAGATAATATTATCTAAGATTATTTAAATCCAATTGGTTTCATTTATAATACATTTTTTATAATTCAGAAGGATTTATTTATATTGTAATTTTTTGAGATTTTTATTCTTAATAATTATTCTGTTTTTATATTAAATATTGAGAATTTTAAACCAATTTTTTATTAATAGAAGTTTTATGATTTAGATAATATTATCTATATGATTCATTAGAGAATAACAAGTCAATTGCTTTTTAATTTTAAAAATCAATAGAAAAAATTTTATATCAAAAGAACTCTTTTAAAAGTATTTTGAAGCATTAAATTTTCGCTTTCTTAAATTGATAAAAGCCCATATGGTTAATTTATAATGCAAATATCAATATAATAATCAATATTTTTAATCAAACCATTTATAATTTCAATGATTTCTCTGTTTGATAATTCATCATCAAAAGGCCAAGTTCCAATGAGAATATCTCCTTTTTTTCTCTCGTTAGCAATTAAAAATCCTCTTTTATTACCTTTTTTGTGAGTAAGAAGAACAATATAGTAATAGTTAAATAAAGAAGTAAGTTCCTTACCAACTTCTAATACCTCTGAAATATTTTGGAAAGAAATTACATTTTTGTTAACCTTGCTAATTTCTTTTAATTCCAAGATAATATTTGCTGGAAAAGAAATTTTCTCTGAGATTAAATTTTTAAAAATTAAATTTAGGTTATCCTGATCTGTTTCCTTAGTACCTTTAAAAATTACTTTAAATGTTGAAATGCTCATTTATTTGAGGAATGATCACATACTTTTGTATTTTTTTATATATAGATCTTTTTTTTAGGGATAATACAAAAACTAAATCAAAATCGACTAATTTTATAAAGAAAGGATCAATTATAAAATAGCCGTTTTTTTATTTTTTACATAAATATCACTCCCTTTTCAAAGATAGGTAATTCTAACAGTTTTAAATTATTAATTAAGAATGTTCCCCGTACATTCCGATCAATTTGAATTTCATTTAATATCCCGGGGTCATTTCGAACGATTACCCAAGTACGGATCTGTCGTTCGATGAATTTTATGGTCTTAGGACCGCGCAAGCTCAAGAGCGATCGGAGGACAGAATTTAAATTCTCGGAAACATTATTTTGAATGCTCTTACGAGCAAACAGAGTAAGCATATCTGCCAGTGCGGACTCCACCGAAGCAGGCAGATTCTTACTTAATTTTACTGTTTTTCTGTATGGATCAACCTTGAAGAAGAATTTCTTTCCTTTTTCGAACACTTTAAAAAGCCCTTTCTGACCGCGTTTCTTTTTCGCCTTAGCAGGGGTTACTTTCTTTTTATTTTTTGAACCTTTGGGTCGACCCCGCTTCTTTGAAGGAGGGGGATTTAGAGGTTCGGTTGTTATCAAATAATGACCTTGACGCTTCGCACGCTTTTCCGTTACGTCTGTTTTTACGCCTATGGTGGTAATTTTTCGCTCACCGTTCATATATTCGTATCGCTTTATGACGGCTTTATTATATGGTTTTTTATGCTTGTGAATGACATGATCAATAGGTCTACCCAGATTCTTGACCATTGAAATGGTAGAACCCCAAGCATCAGAGATCACGGTCGCAATCCGGTATTTAGTGTTACATTCGGCCTCATCAAACACTTCCCGCATATCCAGTGTTTTTCTCGAAAACGAGACTTTTATGCCAAGCACCTTGCGGGAGGTATACCCGGTGGCAATGATGATGTATACCTTTTTTCCTTCAATATTTAGGAAGGTCTCATCAATGGCAATTGCTCTGTCGGGTTGCGGCACGTCTACCAGCGCATCCCGCTTCCGCTGCTTTTGGATTGCCATCTCAACTTCCGTCTTGAGAATTGAGATTTCTGAGGGAGATACGTTATATTTCTTTGCGATTGTCTTGTTCTTGGCACCATCCTTCAATAGATCCTCATATAACGCCTTCAGTTTCTCATGTATCAAATCTTGAAACTCCCGTGAGGTGGTTACAATAAATTGCCTTGCTTTTTTTAATCCCTTTTTGCGCCGTTCTTTTAAGCATTCAGAATTCTTGCAAATAAATCCTTCTACTCGCCTTTTTCCACTCTTTTTACTCCCATTCAGTCCCACTATTGTGCCGCCGCAGTCGGGACACCTTATTTTTACGTTAAATAGGGGAGTATGAACTCCGCTCATCATCATGGCGAACAATATTCGCCAAATTTCTACCAGTTTTTTGAGATTTCTTCCTGACATATATAATAGTCATTAAACTCAAGAAAAAAGGGTTCTGATAAGATTAATGAATTCTCAATAAATGCTGAATTCTATATTTAATAGATTATAGGATCTGACAAAAATCTGAGGTTAATGGATTCGATACATGGCGAATAGAAGAGAAGAGATGAAGAAAAAATGGTAGAAAGATTTTAAAATTGCTTTTCGTGGATAGATCTTATAAATGATCCTTCTTTTGTAAAATTAGCCACAAATTGTTTAAAACATAATGCTCTTAAATATTGAATTCATTTTAAATTCTTTAATAAAAATAAGAAACAAATTTTACTTATCTATTTATAATCTTAGAATAATTCTATTTCATCATTGAATCTAAAACTTCAAAAACAATATAAATTTCAATTATTTAATTTTAATTGGTAATCTAATATCAATTTAAGTTAGTTTAAAATTAGAATCTTTATTAACTAAAAATGAAAATACTTGTAACTGGTGGACTTGGCACAATCGGACAACCTTTAGTTAGAGAACTCAGAGAAAGAGGATTTGAAGTATGGGTCTGTGATATGATCCATTATCATGATGATAAATATATAAAATGTGATTTATCTGAATTTCGTCAAGTAGATCAAATATTTAAGAAAATAAAATTTGATCTAGTGTATCATTTAGCTGCTGAGTTTGGTAGAATCAACGGAGAACATTATTATGAAACATTATGGAAAACTAATGTGATTGGCACTAAAAATATAATTCAAA
>SDNV01000083.1 GCA_004524515.1 Promethearchaeota archaeon
AAAAGTAAAGAAGCTCTAACTGAACAAGCTAAAGTGGCATTTGTGCTTAAATCAGTTTTAGATTATTTTGATGATATATGGGTCAGTAAAAAGAAAGATGGAAGCTATGCTGTAGAAATGATGGATGGACCAGTATGTCAATTTTCCATTAAAGAGGGCGCAATTAAATTTTCAACAAATTCATTTTCTGGTATTAATCCTAATATAAAAACTGAAATCCAAAAGAAATTTGTTGAGCTTTCCAAATTAATATAATTCTTTTTTTCTTATTTTTTCATAAAGAATCAGAGTATGCATTTTTTTAAATTGGTCAATAATTGATATACATATAAAAGAAAGTTAATTTTAGTCATTAAATATTTGTGAGGATCCTTTCATGAAATTTAGTAAATTAGCACAATTATTTTCAAATTTGGAAAGTACGACGAAAAGGCTTGAAATGACAGATATGTTATCAGAATTCTTTAAAAATATTAACGATCGTCGTCAATTTGATGATTTAGATCAAATTATTTACTTATTACAGGGTCAATTAGTCTCAAATATAAAACAATTTCCAAAAATGGGAATTGCTGAGAAAATGTTAATTGAAGCGTTATCTATCCATTCTGGTATTGATAAAAAGAGGATAAAACAAATTTTAGTGAAAAAAGGAGATATTGGGGCCACAGCGGAAGAAATTTTATCAACTCAGCTAAAAAAACAAAAATCCCTCTTAGATTTTGGTTCAAAAGTTCCTTCTAATCAATCTTCATTAGAAATTTCAGAGCTTTATTCAGAATTGAAAAAGATTGCTCAAACTGAAGGTTCCGGTTCTCACGATATTAAACTGGGAATATTAAGAGGTTTGATGAGAAAATGTTCACCATTAGAAACGAAATATCTATTAAAAATAATAACCTCAACTTTAAGAGTTGGAGTCTCGACTCAAACCATTATTGATGGAATAGCTATTGGATTTACTGGATCAAAAGAGAATAGAGATATTATAGAAAAGGCTTTTAATTTACACCCGGATTTAGGAGAAGTCACAAAAATTTTAGCGCAGAAAGACATTGAAGAGGTAAAAAAGATTGAAATTTCTTATGGAATTCCTATTAGAAGCATGTTAGCCTCTCGTGTTCCATATCAAGAAATTAAAATTAGATTGGGAACTCCATTTAAAGCAGAGTATAAACTGGATGGTGAAAGGCTACAGATTCATAAAAAGGGGGACAATGTGTTATTATTTTCGCGAAGATTGCTGGATATTTCTGAGCAATACCCTGATGTATGCAAAATTATCAGAGAAAACATTAAAGCGGAAAATGTAATAATTGAAGGGGAAGTGGTGGCTATGGACCCCTTTTATGAGAAAATGCTGCCATTTCAAGTCTTAAGTAAAAGGAGACGCAAATATGATGTTGAAGATATTTCAAAGGAAGTGCCTGTAAGTGTGTTTTTATTCGATCTTTTAAAATATGAAAATGAATCTTTCATAGACAAGCCCTTACCTAAGCGTCGAAAAAAGCTTGAAGAAATTGTTAAGGAACGAGATGAATTAAAACTTGTAAAGTCGGTATCAATTAATACAACAGATGAATTATTGGATTTTTTTAATGAAGCAAGACAAAAAGGTACTGAAGGAATTATCGCTAAATCTGTCAAAGATGATTCTGCATATCAAGCGGGAAATAGAGGATTTTTATGGATAAAATTGAAAGGTTTAGAAGGAGGTAAATTAAAAGATTCTATTGATGTTGTCTTGATTGGGGCTTTTTATGGAAGGGGTCGTAGAAAAGGAGTGTATGGCACGTATATAGGGGCAGTCTATGATCCGGATAATGATACCTATGAAGCGTTTACTCGTATCGCTTCCGGTTGGACCGATGAGATCATGGAATCTTTAACGAAAGAAATGAAACAGTATGAAATAAGCAAAAAACCTAAAGATGTGATTTGTGATGATGAACCAGATAAATGGCTTCGACCGGAAATCGTTATTGAGATAATTGGAGATGAAATCACTATAAGTGATAAATTTTCCTCATTAGGTTATTCAATGAGATTTCCTGTATTTCAACGGATTCGGTATGAAAAAGGACCTAAAGATGTAACCACAGTGAAAGAGATAGAACAATTATATGAAACTCAATAATAGGCTTTCATATTTTAATCGTAAATCTGGACGCCGTTATGTTCTAATTTTTCTATTAAATTGGATGAATTAATTAATTTATTATCGCCCACATAGATTTCTTTGAGATTTGATAAATTAATTAAAGATTTAGGTAGATTCTTTATATGGTTTCTTGAGATATTAAGGATTTGTAATGAGGCTAGTGACCCTAACGTATCGGGAAGATTTTCTAATTTATTGTCGCTTATATTTAAAATTTCTAATGAATTTAAGAACCCAATTGAAGGTGGTATAGATTTTAATTCATTTCTTTCCAAATCTAAGATTTGAAGTAATCGAAGGGAACCGATAGATTCTGGAATATTTTCTAAACTATTCCAACTCAAATTAAGTTTTTCTAATGAGGATAAATGACCAATTGTAATCGGCAATTTTTCTAATTTATTATCATGTAAATTTAATTCTTTAAGTTGGCTCAAATTTCCAATTGTGTCTGGTAATTCTTTTAAATCATTTATTCTTAAATTAAGATATTCTAAACATTTTAAGGATCCGATTGAATCAGGAATAAAATCAATTTCATTTTTCCATAATGATAAATTTTTTAGAGAGGAAAGCGAACCAATAGTGTTCGGGAGTTTCTTTAAATTATTTACATTTAGATTTAACTCTTCAAGAAATATTAATGAACCTATCCAATCTGGCAAATTAAATAATTGATTGTATCTAAAAACGATTTTTTTCAGATGAGTGAGGTTTTCAAGAGCATCAGGTAATTTTGTTAACCCTTTAAAAATAAAGTCTAATTCAATAATTTTACAGTGTTCAATTTTTACTTTAATTCTCCAATAGGTTTTTTCTAAAAATAAAAGGGTAAAATAATTGATTAAAATCTCCGCTAATTCATGAAGTGTAATATTTTCCACTCCCCTCTTTTCACTTTCTATTTCAAAACCTATTTTAAATTCCTTATTTTCAATCTTTTTAACTTCAGTTAATAATATTATCTTAGAGAGTGATCCTTCTTTTTTAGTTATGTTCTCAATTATTTGACATAAAGTTGCGTAAATAATTTTCAAACAGGAAGGAGATATTTCATGTTTTAGAGCCCATTTCATTGGTTCTAATGATTTTTCTAAAAACAGATTTTTAAGTATAATCGCAGCTGTGGATCTCACTGTTTCGCTTAAATCTGAAATTAAAAGGTGTTCTAGTTGCTTGAATGTTTTATTATCAGTAGCTCTGATATTTGCTAACTCTTTGATGCTCTCAACTCTGATGGTATCTTTATCACTGTTATCGATAAGGGAAAATAATAACTCAGAAGCAGAGACCTTATCTATGTTATTTTTTTTATACTCTTCGTAAATTTTATCAGGAGTTAACTCCATTATGTAGGTAAATCGATTTAATTTTTTTAAATTATTGGTTTTAAATTATTGTATAGTAAAGGAAATACTTATTTGTATATAACAAGTCCATTATTTTGTAATATTTTAATTGATTCGGGAAGTTCTGATATGTATTTATTAAAATTTAAATTTAAAATCTTAAGTGAAGAGAGGGAGCCAATTGAATCCGGTAAAGTCTTGAGTTTATTACCCCATAAATTTAATTCTTCTAACGAGGTTAAGGAATCAATCCATTCAGGTAATGTAGTAAAATTATTCCAGCTTAAGTTTAGTTTTTTAAGGGATGTTAGATTTTTAAATGATTTTGGCAATGTCATAAGTTGGTTATTACGTAATGTCAATATCTCCAAAAAAGATAATGAACCTATAGATTCTGGAAGTTGTTTGAGATTATTATCATATAATTCTAATTCTTTAAGTGAAGATAAAGCAGCAATCCATTCAGGGAGATTATTTAGCAATTTATTCCCTCCCAGACCTAGTTTTTTTAAAGAATGAAAATTTTTTATCCATTCTGGCAAAAATCTTAGTTTGTTTAACCCTAATTCTAATTTTAATAAGGATGTGAGGTTTTTTAAGCAATTAGGTAATTCCTGAATTTGATTTCCATGCAGGTCCAATACTTCTAGACATGTTAAATCTCTAATTGAATGAGGAAGTGAGGTAAGTTTATTATGCCTTAGATCAAAAATTCTTAAATTTTTGAGTTGTCCAATAGAATTTGGGATATTTATTAGATTATTATATCTTAAATAGAGAAATTCTAGAAATCTTAAAGATCCTATGGAATGTGGCAATCGTTTTATTATATTATTGCTTAAATCCAGATATTTAAGAGAAGAGGTATCTCCAATAGACTTTGGTAAGGTTGTTATTCTATTTATCTTTAAATCTAATTTTCTTAGATGTTTCAAGACGCTAATGAATTCCGGTAAGTTTTTTAGAACATACAAACCAAAAATATTACTGCTAATACAAGATAAATCTAATTCAATAACATATCCATTATGAATTACATAGCTCAGATTTGAAAATTTATCTTCAAAATACTTTACAACAATAAAATTATTTATAAGCTCAGCAAGGAATTTATTCGAATGATTTCTGATATTATTATTCTTAAAGGTTTGAGAATAACTCTTTTTGAAGTGATGATTTTCAATCTTTTTTATGATATTAAGTAGAAATGATTGGGCTTTAGGATTGTTTATTTCACCTAAAGTTGAAATTATAGTGACCAGGCAATTGATGGATGTTTCATGTTGATATGCCCATATCATTGGTTCTAAAGCTTTATCTATAAAAAGACTTCTGATGGTTTTTGCTGCGATATTTCTCACATTCTCATTTGAATCGGAAACTAATAAATTTTCTAAATGAGTAAAAATAACATTATCTTTTGAACCAATACTTTCTAAATACTCAATACTTTTTATTCGAATAGTAGCAGTTTCAGAATTTTCGATGATTGAAATCAAATGAGCTACAGCGGAATCTTTAGCTAAATTTTTATCGGTATAGTCTTTGTAAATCCGTTCTGGGGATAGTTCCATTATTTCTACAAATTGCTGTATGATTTTTAAAGTTTTGATTTTAATTTATAAAAATTTGTGTTTATGAATTAAATTATTAAAAAATGGTTAAATCTTAATTGTCAATCCATTTTTTTTCATTATTTTTAACGGTTTAGGTAATTCTTTTATATTCGTAAAATTAAGATATAATACCTTAAGGGATTTTAGAGACTCAATTGAGTCTGGAACAGTATCCAAGCGATTAGCCCATAAGTTTAATTCTTCTAAGGATACGAGATACTCTATCCAATCTGGAAGCTCTGTTAAATTATTCCAGCTTAAATTCAATTTTTTGAGTGATTTAAGATGACTAATTGTTTTCGGCAGTGATTTAAGACGATTATTTCTTAAATTTAATATCTCCAATGAATTAGGTAGTGAAGTTGTGTCTTTTATTTCTTCGATTTTATTATCATGCAAATCTAATTCTCTTAAGAAGTTTGATGCACCAATCCAATGGGGGATTGATGATATTTTATTTCTTCCCATCCCTAAAATTCTTAACGAAGAGAGAGATTTAAAGCATTCAGGAATTTCCGAGAAATAATTTCCTCCTAATTGAAGTTCATTTAAATTATTGAGCCTCGAAAGAGAATCTGGTAAATCGGTTAATAAATTTCCTTGTAGATCGAGAGTTTTAAGACCTTTTAATAGCTTTATTTGATCTGGGAGCATTTTAATCTGATTTGATCTTAAATTCAAAACTTCGAGATTTGAAAGAGCTCCGATAGATTCGGGAAGGAATTTCAATTTGTTAAATTTTAAATTTAAGATTTTTAAGGATTTAAGGGATTTAATTGATTCAGGAATTTTAGTTAATTTATTATAATTTAAATTTAAATATTCCAGAGAGGAGGTAATATCTGATTTTACGGGAAGCTCCATAAGATTATTATTGCTTAGATCAAGATATCTTAGAAAGGAGAGGGATAATATGGATTCTATGTAGCTGGTTAATTTATTAAAACTCTGATTTTCTACATTAGATAGATCTAAATTAATAACCGCACCATCTTTATTATATTCAAATTTTAAATAACCAAATCGAATTTTTAAAGATGAGATGATATAGTAATTTATTAAGAGTTCCGCCAGCTCTTTATTTGAAAGATCATGAATTTTATCTTCCTCAAAAAGAATTTTCAGATTATATTTATACTTTTTTTTATTAATTTCGTTGATTTTTTCAAGTAAAATCAGCTTTGCGCTTATATCCTTTATTTCACTAATATCAGTAATAATTTTTGATAAACAATGTAAAGACCTTTCATGATCTAAAGCCCATCTAAATGGGGGCAGTGCTTTTTCATGAAATAAGTTTTTTAAGGTATTAGCAGCAATAATTCGAATTTTCTCATTCGTATCAGATATCATTAAGTTTTCCAAAAGAGAAAAGATTTTATCATTTTTACAATCAATTTTTTGTAAGATTACTATACATTCTGACCGAAATTCACTCCTATCAGCATTCTCTATTAATGATATCAATATTTCGGCTGCGGAATGCTTGTCAATGTCTCCATTTCTTAAATCTTTATAAATCTTTTTGGGGGATAAAACCATTTTTCAAGTCTTTACTCACATACGTTAAGTTGCATAATACCTTAAGATATTAAATTTTTTCAATTTCCAAGAGACTATAAAGTAGCAAGAGATAATTAAATGATTAAAATTAGAATGTTTCAAATTAAAAAGAAAATAGTAAAAAAATTATTCTATATTAACTAAAATGCTACAAAATTTTTCCTTTTAACAGTATCGATGAGGTATTTATCAATATCTTTATGTCCATTACTTCCTTTGAAATTTTTAATTGCTTTCGCCAATCGAGTCAAACAGAAAAATCTAAAATCATTATACTTCATTGATCTCCAGGTTTTAAACGAGCGGGGGGTCGGAAATTCTGTCTTATACGGAGTTGCATTGTTTTGTAATTTTTTGTTTTTCTCATAGAGGTATCTCTTAAATGGTTCTTCTTTTGGATATCGATTAAAAGGATCAAACATAGTCTGTTTTTTGAATTTTGTGGCTAGTTTATCAACTAAATTTCCCAAAAATTCCATCAGGGGGGTTGGTTCCCCTACAAGTTCCCTATATTTATCATCAATTTTTAGAACTCGTCTCCTTACAACACCATTTGGTGCAAATCTGTCCATGGCATATACTAAATTCCACAGCATTGAAGCTTGATGTTTAAAAAACATTGATTTATGATCTCGCATAACGGGATTGTCTGAATCTAAACAATGTTCATAACCCCTTAGTAAGACGTCAAGCTTTCTTAACATGGAAGGCCCCCATGTTCTATATAATAGGTCATATCCATATTCAGTTAAATTCAGTGTTTCATGAGTTTCTAATGCGATATTTCGTTGTGCGCCGCTCCAAAAATGAACATCCTCCCAAGGTACTTCCATTACACGTCCTTCTTCAAATAATTTGTTATATAACGCGGTGCCCGGAAATGGCGATAATCGAGTTAATTGTTGAAATGTAGGATAACAAGCTACGAAATAATTTAGATCTTCTAACATATTAGAATGGCTATGAAAATCCCAACCACAGACCCACGCACCTAAAGTCCGAATCCCCATATTATGAAGTTTATTAAACACTTCTCTGGCATCTACTTCTTTTCTTTTGTCATAGCCATGTTCTCCAGCAAATTTAGATTCTACTCCTATAAATATAGCTCCAATTCCTATATCTGCTACAGCATCCCATCCATAATCACTAGCAAATTTCCAAATATTATCTACTGACCCAAAAGCAACCCAGTCTAGTGATTGAACTACATCAGGATTACTTTCCCAATATTCTTTGGTTTTAATTAGATACTCAGGGTGTCGAAAGTGATCTTCCTCAACTACAAAGATTTGTCGAACTTCTGGAAAATTTTTGTGATAAAGATTCATTTGATTGATTAGTTCATCCGGTGAAAGTAGTTGTATACGTTTATAACCAAACATTTCGGTTGTAGAACAGAAATCACACCCTCCAGGGCAACCTAATCCAGAAACTAAAAATCCAACATTTCCAATTGGATATTTATTTATAAACCAAGGAGCCCCTCCACATTTGGGCATTAATTTCTGGTCAATAGGACTTTTTGGATCTTCTCCCAGAAATTCACGTAAAAAGCTAACACCTTCCCCCTTTACCGCGTAATCGACATATTTTTTTTGTGTTTCTTCATCATATTTCCCTTTAAATGCCTGAGCAGCATAACTTCCGAGCATAATGGTCGTATCTGGAGAACTCCTTCGAATATATCCACACATCTTCATAACCATGTCAAGATGTGGAGGATATGCACTAATTCCGACAATTCCATATCCTTTATCGACTTCTTTTGTGAAATCTTCCCATCGTGGATATTCCAACAGAGTAGAGGGAAGATTTACATTCTGAGCCAGTATATGGTTCGCATAACAGTGAGTATGAGAGATAAGAGTAAAAATATCATCTCCTTTCGTAAAACGTTGTCCCGTAGCATCTGTAAGGGAATCATTAGCTGGCAGAGTGGGATATGGATAACACGGTGTCGTTAATAATAATCGATCTGTTATCATGATTCTCAATTTTTATTTATATTTTATTAAAAAATATCATAAAAAATTTCAAAATTAGTTAAAATTTTATATCTTTTTTTGAATAATTTATTAATTTATATTATTGAAGTTAATAATATTTAAATGTTGTGCTATATTGCCCAGCATTAAGAATAAATTAATTTTGTATTATAAAGAACTTTACATCATTTGATAAAAAGCTATTAATTATTTTTATGAATTCTAATAAAAAGATTGATTATCGGACCAAAATAGTCAAAAAATTATCAGAATCTGCATCTGGACTTACTATTACCGAAATTTCTAATAAAACAGATATTCATCGTAATACCGTTTCTAAATATTTAGGAGTTTTGGAGGCAGAAGGATTAGTAAAAAAAAAAGAGATAGGTGCCGCAAGTTTATATTTTTTTAGTAAGAAAAGGAAGTATTTACGAAAAAATTTGGTAACTTCATTTTTACAAGCCTTATTGTTTGGGTTGAAAGAAGAATTTCCGGATAATCGCGAGTCCTTTAAGAAAGTAGGGCTCAAGATATTAGAATATTTTAATTTTCCTATTGGCAATTCATATATTAGAGAATTTGAGAGAGTAAAATCGGATTCTGATACCATAGATCAATTAAAATTATTTCAAAAGTTCTATAATTCATATGATTTTTTCCAAGATGATTTAGATATATCAATTTTGGAACTTCATCATAATAAAATAATGTATAGAATTAAAAATTCAGAATTTTTAAATGAAAATTTTATTTATTTCTTTTATATCGCATGCGGGATAACTGAGGGAATATATATACATAATTTAAACAAAGATGTGAAGTGCAATGTTGAAAATGTGAATATTGCAGAAGATATGGATGAATGTTTTATTGACATATCTCTTGAAATAAAATAAACTGTCTTAAAATAAGACATAATTAAAAAAAATATTTTGGTTCAATAGATTTAAATGAAGTATTGAAAAATCAATCAGTTTATTTAAAATTGGCAAAGGAAGAATATGACGCATGTATAAATAGACTTAACTCTACTTCGTTATGGGAATTGATTGAAGATAATGTAATTTATTGCATTTATAAAACTCTCGGCAATTTGGCGGATCTTTCACTACGTGATATTAATAGAAAAATTAGTAGCATTAACTGGGACGACGCGAAACGAGAAATTTTCTACAACCTTCAAGATCAAAATTTTTATGGATTTAATTTAATCGCCTACCCTATTGATAGCATACATTCTCATATTGATTTTGTGCTTGAGCTAGCCCTACTTGTCCTGGAGGAGTTAAATGATCTTGATAAACTTCGCCGCGAATATGGGTACAGGGTAGATGATATTGCGAATCAGTTCAAAAAATTTTATAACAAATAATTAAACCGAAAAATTTTCATAGTATTTACCAATATAAAAAAGATTTTATATTCAAATACCGAGAGATAAAAATGAACGAAAATACGGAAAAAGAAAAAATTCTTGGGTGTAATGATGACGATAATCCATATGGGATTGTTAATTGTAATACGGTTTTAGAAATTCCTAGAGATGAAACATTAGATATGAATGAGGAAATAGATAAATTTAATGTCGATCCAGATGAAATGAACGATTATGGGCAAAAATCTTCATTCGTTAGTGTTCTCAAGCAAAAGTTATATAATGATGAAATATTACGAATGAAGGAATGTGCCCGCTGCCATAAGATTTTATCATATGAAGAGTTTCACACAGTTGGAGCTGGTGATAATACACCAAGACATTGTTGTAAAAAATGCACAAATGAAATAAGAATTATTAGGTTTTATAAAAAGAAGATAAAAGTAGTTAACGCTTTTGGAGGAAAGTGTATTTATGGAGGAGAAGGAATCGAATGGCTTCCAGCAATCTCCTTCCATCATCTAAATCCTGAAATAAAAACAACTAAATATGGCGTTATTAGAAGGAAATCAGTAAGCGAAATTATTAGTACTTTAAAACAAGAGAAGGGAGATTTAGTTTGCCTAAATCACCATAGTATGATACATGCCATTTATTTTGAGAAATATAAGCATCTTATCTTAAAAAAAGAATTATTTAGATTAACTCCTCTCAAAATTAATCAGCTAATTTTTAGAGAAATAAATGAAATTTCCGATCTTAATTTTAAACATTTTATTCGAGAGGAAATTCGCTTTTTTATTAAAAAAAGATATATAATAGAAAAGCATTTTGGAGGTGTTTGCATTGCTTGCAAGAATGTTAGTGTATATTCGGACTTACCCGCTCTTGAATTCCATCATAGAGAACCAAAAGAAATAGAAGATAATATTTCATGGAATGAAATAAAATTTAAATCTATAGACCAAATCATAAAAATTCTTTTAGAACAAGATTGCGTGTGTCTTTGTGCAAATTGTCATGCTTTCTATCATTCAAAATTTTCTAAGTTTGCTAAAGAAATTTTACCTAAAAAGATAAAAGTTTTTGAGACTATTAATCAAAAAGAATTTTTACAAGACATAATAAATCTTACAATTCCTAAAATATTAAATAAATATAATTTGGGTAGTGTAAACACATTATATAAATGGATAAGCAATATTCTTGGATCTGATATAAATACTGTTAAAAAAGCAAGGGGTTTTCTTGAGAAGGTAAATATTGAAGATATCATAGAAGCTAAATCAAATGATCAGACTCTAGATAATGAAAATTTAATAAAAGACATCGAAAAAATACAAGAGAACCTCTCTATAAACATAAAAAATTTTTCAATTAAAAAAAGAAATATTAAGATAGAAGATCCCTTCAATCTTGTAAAACAAGAGGATTATTGGAAAGTTGATTTGTTAATTTTATATTACGAGACAAAAATGGGGATTAATAGCTTTATTCGAGGAGATGTTGATAACTTATTTAATCTTTCTCCAAGCATATCAAATAATAAACTCAGTCTTTGGTATGAAATGGGGCTTCTCAGAAGAATTCGTGAAATTCAAGAAGACAAAGGAGGTATGCGATACAAATACCACTTCTCAGAGAAGGGGTGTATTATAGCGGAAAATATCGTCAAGAGCGAACCAGAGATTTTGGAGTTCGCTTTAGAAAAGAAAGAATTGTTAAAAAATGAGAATTTGAAAGGGCGTATGTTTCCTTATTAAATTCCTTCATTGTAATACTTAAAGGAGATAATTAAATTCTTTGGATTAGCATTCCTCCAAGTATTATCGGGCCACCTGTGGAATTATATATTTTTTCTGCTCTCTTCAATTTCGAGGGACTATCTGAGTAAATCTTAAAGATTAGATCTCCTTGTTTTATTCGAGCTCCTTGTTTTTTATAAATTTCTACACCCGATTTTTTTGAATTTGGGCAACCTGCTGCTTTTGCGATTTGATTAATAATAGCGTTATTTACTTCGGTTATATGTCCTTCTTTTTTAGCGGTAAATTCTTTCTCATAGGGGCCGAGTTCAATATTTTCCGGTAAGATATTCGGATCCCCTCCTTGAATTTCAATGATTTGTTTCATTTTTTTATAAGCCTTTCCAGATTTTAGTATTTCTTTGGCTAAATTTTGCCCTTGTCCTTTTTCTGCTTTTCCTCCCATTTCAAGTAAAATTCCCGCGAGGGAAGTGGATTTCTCAATCAAGGAATTAGGACCTGCAGTATAATCCCTCAGTAATGTTAAAGCCTCCTTTGCTTCAATTGCAGGTCCAATACAATGACCAATTGGTTGATGGGCTAATGTTAATGCGCATTCTGCTTCAATCCCCACATTTTCTGCAATTTTTTTAAATTGATACGCAAATGTCTTCCCCTCATTTGGAGTAGGAAATTTCGTTCCTTGACCAACTGGTATGTCCAACACTAATTGTTTAACTCCCATAGAAAGTTTCTTGGCTAAAATAGAGGGAATCATGAGTCCGACTGGATCCATATGTAAAGGGCGTTCAATTTCGATTAATATATTATCCGCTGGAGAGATATCTAAAGCTCCACCCCACACAATACAAGCTTTTTCTTTTGCAACAATTTCTTTTAATTCATCCGAGTTAAAAGCAACTGGAGCTAAAACTTCCATACAATCGGCTGTACCTGAAGGTGATGTTATTGCTCTGGTGCTAGTCTTTGGAATAAGTAATCCAGCTGTAGCGACGATTGGGACAATAACGAGAGAAACTTTATTGCCGGGAACTCCTCCTTTCAGCTATATAGTAGAAAATACTTTATAAGTGCTGTGTTTGTCATAAACTTTTGGCCCGAAATCAAATAAAGTCCCACT
>SDNV01000084.1 GCA_004524515.1 Promethearchaeota archaeon
ATGTCCCATGTTTTACTTCCCACATCGGAAATTAAGAATGTAGCGTTAATAAAATATCCTCATAAATTTGTAAATACTTCCATAAAAGATTTAATAAATAAATTCCTTCAGCGTGGATCAAGGTTACAAGATTTAAAAGCAATTTTAATCGGAGGAGCTACTATATTTGATAATGAATTTAATTATATCGGCAAACAGAATATTGAAATAGCCCGAAAAATTTTGAATTCTTTAGGTATAAATATTTTTTATGAAGAGGTGGGAGGAAGAAAGGGAAGAACTGTTGTGTATGATGTAAATAATAATATTATTTCAATAAAAACAAATAATGGTACAATTATCAAAGTAATCAATTAAATAAGGAAGGAAAGAAGAAATTGAGGTTGGAGATCAATTTAAATGAAGCAGAAGAACATTTTAAATTAACCCCTGAGCAATTAGATTCATTAAGGGAATTAGGAAATATCGGTTCTGGAAATGCAATTACCGCACTGTCCGAAATAATTAATAGAAGAATTGAAATGTCTTTAACCGGGGTAAAAATAATCCCTTTTTGGGATTTAAGTAAAATTTTTCCTGATTTAGATCTGGAAATTATTGGAATTTGCTCAAATATAGAAGGGGAACCTAATTTAAGCTTGCTGCAAATCTTTACAAAAGACTCTATAATAAATCTAATTAATTTAATCTCAGAAGAAAATGCTAATTTTTTAAAAAAGATTTCTGATATTAATGATCTGGATAATTTAACAAAAAGTATAATTTCTGAAATTGGAAACATTTTAGCTGGTCATTATGCTAGCTCTTTAGCTAATTTGATGTCCATTAAATTAATCCCGTCTACTCCAAATTTAGCATTAGATACCATAGGAGCTATCAGTAATTCATTGATCGCGAGATATTCTAAAACAACTGATTACTTAATTATCATTAATACTGAGATGAACATTGAAGATTTAAAAATAAACGGAATTTTTTGTTTCATCCCGAGTATTGAAACCCTTGAAACCATATTTAAACTCATTGATTCAGTTTTAAAATAATCCTTTACATCTTAAATATTATTTTACTTATTGAAATTTCAAAAAAATTCTAATTTATATTAAATCTTCAATTTTTTGAGCTAGTTCTTTTAAAATTAGGTTCCCCATTCCTAATTTTACTTTTTCGGAGAAAAATAAAACTAAAATAAATTTGCTATCTTCAATATCTTTTAATTCAATATATTGAGAACATACTTTTTGGTTATTTTCCAATTCTAGGTACATTTTTTTAATATGAGTTAATTTGCTTTTGTTTCTTACCTCAAATTCTCTTATGGTATTAAATAATGTGTTCTGAGGTAGCGAAGTATACAATACTTTTCCTTCTTCTGTAAATAGCGCACTACCTATAATGTCTTTATCTGAAATACTACTTCTTAAAAGCGTTAGAATTTCATTAAAAATAGGTAAGGAGCTAATGGTGCTAATATCTTCCTCTAAATATTCTAATTTAGAAAATTCAAAATCTACAGTTTGGTATCCTCTAACTTTGAAATTTTTATCTGCAAAAGCTTGAAAACTGTGCTCGCAGATTATTCCGGCAGGTATAGAAATTGTCGTTAATTGTTTGCTCTGATTGATGATTTTTTCGGGAATTTCTAAAAATTTTTTTGTTTCACATTTCGGACAGATAATTTGTATCTTATAATATTTTTCCGTATCGTCAGAATTCATTTTATTTTATCTAAAAAATCTATTTAAAATAATCAAATGAATCATAAGAATAAATCTTTTTGATCTTTGCTGATATAGAAATAATAAATCATTCATGTAATTTATCTAAAAGGAATTTTTTTCATTTTTTAATATTTTTCGTGTCAGTATTATAAAAAAATTTCTATTTCAATAGTTTTTTAAATAATTATTTTATTAGAAGATAAAAAAGGACTAAAACAGATTTTTATACTAAACTCGTTTTGTCCCAATTAAAATTAATATTAATTTTTAAAGGATTAGGGGAATGTTAAATGTCTAAAGTCAATAATAAAAAAAAGGTAATGATCGTCGATGATGCTGGATTTACAAGAGCTATGCTAAAAAATATAATAAATGACACCAAATACGCCGAAGTTGTAGGCGAAGCAAAAAATGGAAATGAAGCCATTAATCTCTATAAGAAATTAAAACCCGATATGGTTACTATGGATCTTATTATGCCTGAAATGGGCGGTCTTGAAGCCATTAAAAATATTATGAAAATTGACAAAAAAGCATTCATCATTGTAGTTTCAGCCATCGGCCAACAAGAATTAATTCTTGAAGCAACAAAAATAGGTGCCAAGGATTTTATCCGTAAACCATTTAAAAAAGAGCAAGTAATGGAAATTATAGAAAGACATATTATGGCAACAAGTTAAAAGCTTTGATAATCTCCTTATTTTTAAGGATTTAAAGGAAATTGTGAATCATTAATTTAAAAATATGCCTACTCGGCAAATTTTAGTGGAAGTTTCTGTGGTTATAAAACGCTAATTTCGAAGAAGCTCTTTATATTTTTTTGTTGTCCTTTTCGGTATAAAATATATCGAAAATAGAGAATTTAAAAACCAGTAAAACATTAAAATTTTGAAAATAAATGCTCTAACTTAAAGTTAGAAGATTTTAAAAATGTTGCAAGCGACGTTATTAGAGGAACTGTTAGCGAATTTTTTGAATCAAATCAAGGATGTTATTGGTATTTTAATCGTAGATCTTGATGGATTAATAATTGCTAGGCAATCTGTTAAGAATTTTGATGAAGAAATAATTGGTGCGATTATGAGTGTACTTGAAGGGTCTCTACACAAAATTAAACGTTTTACCGATACGTCTTATGGGAGTGGAACCTTAGATACTAATGAATTTCGTTTATTTTATTTAGAATTGGGAAATGTGGGTTCAACGAGAGCACTTTTTGTTTTAGTAGCAGATCCTTTTGCGGATATTAACAAATATATACCTTATTCCTATCTCGCCGCTGAAAAAGCATCACAGATTCTAAGTGAAAGAAAGGTTTCTACACATCTTCCGAAATTGGCAAATGGTGGAAGATTAAAACTAATCTCCGAAGAACGATCTAACGGCACTAAAATTATAAACAAAATTATTCTTATTGGAGAGGATAGCGTTGGAAAAAGTGCAATTGCTAATATGTATGTCAATGGGGAGTTTTATGAAGAATATACCCCAACTTTGGGTATTTCCATACATAATAAAGAACTCCAAATTACCAAGGATATAAAAATCATTTTCTCACTGTTTGATTTAGGAGGGTTAAAAAGTTTTGCGAAAGTACGTAGGCATTTTTATCAAGATTCAAAAGCGGTTCTCATTGTTTTCGATTATTCAAGACCTGAAACTCTTAAAATGATGGATGGATGGATTGAGGAAGCTCGACATTTTATTAAAAATTCCCATGTACCTTATATTATAATAGGGAATAAGATGGATACTCTAAAGGATAAAACAGAGATTAGAACAGCTGCTCAAAATCTAGCTAACCAATATAATTTTCAATTTTTTGAGACCTCTGCCTCAACAGGAGAAGGAATAGATGAACTTTTTATGTATTTAACATCAAATCTCGGTATTTAATTATTAAAATTAAAATTCATTTCAAAAAAGGATAAGAAAAAGGAGTTAGAACCAAAATGAAAAATCAACCTACCAAAAATGAAATGATTAAAGTGTTAATTGCAGATGATTCTGAATATTTAAGGAAATCCATTTCAACAATTCTTTCTAATGACCAATCAATAAAAATTGTGGATTATGCCAAAAATGGAAAAGAAGCTGTGAATTTAGTTAAACAACACCATCCTGATGTTTTAATTTTAGATTTAATAATGCCTGAAATGAATGGATTAGATGCCTTTAAACAAATTATGGACTTGAATCCTACTCCCACTATAATCCTCTCCGCAATAAATCCCCAGAATATGGATACTTCAATTCAAGCATTATTAATGGGAGCTTTTGATTATGTGATAAAACCAGGAGGATTAGGCGCGAAAAATTTGCCGAAATTTAAGGAAGAACTACTTACTAAGGTTTTATTAGCTTCCCAATCCCAAATTAAGAGAATTTTTGAGAAAGAACATGATTTATATAAAAGACCATATATTCGACAGGAAATTGTAAGCGAGACTTTTAAATTTGGACAATATATAAATAAACTTGAACCGATTCAAGAAATAGAGGATACTAAAGTTATAATCTCAATTGATACAAATTCTCCAAAAGAACCATTAGCTGCAGAGCTAGAGCCTGTAAAGGAAGATATCGTATTAAAAAAAGAAGCTATGAAAAGTAATATAGAACAGATAAACGTTAAGGTTGAACCAATTAAGCAAACTGAAATTATTATAAAATCCCATACAAAAGATATTAAAGAACATGTTAAATCAATTAATTATGATTCAAGATCTGAAATTCGATTGAAACCAAAAAAGGGTAAGATTTTTGACCGGGTAGATCTTTCCCCAGTAAAAGGTGTTCGCATATCTACTAATTTAGTGGTAATCGGTGCAAGTGTAGGAGGACCCAGAACATTAAAAACAGTCTTGATGAATATACCTGCTGACGTCTCCTGTCCCATTTTAGTTGTCCAACATTTAAGTGAACCGTTTGTAAATTCTTTTATAAGTAATTTAAATGATGTATGTAAAATTAAAATAAAGGTAGGGGTTGATGGAGAATATATTCAACCTGGAATGGTATATTTCGCTCCGGGGGGAGAACATATGAATATTTCAGTTAAAAATAATCAACCTTGTCTTAAAATTTATAAGGGAGAGCCCGTACATTTCTGTATTCCCTCAATAGATATCTTATTTTTCTCGGCAAGTAAAATTTATAGAAATAGAACCTTAGGGATATTATTAACAGGCATGGGAGAAGATGGGGTGGACGGGCTTGAAACGATTAAAATTGTGGGAGGTAAAACGATAGCAGAATCAGAAGAGACTGCAGTCCTCTATGGCATGCCGAAATTTGCAGTTCAACGGAATATAGCCGATTATGTTTTACCTAATTATAAAATAAAAGACTATATCATTGAATTTTCTAAAAACCGAAAGTTAAAGTAACAATCTAAATTTTCTTAATGATTTTCGTATCAATATCATGAACTTGGAACTCTTTTTCGATGAGTTTCTCGATTTTATGTTTAATTCTTAATAATTGGAAATCATCATATATGTAGTCAGTTATAAATTTGGTTTTTATGGTAATATTTACGAGTTTATCTCGTTCTTCCCGGGTGATTTCCAAGGCCTGTAGAACTTTAGATAATTCTTCCATTCTTTGTTTTCTCTCCTTATCTCTTCTCTTTAAATCCACTTCATCTGGGCTATCAAGCTTTCCTCCCTTAGTAAAAAATTCTATTAAGCCTTTCATCATATGTTCTCTTAATTTCGGAGTATCCCATTCTGAAGGAAACGAATTTGGCGTTAATTTCCCTAATTCTGCATCTGCTTCCATATATGGTTCTTTTAAGCTCATAGCCTTTAAGACCTTGGCTGTTGCAGTATATGCAGTGAGCATATTTGCTTCTGGTTTAGCATACACGATAACTTTTCGTTCTTCATCTTTCGCACCCAAAATATGACCTTCCCCTTTTATTGAAGTCGCTATAAGCCTCTCTGGGGTAGCTTGCAGGACTGAATACTTTTTATCTGATATGGTAAGAGATTTCGCATGCATTGAGTCCCATATGCCTATAAGTTTTCTAATATCTGAGCTGAGATCCCAATCATCCGTAGTATAAACAATTTTATATTTTCCTTCAATTATCGCTACAGATTCTATATCTGTCTCCGATTTTTTTAAATCCTCGATCGCTTTTTCATAATCTGCTGTCATTTTAATGGTTACACTCTTTTTTATTAATCGTTTTTAATAGAATTTCCTGTTATTAAAAAAATAATGACTTTTAATTATATTATCATATTTGATAAGATTATAAATTTAATATAAAAAATCATATTTAATAAATTTAAATGAATGATATCGATTTTAAATGGGATGCTAAACTCTATCAACAACACTCACCTGTTCAATATGAATTAGGTTTAAGAGCAATTGAGAAATTAAATCCTCAAAATAATGAGAATATATTAGAGATTGGTTGTGGGAACGGAATACTTACAACTAAACTCGCTAAATTGATACCCCATGGAAAAATCACCGCTATTGAACCTTCTAAAGAAATGACGGAACAAGCTAAAGAAAATCTTGCTCAGAACAATGTACCTAATGTTATGGTTATAAATTTAGATGCCACAAAAATTAAATATGAAAATGAGTTTGATGCGGTTTTCTCTAATTCCGCTATTCATTGGATAAAAAATCAGGAATTAATCTATGGATTAATTTACACGGTACTTAAAAACAATGGACGAATAATGATTCAAACGGGTCTAAAGCAAATAACAAAATATGCGCAAGCATTAATTAATGTGGGGATTGAATTTAAAGAATATTTGAAGGATTTCAAATCCCCTTGGCGCTTTCTAACTAAAAAAGAAACTCAAAACATATTGGAAATTAAAAATTTTAAAGAAATTGAGGTAGAACAATATCCTTATATCGCAAAATTCCAAAATGAGGATGATTTAATAAATTATTTTAAGGCCGCAGGATTCGTCCCGTTTGCAAATGTTTTGCCAAAATCGATTCATAATGAGTTTATTCAAAAATATAAGGAAAATTTGTTTGAGATAAATCAACCCAACCCCTTACACTTAAAAATGGATAGGTTATTTATCACTGCCAAAAAGATTCTATAACCCTTTTCACTAAATATCTAAACACATTTTTTTCTAATGAGTTTTGGATAAAAAGTACTTAATTTTCTATTTAATTAAATTTTTAAACTCACGCTTCATGTTGTAATTAGAGCCTTATTTGATTTTTTAATTACAATAAAAGAGGTATTTAAAACTATACTTTGATTGATAAATTAAAAACCATTCTCAAAAAGATTGAGTTCAAACATAAAAAATCTTCAGAGGAAGATAAACATGTATATCTGAGTGAAGAACAGATTCAAATGATTGCGGAATATGCTATATCTAAACTTCGTCAAGAATCAGAGCAAAAAAAAAAAGTGGATAAAGACTCAAATGGTTATTTTCGTACTCTTGATTCTGGTATATTAGAGCCAAAGAAAAAGGTGATCGAACAGTACGAATTTTCTATGGGAGTAAGAATTGGTGGTATTATTTTATTGGCAATTTGTATCTGGTATTGGATTTGGTTTTTCTTTATTGTCCAGCGATTCGAACCGTTAACATATTCTGCATATATAACGTTGATTTTAGTGTCTCTAACCTTAATTAATAAGTTTGAATCCGTGCTGCTTAATTCGATTACTGGTATATCGGTATACGGATTCATGATGCTTACTATCGGCTCTCTTATAGTAAGTCATTCTAACTTTATAAATATTTTAACTGGACCTCTCCTATATGGACTTATTGCCAGCTTTCAACTTTTTCTCGTTTTTCACCCCAAAATTTTTGTAAGCAAGCGATATATGATTTGGGGTTTACTTTTCTATTTACTCTTTTTAAGCAGTTTTGAAACATTTACTCATGTTAATGTCGTAATTGGTGGTACAGAGGGGAAGTCTTCAGAACTCCAAACCGCGGTTTTGTCGTTTTACATCTTAATGATCACATATATAGTGATTTATTTCTATAAGAAAAAGTTTGGATTGCTATTACCTTAAATCTAACACTTAGAGGTTTTAAAAAGTTTTTTTATTTATCCTAAATTTAAAAAAATCAATTATATCTTATTTTAAATGCTACAAGATATAAAAATCGTAAATATATGGGATTCTCGGAGAAAAATTTATGAAATCAGAGAAAATTAAAAAAATTATGGAATCAGAGAAAATAAAAAAGGTAATGGAATCTGAGAAAATTAAAAAAATAGTCGAATCTTTTCCAATTCCACGAAAGTGGCCCATCAGCGTGGTATCTGGACTCTTTGCAATCATTACTTTTTGGAGCTTTGCTTTTATTTCCATGGCACATTTTCCAGGAGTCTACAACCCATTTGTAAATTGGATGAGCAATTTGGGAAATTCAAAATTAAACCCAGAAGGGGCTATTTATTTCAATATTGGTATTATTATCGCAGGAATCGCCCTGTTTCCTTTTTTTATAGGGTTATATGAATGGTATATAGGAGGGCCGAGAAATAAGAGACTTACCATTTTAACTCAATTGGCAGGGTTTTATTGTGCATTTGCGATGATTATGTGCGGGATTTATCCTGAAAATTATTTTCTGATTCATATTTTCTGGTCAATGAGCCTTTTCATCATGAGTGTATTTACCTTTCTTTTTCCCTCAATTGCCTTATATAAATATAAATTTACGCGAAGTGTAGCGATATTTGGTTTCTCCGCAGCCGCGGTTAATCTCGTGTTATGGATATTCATCATACCCATTATGGAGTGGGTAACCATTCTTCTTTCCTTTCTTTTTATAGGGGTCATTGTACACAGTATGAAAAAGCGAATCGAACGATTACGGATGGTTCGCAAACAAGGGGTAGTAATACCTTCTAAGAAAAAAAGAAAAAAGAAAAAATAATTATTTAAAATCTTCACTTTTCAAGTTTTTTAACTAACGCTATAAATTTTAATTCTCCAGCTTATTTTTTTTTCTTTTCATATATTTAGAATGCATACAAATAAAAATTCCTTCAAATTTTAGTGAAGTTGCATAAACTTCTCCATATCTCAACCCATGGCGAACAATCATCTCATAAGTAGCACATAGATTCTCAAATCTTTTGTTTTCATTAGGAAAAATATAACACTAAAAAGGATAATCATAAAAACTTGTGGTTAATGTTTTAGCTGCTTCTTGAATATGTTCTTTAGATAATTGAATTAGTTTCTGAATAGATTTCACCTACTTTAACTTGAAAATTTCATTAGATTAGATAAATTTAATTAAATTTATATCAATATAAATCTTTTGAAAATGCCTTGAATTTAACTCCTATCTATATTTAGACCTAATTTATATAATATTTTAAAATTATACTTCATCCAAAATAAAATGTAGATTTGTGGTAAAAAACTCCAATTCGTGGTAATAAATGTGATTTTTTTACAAATTCCTTATATGACATATTTAAGGATCTTATTTTTTGATAACAAAAGATTTAAATATCTGATTTTACATACTATTAATAGTATTATATTTTTTTTTCATAATATGGTAGTAAAGTTTTTTATTTTCACACGGGGTTGATTTTAAAAATCGCACAAATTCCAAAAGAGAATAGAAAAAAAGAATTTTTGGAGAGTATGCCCCCTCAGAAAGAATTTAGCGAGCTAAAACTTAACGATAATGAAATAGAAATAATTACAGACAAAATTCTAATTCGAATCACTGAGGAGTTCAATAAAAGTGAAGATACTGAGAATAGATCTTATAATTACTTAACCCTATTAGAACCCAGAAATAAGGTCATTGAAAGCAAGGAATATTCTCTGGGAGTGCGAACGTTTGGATTTGTTTTATTAGGGTTTTGTGTGTTTTATTGGATGTATTTTTTCTTTATAGCTCAAGATTATGTGCCTTTAACCCATACCACCTACCTTACATTAATCTTAATTAGCTTGACCTGCATCAACAAATTTGAATCGGCTCTTTTAAATTCGTTTATTTCAGTCTCAAGTATAGGATTTTTGATGATTTCTTTCTTTTTATTGAATACTACGAAAGATATCTTTTCTGCGCTTGGAGGGCCGATATTACACGGTGCGATGGCGGGTTTACAATTATTCGTGGTATTTCACAAAAAAATCATTGTCAGCAAACGATATTTACTCATAGGCTTCATTTTTTATCTTATCTTCTTAAATACAATTGATGATTATGGGCGTTTAATTGAAATTACTAACATGGGAAGCTTCTACACAGAGTTAATGACATCTGTTCAAATTTTTTATATCTTTATCCTGACTGTGATATTTGCCTATCTATATAAGAAGAGATTTAAAATTTTAATTCCGTAAAAAATTTCCATTCCGAATTCTCAATAAAAAAGAAAAAGAAAAATAATTGAATTTACTTAGCGTTTACATCTGATTGCATTATCCCTGTCATATTTCCTTCTGTATCATAGAAATAGGCTAGCCAACCCACACCAAATACTGGCATTTTAGGAGTTGCCATTTTACCCCCGTTTTTTTTGATTTTTTTAATAAATTCATCAATATTGGGAACATCTATAGTATTTCTTATAGTCGGGTCATTTTTCTGTTTTTTGAATAATCCTCCATTAATACCCGGTTCGGGATCTTCTCCAGTGTTTATTAACCAATATTCAGAATCTTCAAACTCCCATTTTTCAAATTTCCAGTTAAAGGTTTTTTCATAAAACTTTTTAACTCGTTCTAAATTATCAAAACCGATTTCAAAATGGATTACTCTTGGAATTTTCTACACCTTAAATCTATAGTTAAAATTTTTAAAAGACAACAGAAATTTAATTTTATTCTTAATATATTATTAATAATTAATAAATGATACAATCATTCTATAATGCGAAATTGTCAAAGTTATATAAGATATTAATAAAACGAGGATTTAACTTCATTTAAATTAAAAGTGAAGATATTAAAACTATAAAATTGAATATCCAATAAATTTTGTATAAAATGTTGCTAAAATTTCGTCATAATTTTATATTAAAAAATCAGTTCAACATTAATACCATTTTTTCAGATATATTAATCATTTCATTTAATTCAAGATTCGATTTTATAATTTATTTATGAAATCTTAAAATATAAAAACTTTATCTAATTGTTGATATATTTAAATTAACTGTCTTAGAAAAAAATTGAATTAATTCATGTATATCCAATGAGGTTTGGTCCCATTATTTATTATAAAATAAAATCTCACTCTAAAGGTAATACTTTTTAAGATTTTACCACTTAATAAATAATTAATTGAACCATAAATTTTAATATAAAAATTATCTCTTTGATGACTTGGAATGGAAAATTATCGATATATTAGGTTCTTTGACGATTTAAGAAAGGAAGACGTGCCCTCGGTTGGTGGGAAGAACGCATCCCTCGGAGAACTATTGAGTTTTGGGATACCTGTTCCCTTAGGTTTTGCGGGTAGGGCGAATGCGTACGATTATGTTTTGGAAGCGAATGATATCTTGTATGATGGGGAATTGATTTCCTTGAAGGAATATATTAAACGACAAATCACTACCATTTCTGAGGAGTTACAAAAAGAGGATATTCAATCCATTCAAACGGTCGATAAGATTTGTTCGAATATAAGAACTCATATTGAGCAGGCAAAAATACCAGATAGTTTAGCGGATGAGATTTTGGATACCTATCGTAAATTGGTTGGACGCATTGGCAATGAATCCACATTTGCGATACGATCTTCGGCAACCGCAGAAGACTTACCAGATGCATCGTTTGCGGGCCAACAAGACACTCATTTAAATATTAGCGGAGAAAATGAAGTAGTTGATTATATTCTCAAAGATATGGCTTCTGTATTTACTACAAGAGCCACAATGTATCGGGAAAGAGCGGGGTTTGATCATTTCGCAGTTAAGTTAAGTGTAGGAGTTCAGGAAATGGCAGGAGGGAAGGAAGGAGTCAAAGCTTCGGGGGTTATGTTTACAGAAGATCCAGATTCAGGATCTCCGAATGTTGTAACCATTAGAGGAACCTGGGGCTTAGGAGAATTAATTGTGCAAGGCGTCGAAAAAGGGGATGAATTTATAGTTTTTAAACATGCTCCCACCTTGAGAATAATCCGTCGAGAATTAGTTAGAAAAGAAAAAATGATGATTTTTGATCCCAGCAAAAAAGTAGGGACTATTACAGTACTCGTTCCCCCAAAAAATCAGCAAATATTTTGTCTTACTGATGATCAGGTTTTAAAATTAGCAGAATTTGCCATAAAAATTCGAAAGCATTACGGAAGACCCATGGATATTGAATGGGCACTAGGAAATAACGGCAAAATATATATAGTTCAAGCTCGTCCTGAAACGGTACATTCGCAAAAAGGAGATACTGAAGAAATATTTTACCTCATTGAGGATCCCAAAAAATTAATAGAACAAGGATTATTAATTGAGAATTCTGGAACTGCAATAGGCAGAAGAATTGATTATGGAAACGTAAAAGTAATTGCAACCATCAATGAAGCTCATCTGCTAGAAGAGGGAGATATTTTAGTTACTGAAGAGACCAATCCGGATTGGACTTCTTATATGCAAAATCTTGGCGGAGTTATAACAGAACGAGGCGGTCCCACTTGTCATGCGGCAATCGTTTCTAGAGAGTTGAATATCGCAGCCATCGTAGGAGCAGATAATATCGTTGATATTATTAAAGGAAAACAACGGGATCAAGCCCTTGAGACTATGACTATTGATTGTAGTGAGGGAGAGCCTCGAATTTGGATGAAAGAAGTAGAATATGATTTTGATACTATAGAATTTGCACAATTACCCCACACAAAAACTCAAGTGTTAGTTAATTTAGGGATTCCAAAAGGGGCTTTATCGGCAGGAAAATATCCAGATGGAACGGGTTTGGCAAGATTAGAATTCATTATTAATGACGAGATTCAAATCCATCCCAATGCATTAATAGATTTTGAAGCTTTAGTGATGAGATATGATATTCTTATAGAACAGAGGAAAAAAATTGAACAGATTAAAAAGAGCGATTTATATTATAAAGATCCTTTCAATGAGGAAATAAAGAAATTAAAACAGACTTTAGATAAAATTCGAGAAAGAACGGTAGGTTTTGATGACAAGGAGGAATTTTATGTGGAAAAATTAGCGGAAGGTATTGCTACGATTGCTGCTGGAGTATGGAAACA
>SDNV01000085.1 GCA_004524515.1 Promethearchaeota archaeon
ATAGTATTTTACAATCTTTTTATAAACTTATTTTAGAATGGGTAATTTAGTATGCCATAGTAATAAGGATAATTTAGAAAGAAATTTAACACTATTTATTCGCTCTTCCGCCTTCATAATAAACGGGTAATGCTTGGGATTCTAGACGGCGTCCTTCATGACCACCAATTCCAAAAATTGCATCAAATTCTCTTATGAATTTTAAATCGGCTTTAGAGGGAGGATCTAATTTATGTATTGATTCTCCAAAATCTTCTGCAGTTTTTATTTTCCAAGGGATTTCTTCTTGAATATCTTCAAGTTCAGTTTCTGGAAAAAGTTCACATAAATACATTTCCTTACTTTCATCATGGAATTTAAATAATCCATATTTTGAAATTAAGCATTCGGGACCCCCGGGAAGACCTGCTTTTTGCCTTGAATTCCCTCCAGATAACCATCCTGGACTGGTGATGTAATCCAATTTTTTAACAAATTTTCCACCGACAATAGTGATGACCGTTTGTTTGCAATGGCCCATAAATTCATTTGAACCTCCTGACCCAGCAAATCTTATATCAGATCTATTTTTTAAGAAATAATTTCCTATTACAGTAGTATTAATATTTCCATACTTATCCACTTGTAAGGCTCCTAAAAAAGCAAGATCAGCAAAATTTCTATTAACAATCGTTCCAAATACATCATATAACCCCATAGCACAACTAAATCCTTTTGAACTTCCTGGATCAGCCACATCATCTAAATTTTCAAAAGGATTTATATCAAGCATTCCTGCTTCCGTAAGTATTATTGCATGCGGTGCGTGTTTTCTTTTTGCTATTGCTCCTGCGATCATGGGAATTCCTTGACCTATTACGCAGATATCTCCATCCCTTATTTGATCGCTTGTTCGTAAAATTAGTATTCTACTCTCTTATACTTCATATTTCAAGATCTCCCTCTTGTTCTATTTTTTCATAATATTGATCACGATTTAGGGCTATTTTGTGATTAAAACCGTCTTGCCAATATTTTTGTTTAAATCCTAAATTAATCTGATCAGAGAAATAATCTTTAATCCTAATATAATCTAATTTTTTTTTACCAAATCGTTCAATATAATGCTTTATATAATCAGCACGATCTTTTCTTTCATAAATCCACTCATTCATCCATTTTTTATTAGCGGATTTAGTATATGCTAATGCAAAATATAACCCTCGAAAGTTAATGTCTGTATCATAATAACCAGCTAACGGACTAGGATGTGCTCCCATAGGAACTTCACATATTGCATTTACTCGAAATGAAGGAATCAAGGTAAGGAAGGGAGAACGTTTGATCTTCTCATGATCTACAATTTCCTCACAAGAAACTATAATTTTTTTAGCTGCTAAAGCAGACCATTTTAATGTCCCTAAACTTCCCCAAAATTGAGCATTTCCATATTTATCTGCTCTCTGAACATGACAAATAGCAACATCCGGATTTAATGCAGGTACTAGACTAGTTTTTTGACCAGTAAACGGACATTTAATTGATTTAAATTTATTTTCTCCTTGTATTGTTCTTACATCATAAATATCGGAGTCATTAATGGATTTCATGACGGGTAAAAAAGTAAACCCTAAAGCAGCAGCCTTTAGCATTGAAATCATTGTAAAATTTGTATAATCTTCAAAAGCGATCTCTCCACTTCTACAAGCACGATCTAATTCTCGATTATAAATAGGCCCCCCAGCTCTATGATAATATGAGGTAATAATTTTGGATAAACATTTTCCACTCAATAATAAATCTAATTCTTCTATTGAGGAACAAGAAATAGCAATAAGATTCTTCTTTTTTTGTCTAATAATTTCATGGATAAGAGCATAAGGAGTACCGTGAAGAAAATTACAAAATACTACTAAATCTCCATTTTTTACAAATCGAGATATTGCTTCATTTACCTTCATGGTTTTATTATTTTTTGCATTCATTTATTAATTTACTCCGTGTTTTTAGTAATTTTATTAACAAAATACTTTGATTGGAATTTAAGAATTATGATTTTAAGTTATAGATTAATAGTATGGAAGAAGATGGTAGAATAATTGGGGAGTATTTGTAATTTCTTCGAGCAATGGGAGATTTACTATTAAAATTAGGAAAAACTATTATATCCTTTAAATTAAATTAATTTTGGCTTATTATAAATAATTTCTAGAAATAACAATTTTATAGATTAATTTCCTTTTTTCACGAAAAGGTAATTAAAGATTATGTCAGAAAACTTAATTCTTGTTAGGGATGTCGATCAAGAGAGAAAAAAAAAATTGAATAAGGCTGGAATTCAGCCTATAGAGCAATTAGCTAATGCGAAGATAGAAGAATTACTACTGATTGAAGGATTTGATGTTAGATTATCAGAAAAATTGATTGCAAATGCAATTAAGTTTCTTGAGATAGAAGAAGAACCTAAACTCCCAAAAAATGGAAAAATTACCAGTAAATATTCCATGAAGACTACTAATAAAAGAGACACTGAACAAAATTTTTAAGATTAAGAAACGAGACTGATAATTGAAATTCTTAAGCACAAATATTATGAAAATTATTTCTTTAATAACACGCGATTCCGGAGATTAGATTAGAAAATATTCGACTGGGAATAAGTCTATATTAATTACTTAAACCTAAGAGAAATCGCTCACATAACTTCTAATGAAATAAAATCTAAATTAGAGTTAAGATCTTAGGGAAGGCTGGCTTAAAATTAAGAACATATTTTTATAGGAATTGTTTATGATTAACTTAAATAATTCAATTCATTTATTGTATGAATTAAATTGGAAAAGTAAAATATTAAATAAGATTTTGTTGGATTAAAAAATTATACGTTTATCAAATGTAGTATAAATTGAAGTTTTAAAGATTTCATAGACATAATCTTCATTTATAAATAATTGTTTTATCTCGTCAATTAAATTAGTTATTTTTTCTTCCGTAACATGAGGTCTAATTTTACTTAAATGTGGATCAAATTTATGTAAAAATATATCAATATCTAATTCTTTTTTATTTTTTTTTAGTTGTTCTATAATGTTTCTTAAGTATTCTAGTGCAACATCATAGTTATCAATATTTTGAATGTCTATTACATAAATTAATTTTTTCGCACCTTTGAAATATTCCATAAACTTAAGCAAATATTCCTCTCTGTATTGCTTTTGACCTCCTAAGTCCCAGATGATATAATTTGTGCGATCATCAGTTATATTACTAATATCTGATCCTTTAGTGGGATTTAAAGATGTAAAGTTAAATAAATCTACTTCACCTATTAAATTTAAAACAATAGAAGTCTTTCCGCTATTATCAAGCCCTGCAAATACAACTTTAATCTCTTCTAAATTATTTTCCATTATTAAAATCTTAACATATCTAATTTATTTGCATCAAACAGTTGCTCATATCGCAATTTTTGCCTTTCTAACACGAATGATTGGATGGTATTAAAAACATTAAAAATATTCTTGTCTTTTATAAAATAATGCTTAATTTTCTCTTCGTCTCTTTTAAAATCTATGAGATTTCCTTTTAATAATAAATTTAATTGTTGTGAAGTATATGATTGACTTATTTCCAGAGCATCTTCAATTTCCTTGGCGTTCATTTTTCTATTTTTTAAAAGTTTAATAATTTCGAAGCGAAGAGGATCATCAATTAATTTTAAGAAATCCGTGACCGCTAAAGTGAGTTCATTCATTTTTTTTTAAATATTATATTATAGCTCTTAATTATTTATACTCTACTGTTTATTTAAACCTATATTATTAAAACTATAATATTAATTTTTCGGAATATGGTGGTACTACAATATCACAATATTTAAATATCGGAATATCATATAATTATGTAATCAAAATTAAATATTTTTGGAGAAATTTAATGAAGCAATTTCTTGATTATGATAAAAACAAAACAAAGTTCTTTTTAAATCTCTTTTTAGAAGAGTCAAAACTAGTTGTAAAAATACCCATTATAGAAAAGTCGAAAAAAAAGAACTATCCAAAAATAGAACAATTTAATCTTACAAAATATACATATTTAACTCATTTGGAATAAAAAATAGATAGAGATATAAATTTGTTAAGTAGTAAAATTCAATTAGATGATATAGATAAGAAAATTGTGACCCTAATTCAAAAAGATCCTTCAGTAACTCACACCAAAATTGCCAGAATCGTGAATAGAAGCCAACCTACTGTTGGATTACGCATTAAAAAGCTCGAGAAGATAGGAATAATACAATATCAAGCAGGGTTTGATTTAAAAAATGTAAACTTAATTTTTGCAAAGGTTGATATTCAAACTAATAACCCTGATTTTATTATAAACATAATTAGAAAATGCCCCTATATGATTCACGCTTATCGAGTTTCAGGGAAAAACAATCTAAGTGTAATTATAGCGTCCTCGAATTTACAGGACTTAGATAAGATTATAAATTATCATTTTAGAGAAGAAAAATTTATTCAAAATATTACGATGGAACTCATTACAAAAGTAATAAATGAGTTTGTCCTACCCTTGGATATTTTTTTTAAAAAGTGTGATTGTCTTAATTGATAGAAGTAAAAATCCAGAGTGGAATATATTCTTATTTATAATAATTGAGCATGGTTTCTATAGGGTCTAATAAAATTGCTGAAAAAATTTTAGAATTTATATTCAAAATTAAAGAGAAGAATTGATTTAAATTAAAAAAAAAACCTCATTTTTTTAAGAAAACTATGATATTTAATCAAAAATTTGATAGTAGAGAAACCTTTGATTATCAAAAAAATTCCGAAGAATTTTGTTGTAAAAATCCAAATATTGTACAAACTGATGGATTTTTGGTTTGTACGAATTGTGGCCTTCAACATGAAAGAATATTTGCTTTTTATCAGAGCTCTGCATTTAATCATGAAGAAAAAATCAAAAAATTACAAAATGAAAAAATACATAGCCAAATAGGTCCTAGAACTATTATAAAAGGATTGAAAGATGGTAAAGGAAGTGATTTAAAGCCTAAGAACTTATTGAAATTTAAAAGATTAGCAAAAATAAATAGAGATTTTATAAATGGATTTGAAAACAATTTATTTATAGCTATGCCAACGTTTTATAGGTTGAAATTCGGTTTAAACCTACCAAATTATGTTTCAAAAGATGCATTCATAATCTATCGATATATAGTAAAAAACAAATTGACAAAAGGAAGAAATATTGAAGCATTAACAATTGCATCCATATTTGCTGCATTGAAAATAAACGGAATTCCACGAACTTTAGAAGAAATAGCTAATTTTGCTCAAATTTCAAAAAATTTGCTTTTAAATAGTTATAATGTCATAAAATTAATGGTGCTCCCTAATCTAAATTTAAAAGTCAAAGTTTTTTCTCCCCATTGCTATGTTAATAAATTAATGGGTATATTGAATTTGAGTATGAAATGTAGAAATATTGCTATAGCAATTATTAATAAATCTTACAATCACGGCTTGAATTTTTCTGGAAAGGATCCTAAAGGAATAGCTGCAGCATCCGTATACATGGCTTCAAAATTCATAAATGAAACTCGAATCCAGAGACAGATATGTTCAGTTTTGATGATTTCTGAAACTACCTTGAGAGAAAGAATGAAAGAATTAAAAAAATATTTTTTTCCGAATATTATGAGTCAGAATTCGTAAACAAAATTTATATTTTAAGATTTACACATTCCAAATAGTTATAAAAGAATTTTATTTAAAAGACTTAAAATTATAGAGAAAATTTAAAAAATGATTTAGTTTTATAATCGCATTTTAAAAGATTTAAATAATAATTAGAGAAAACAAATAATTACTAGTTTTTTTTTATTTTAAATAATACAAATTAGAGGAAAAATAAATAATGTATAAGAAAATATTAATTGGTATGGATAATTCAGAGGATGCGAAACGTGCTGCTAAACGAGCTATGGAATTTGCAAAAAGAGATAAAAGTAAAGTGATTGCTTTTCATTCTGTCTTACATCATTTATCAGAAATGAATTTGGGTTTTTCAGGTATTGGTAATGCTGGATCAGCTGTAAGTCTGACAATCCATCAAGATTACATTAAAGCGGGAAACGAATTATTAAAAGCTACTGAAAAAATGTTTAAAGAAGCAAATATCGAAATAGAATCAAGATTAATTTATGATATAGCGCCAGAAGATTATATAGAACAAATTGTAGATGAAGAAAATTTTGATTTAGTAATTCTGGGATGTCAAGGCGAACATTCAAAATTGGAAAGAGTTTTCTTAGGAACTGTTCCCGAAAAGGTTATAAATAGTGCTAATTGTGATGTTTTAATTATAAGATAATTTTAATTCCTGTTTGTTAATATATTTGCTTTTTTAAGAACTTAAAAGCAAGCTTTCCAATTTAAGTAATTTTTATTTTTTTAAATATTTAAACAAGCGTTAATAACACTTTCAAATAAATTTAGAGAAATTAAAATAATAAAATAATAACAATGTCAGCTTATTATAAAGATATAGTAAGTATTCCTGTTAGGAATAATGTCCAATTAGAAGGAAAGTTAATTGTTGAGAAAGATTCAATAGGCTTAGTAATTTTTTCTCATGGAAGCGGAAGTAGCAGAAAAAGTCCAAGAAATAATCACGTCGCTGATATTTTAAGAGGGGAAAAAATCTCGACATTATTATTTGATTTATTAACTGAAAGGGAAGATTTAAATTATGAAAATCGATTTGACATTCCATTACTTACAGAACGACTAGTTGATGTTACTAAATGGGTTCAAAGTCGTGAAATTACAAAAAATTTAAAGATTGGATATTTTGGAGCAAGTACAGGCGCAGCTTCTGCACTTAGAGCTTCAGTTAAAATTAAGAATGATATAAATGCATTAGTTTCAAGAGGAGGAAGAGTGGATATGGCAGAAATGGTATTAGATCAAGTAAATTCAGCAACATTATTTATAGTAGGAAGCAATGATTATCAAGTATTAAAATTAAATCAACAAGCATATGAAAAATTAAAGTGTGAAAAATCATTGAAAGTTATCCACGATGCAGGACATTTATTTCAAGAACCTGGAAAGTTAGAAAAATTCTCTCAATTAGAAACAGATTGGTTTAAGACTCATTTCTTGTAAAAATTTAAAATATAATAAATAGAGATTAAGGAAAATAAACTAAACCAAGCAAAAAAAAAGAATTATCTTAATAAGCTCTCAAGTGAATAAAAAATAAGAATAATCTAGAATTTTTAGAGAAAAGATTTAAAACCTTTATTCTACCAAAATATATAAAAAGAGGGAATTAAAATGAAAAATAGAAAGTTTGAGAATAGAACTAAAGCAGGGGAGTTTTTGAAAGACAAGATTAAAGCAGAAATTAATGATTTAAATAATACGATTATTTTAGCGATTCCTCGTGGGGGTGTTCCTGTTGCGTATGCTGTTTCAGAAGGATTAGGGATTCCTTTCCATCTCATTATAACTAAGAAATTGACAGTACCACAAGCGCCAGAAGTCGCGATGGGAGCGATAGCTCCTGATGGTTCGTATGAGATAAACAATCGAATTTATAATTACTTCAATCCTACAGAAAAAGAATTTGAAGAAGTTAAAAAAAAAAGTCTAAAAAAAGTAAAGAAACGTATAACAAAATATACCAATTTAGAAGAGCCAGTGATTCAAAGTAAAAAAATTATTATTATAGATGATGGAATTGCGACAGGTTATACCGCATTAGTTGCTGGCAAATATGCTAAGAATAAAGGAGCAACAAAGGTTATTTTAGCTGTTCCAGTTTGTCCAGAAAATAATATATCAAAAGTCTTAAAAGTTTTCGATAAGTTTATTTGTGTATATAGTTCAAGTTCAGCAAGATTTGCTGTTGGTGCTTATTACCAAGATTTTCATCAAAATACAGATGAAGAACTTTTTCAATACATGCAAAAAGCTAAAAATAATGATCTACTATATACAAATTTGGAAAAGGCAGAAATATAAGTTAAATTATAATTAGTTTTTTATTTTAGAAATATTTTTTAAACGGCGCCTCTAATTTTTTCCATATCCGGACTTTTTTGAGAAACTTCTATAAATTTATTAAAGGTTCTTAATAAAGAAAAAAAATAATATATTTTTTTAAAGGTTCAATTAAAAAATTAAATAATAATTATATTATTTAATCTCTATTCTTTTCTTTTGAGGTTCCTCGACTTCTTTCTTCGGTATTGTTATCTTAAGGATTCCATTATCTAGGTTAGCATCGATTTTATCTTTATCTGCAGTATCGGGCAAGTTAAAACGCCGGAAATAATTGGAACTTTTATATTCCTTTCTTATAAATTCTTCCTCCTCAGTCTCTTTTTCCACTTTCATTTCTCCCTTTATTTCTAGAAAATCCTCAAAAGAACTAAAGAAATTTTCGGAAGAAATGCAGAGTTTATTTAAAGCTCTGATATTTTCTTTTAAATCAAATGTTAATAAAGAGGAAGCAGAAATTTTAAGACTTCAAGAATTATTCATCAAGAATTCATATTATCGGCAGAATTTAGAGCAATTAATAGAAAATATTAAAGTAAGGTTTAATTTAATAAATTAAAAGTAAAATATATTCAATTCCTAACATCTTGTTTTTCAGAATTTTAATTAATAATGAAAGTTCATTAATTACTTTTAATGTCAATCTTCTAAAACCTAACCTTCGACCTATATCGAATTAAAATTAATGTTTCTCTAATAAAATGAATTATATTAAAATACTGGGATCAAAAATTTTATAGATTTCTTTATCAATTATTAGATTTCCAATATAATTATATTGGTAATGTCCTGTTAATTTTATATATTTAATGATTATCTTCGTCTCTTATTCCATAACTAATAAAACTCTCAAAATCTTTATCTCTTATAAAATGTAAATCCAAAAAAGTTAGAATTAGAATAATTATTTTTTTTAACATTTTTTTCCAATATTTATATTGAATTTAATTTTCATGTATTTTTAATTTCAATCGATATCTTCATAAATATCATGTTTCAAATCATTATAATTTATGAACTCCTCTAAATTTCGAAAATTCACGTTTTCTGAAACATTCCTGTAGTCAATTAAGGTATCCTGATATTTATAAAAATTTTTTGAATTTTTTTTATATCGATTCATTACTCTAATTTATGTTATTAGGATATTTTTAAATCTGATGATAATAAATTTTTAATTTGAATAAAATCTGAAAAACTGAGGATTTAAGTTTTTTTATCTTTCAAAAATCTATTTAAATTTATTTTTAGAATATTTAATTCAGTCTCTAAATTAGGTGCTTATTTTTTTTCCTATTTTACTGATAATTGGGATTAAGGTTGTATTAATTATGATGTAGTTTTTATTAAGATTCTTTTCTATTTCTAAAGAATTTCTATTCTTCGGTTAAAATTTAATATTTTATAAAAATGGAATTTAAATAGTATTTTATGTGAATTTATGAATGGAATATTTTTTGAAATTAGGATATATTAAAATTATTGGAATTATCCCATGTAAAGATTTGAGTTGAAAGTTCAAGAAATATGTGAAAAAAAATTGAAATTTATAAAAATAACAATTGAGTTTATCTTTCTAATTCTATTTCTTAAATATTTTAATACCAGTTTTAAAGTGAAAGAGAATTATGACTTTAAATATGTATAATTATAAGATTTTATTGCTAGGAAATAAATCTGTTGGAAAAACTTCCTTATTGCTAAGATTTTTGACAAACGAATTTATGAATGAAGTTTTAGATACCGTAGGGGTAAATCTCTATTCTAAGTGCTTAAAAATTGAAAATCAAAATATAAGATTAAATATTTGGGATTTCAGTGGTGAACAAAAGTTTAAATTTATTCTTCCAACATATTGTAAGGGAGCGGATGGTGCGTTTTTAATTTACGACATAACAAATAGAGAAAGCTTTGAAGATTTGAGATATTGGATCTCATTTATTAAAAAATATGCTAAAAATATCCCAACTATGTTGATAGGCACTAAATTAGATTTGAACGAATATCGTGTAGTGAGTAAAAGGAATATAAAGGAATTAATCAAAGAATTTAATCCATTATCTTATATTGAATTATCATCAAAATCTGGAAATAATATTGAAATTCCATTCAATATTTTAGTATATTTTTTTTATAACAATTATATCCCTAAATCTTTAAAAATTATGATATGAATCTGGAATTTCCTTTTGATTTTAGAATAAATTCAGAAGACCAAAAAAATAGAAAAGATTTTATCTATTTATTTATTTGGACCACACATAGCCGTTTATCATTTTAACATAAAAATCCTTAATTTCCGACTTTTTCAGTATAATATCTGCTGCTTTAGCATTTTCTTTAACATGTTTTAAATTAAATGCTTTTGGAATTGTAATTATATTATCGTGATTTATCAACCAAGCAAGTGCAATTTGATATATGGTAGCATTATATTTATTAGCTAAAATCTTTAGCTTTTTTCTAATATTTTCATCAATACTTTGTAAACCATTTCCCCCTAATGGACTATATGCAGTTAAAATAATGTCTTGATCCTGATAAAATGGTAAACATTCTTGAAGATGAACGTGATTACTAATATTAATTTCAATTTGATTGGTAACTAATTCATATTTTTTGACCTGTTTTTGTGCTTCTTTAAATTCTTCTAATGTAAAATTACTCACACCAATATATCTCGCTTTTCCTTGATCTACTAAACTTTCTAACCCATTTATGATTTCGTTTATGGAATTATAGGGTTCGAGCCAGTGTATCAAATATAGATCCACATATTTTAATCCTAATCTTTTTAAGCTTTTATCAGCAGCTTTAATCATCATTTCCTTAGTTTTATGATATGGCAGTAATTTTGTAGTTATAAACAATTCATCTCTATCATACTCTTTTATAAGTTCTCCTACAATTTTTTCAGAATAGCCATCACCATATTTTTCAGCTGTATCTATATGAGTCATTCCCAGTTTAATCCCTAATCTTAATGATTTTTTCCATTGTTCGTAAAAATCTTTTGATTTATTCGGAATTATTCCATGAGTTCCTTGTCCTAAAACTGGAATTTTCTCTCCAGTTTTATCTAATTCTCTATATCTCATATATTACTTATATAATATCGAACTAATATTTTTTTTTTTGAAAAATTATAAATTCTACGATGTTAGATATTATTATCAATTATATTATTGCCCGATTTATTTATAATGTATTAATTTCTTTATTTCTGGAATAATACTGGAGATAATTAATCGAATTGAACATGAATTATAAAAAAAAATTCAAAAATCTGAAATTTTGAATTTCATATACTAATAAGCATTTTATACCCATTTAATAAAAAAAATAAAAAATTTTTTTTTAATAACTCCTTTATTAACGAATAATTAATACATCAGCGGGGGCTTTATTTAAAATTTTTTCTGGAATGGTTTCTAATAGCATTCTTCTAAGTTTGGAATGATTACCTTCACATCCAAGAACGATTAAATCAAAACCCTCCTCATTTATGGCATTGTATATATACTTATCTGGTTTTTCATCTTCAATCAATCTAACTTCTACCGGAACTGAGTTTTTCTCAAAAATGTCTTTTGTATTATTTAATAAATTAATTCCTGCTTGTTTTCGTTCATGTTCAATTTTAATAGAAGTGATCATGGTATGTGAATCTCCAGAGCTTACACTAACTATGGGAATATTCATAGGTAGAGATACCTGTGTACTAATTGAGTGAAAAACAACTACTTCACTATGAAACTTCTTTTGTAAATTTATTACTTTTTCTATAGCTCTTCCAGAATCCGCTGATTCATCTATAGCTAGCAAAATCTTTTTATACATTTTATACACCTCCTTAATTCAATTTCATTATATATTCATTAAACGAAGATTTAGAGGATTTAATTAATCTAATCTTCATTAATTGCTGGCAAAAAATATTTAAATCATAAAGATTTCATAAATAGTCCTTAAAAATCTCCAAATCTCCCATGTAAGTGAAAGAAATTCGAAATCTTAATTTTATTTATAAAGTTTTATAGAAAATATTTAATTCAACTTTATCTAAATATGTAATTTTGCTGATTATTTTAATAAACTATTAATTTACTTTATTCGAAAAATTTTAATCCAATTTTTTTTGAATTATAAAATTAAAAATAAACCATTAGATTATTACTTTAGAAGCACTATAATGCCTTCAAATGACTTTAATTTCAGATAATTCAAATTTCGATTGTCTATTTTAATGTATGTAGAGAATAAAAACTTAGAAATTGGCGATATAGGTTGGAATGCAATTTGTTCTTTACTAAAATTCAAATATATATGTAAGATTTGTAAATTTTCCCTAAGTTCTATAGATCGAGAATATCCTACAATCCAATCAGAATTGTCCCCAATATCTAATAAATTTAGAGTACCTGAATTTAGTGCAGGATATTTTTGTCTTAAGTCTAATAACCTTTTATAGCAATTTAATAAGGAATCAGGATTAAGTGTCTCTTTTTCAACATTTCGATCCTTATAGGAATCCGTAACTGGTATCCATGGTTCTACATTAGAATCACAAAATCCTGCATTTGGCGATGTATTCCATTGCATAGGAGTTCGACATTCCAGACGGTTTATAGATTCTCCTGTAATTTTACGATAAAAATTAATTAATATTTGGGGAATCCAACTATACTTCATAGCAAGAGGATCAGTTGAAGTTTTCATTGGTAAACTGTGTTGAGTCATTCCAATTTCTTCGCCATAATATATGAATGGAACTCCTCTTGCTGTTAACTGAAGCGTAGCATTTAGTTTTGCTTTTCGAATATCATTGTTTAATCGGGTTATTCTACGAGTA
>SDNV01000256.1 GCA_004524515.1 Promethearchaeota archaeon
ATTACCAAACGAGCAATTTGATAAATAAAATCATTTCTTTTAGTGATATGATTGAAATTATGAAATCTGAGATGAATTCTACAAGATATTCAATTATTTTAGATATCATTAAAAAATTAGTAGTTAAAAATTCAATAGAGGCATCATTTAAGATAAGAAGAATCTTAGAATTCCTCAATCATCACCAAGAACTTGAAAAAAAGCTAGAAGCAATTTTTAAAGGAGAGCAGTTCAAAACCTTTCTCTTTTTGTTTATTTTACCATTTATATTAGGGATAATAGGTGGAATTTTTCCCTCTTTTTTCATAATATTAAACGATATAGACGTTCAAGGTAATTTAATTTATCTTTTCTCTCTAAATCAAGAACTAATAAATGGTGTTCTTTTAGTATTCTTATTTTTATTGTTTTGTTTAGTTATATCATCATACTACTTTTTAAAAATAATTAATTATGAAAGGAGATCATTCTTGATACTAATTAGTGTGATCTTATACATTTTTCTATTTTTAATGTCTTTTTTAAATATCAGTAATTTTATATAATTTTAACTGAAAAATTGGATATATACTGCTTCTATAAACAAATATAATCCTATAAAAGTGTTCGTCAATGTTGTAACAAATGGGATGATCGTGAAAATAAGGATGCCATAATAATTTTCTTCTATTATTAAATTATTGAATTTATGCAACAATAAGGAGAAGGGTATCAATAAAATCAAAAAAATGATAATACAAGTGAACACTGTTGTGATATCAGAAGAAATTGCTGAAAAAATAAATATTATGATAAAAATCGCCATTAGTAATAACAATTCAATTAAGATAAAATTGATTTCAAACATCTACTGTTTTTTAATCTAAAAATATATAAAGCCCAACCTTGATTTAACCTTAGAAAAAATTATATAAATTAGAAGAATAGTTATTAATTATGAAAAATTTGAAATTAAAAGGCTTAAAGTATGAGAGGGGAATATATCACTTATACGATGATAGATATATCTTTTTTCCACCTCAAATCATTGATGTATTATCGTCTATTTATGGCGAGGGGGTCAAATCTCTTTTAGTTTGGCTAGGAAAAAAAGCTGGCTGGTCTTTAATTCAAGATTGGGATGAAAATTTAAAATCTAAAACATTAGATGATTTAGTTAATAATTTTTGCAGTATTTTGAGCAATCATGGGTGGGGGAATTTCGTTCCAAATCAAATTTCTGATGATAAAATCGTAATTGCTCTCTCCCATAATGTATCAAGTGAATTATCAACAAAATCAAAATACATATGTTTTTATATCACTGGGATTTTAACAGGATTCGGAGAATATGCATTATATCGTGTAAATGTAATCGAGAGAACGTGTTGTATAGAGGATTCAACTGAAAAAGAATGTGAATTTATAATTCAACAAAAAACATAATTCTACCAAGGGTCCCATTCTTCTGGCTTTAACTCATCTGAGCCTTCTTTTTCAAAGTTCTCATCATATGCGGATTCATAACTTTCTTTTTCGAAATCATTATCATTATACCTCTCATCATACGTTTCGGTCTTTCTCACTTGATCCTGCAATAAATTTACATTTTCACCGATTATAACATCTTTAAATGCCGAGACTAATGAAAGAAAATTAAAAAACTCATTTTTACCCATCTCAACACTAATAATTTCGTTATTCTTTTTTAAAGCTAGTTTTATTGATCTTATTTCTCCACTGACTTCAACAGACGTTATTTCGATAACATCAATTTTCGTTTTCAAGTGAATTTTCCAAGTCGTTTCTCTGGTCTTTTCAATCTCCATGTTTTATACTTTTCAAGTGGTATTTGTTAAATTAATAAAAATCATTACATTTAAAATTTTATCGAAATTCAAGCTTCACTTAATTCAAAGAATAGAGTTTACAGAATAATATTCGCATAATTACAATGGAATTAATTTAAAAGATAAAAATAGTTGATAAGTAAGCTAAAATTATAAATGGAATCAATGGAAACCTATATTGTATTAAAATTTGGAATTGGAATATAATATAATTATATATTAAATCGGGATCAGCTATGATAAATTTATTTTCATTATGAAATCTTAAATTTCTTAAATCTTTAAAACCAAAATAAGTTTTTAGGTAAATTTTTTTCAGGGAATTTTGAATATCGTTTGTCTCAAATAATATATTGAATGAAATACCTTTCTTTTCAGTTTTGTTTATCAAAAACATAACTAAAATTATACCAAAATAATACAAAGAAAAGAATGTGTAAAAGAATAATATGAAGTTGAATGACAATTTCGTGTAAGGGACTAATATAAAGAGTAATATTATCATTTTGCAATCAGCACCTCCAAATATTTTGATCCGAAATAAATAATATACTGTGAACAGACAAGATATTAGAACTATGTTCTTATTGATTAAAATTTCTTTAAAATAGATAAAATTATCAATTAACTCTATTAAACTTAAAAGGAAGGCAATTAAAAAAAACCCCCAAAAAAATTTGTTAGGAATTTTTCTATACTTAAAATCGAAAAAAACGAATAAGATTAACATAATACAAAACCAGAAAAGCCCCCCGATATCAAAGATGGAAGGTATTACTAAAAATCACCTTCCCAGATTTCAATAAATTTCTTAAAACTTTTAGCTTTTAAATTTTCAGATTTAAATCTTAATATCTTAATCCTCCCAAAATTCTTTTCTTGTATCAAGCTTAATTTTTGTAAAAAATCTAAATGTTTTATAACGCAAGAATGATTTAAATTTGTATTTTTAATAACTTGAGAAATTGAGAGCTCACCATTCTTGGCTAAAGTCTTTAGAATCTTCATTCTAGCTCGTGATCCTAATACATTTTCGATATTTCCCTTTTTATTATCACTCTTATCTATCATATCTTCACCCCTTTCGAGTGTAATAATTCTCTAATGATTGTTTCAAATTTATTCAATGAAAGCTCAGGAATTTCTATGAGGCTCTTCCTCCCTTTAAATGTTTCACTTTGAACGTTTACAACAATCAAATTGTCTCGTTTGAATTCTTGTAGATAATTCCA
>SDNV01000257.1 GCA_004524515.1 Promethearchaeota archaeon
AAATTTGGATTTTATAGATTTTTAGTAACATATGATTAAACATATATATAAATGTTCATCAAATAGGATAAGAAATAGAAAATAGCTAATATAATTTATCTATTTCTTAACATTTACTTTACAAGGGTTTTTTAGTTATGTGCTGAAATGTCTGTAAATTAAAAAGAATATTTATACCCAATATTAATATTAATATATTATACGAATAAAAGAGATTACAATGACATCAGAAAGTTCAGCTATCAAAATTTTCTCCAAATTTTTAGATCCTAAATTAGCTAAAAAATTAAAGTTAGTTGAAGAAATATTAAATTTACCAATTTCAGTGTATAAATTTGTAGATGAAGAGGAAGCTAAAATTATAGAAGATAATTTTAAATCTATGAATATTGGAGAAGTTGCCGTATTAAATAAGCAAGATCCTTTCACAAGCTTAATTGATCTCAAGATACCAGAGGATGATCCTGAAATAAGTACAAAGAAACAGCAACTAGAAACTAAAATACAGGAAATTAAAGAAAAAAATCCGAATTTTGAAAAAAATTTAAGGAAAGCTGTAACTATCAGCTCCATCATTAAAAGTATTAAAAAAGAATCTATTGAGGATAAAAAATCAGCTCAAAAAATTATTGTCGTTGGGCTTGATAATGCGGGGAAAACTGCGATCCTTACAAAATTTGGAGGGAAGTTAGGAATAACAGATTTGGCTTCTATTAAACCTACTAAAGGTGTTGAACGTAAACATATAAAAACGAGTACTTTAGATCTATTTATTTGGGATTTCGGAGGGCAAGAGACTTTCCGAAAAAAATATTTTAAAACTCCCGAAAAATATTTTCTCCAATTAGATTTACTTATATATGTTATAGATGTACAGGATTCAGAAAGATTTGATGACTCTTTCGAATATTTCACTAATATCATAGATATCTTGATAACCTTGGAAGAAAATCCCTATATTTTGGTATTTGTTCATAAATATGATCCGGATCTGAGAAATGATCCAACCATCTTGTTAAATGTTGAATTTTTAAAAGATTATTTAAGGGAATTTTTCGAAAATGGGGACTCTAATTTTGATTATGAGATTTATCTAACCTCAGTGTATTCCCTTATTTCAAATGAACCAAGATTTTCCAGATACATTAAAAACGTTATGAAAGCCTATTCAGTAACAGATCCAACTTATAAAAAAGTGGAAGGATTAGGAAAAATATTAGAAGAGACCATGACGGCAGTTATACGATTATCAGAAAGCATATCTACTCAACTTAATGATCTAGATTCCCGGCTTACTGCTATTGAGAGCGGAGCTTTTCAAATCGCTCAAAGTGGTATGCCGATAGAGATTCATACTCCCAGTGAACAACCTAAGATAGGACCGGCAACAGCACGATCACAGGTTCTAAATGAATTAAAAGATTTATTTGCTAAGAAAAGAGGATTAGATCTTTAAAATGTTCTTTTTAATTTGAAAAAATCACTAGTTTTAAACTTTTTTTAAAAATTTATATGCTTTCTTTACTTTAGGGATAGCAGTTCTGAAATAATTAATCGAGTGACTATCAGAACCAACAAAAATGTTCGCTCCTTCCTTTTTTAGTTGAGTTATCACGGATTTTGAAGGAAATGGCCTTCCGATGGGAAATTTTAATCCTGACAGATTATATTCAATATTTAAATTGTTTTTTATACATAGTCGTCCTAAATTTAGCACTCGCTCGTCAGAAACGTCCGTATCAAAGGAAGGTATAAAATCTTTTGTATTAATATAGCGAAAAATTGTATCTAAATGGCAAATATTTTTAAATATCTTAGATTCAATCATTTTTTTTGATAATTTGAAAAAATTATCAACTACTTCTTTAACATGCTTCTTTTCGAGAAGTTCAGCTAATTTGATTCTTGTAGTAACAGGAAGGCCAATATATGGTTCATGAAGCGTACCTGCAATAAAATCGAATTGCTTTTCATAATCATCCATAAATTCTTTTAATTGATTTTCATAGTCTAAATAATAATCTACTTCAAGACCACTTAACACACAGTCATAAACTTCCTTAATTTTATCGATTTCATCCAAATACTGTATTATTTTACCCTCGTAAAAAGGATAATTATTGTCATTTTCAATATAATATAACTCATAATGATCTAGAAAACAAATGTTTATTTTATTTTTCTCAGCAATTCTTGCATAATCTTCAAACGAGGGACCGATTTTAGCGATATCATGACTCCATTTTGTATGGACATGATAATCGGTATATTTGAACTTCAATGAATTTATTAATTAAGGAAGTAAAATAAAAATGGTGATTAAGAATAGAAAAAAAAATTTTTGGTTAAATTTATAATAAAATTGACATTAGAATCCCTTGAACTATTAAAAACTGACCTAAAATGTACGTTAGCATCATATAGAAATGCGGGATTTCCATATCTTCTTTAAATGTATCAATCGCAATCATTGAATCAGAAGTAATAAATAATAATGACCCGATATAAACCAAAAAAAAGCACGGACAAAAAATATCAAATGCCCCTAATCTCAAAATTGACGAGAAATGCATAAACAAAATTGCAATTATATATACATAAACAGGTATTCTTAGATCACCCATATAATTCTTATACTTAGGAAATGTTAGAAATAGGATTAATATCACTGGTAAAATTAATATTAAACCCCATAATGGAAAGTATATAATATTTTCTCCAACCGAAAGTAAAAAGGCAATTATATAGAATATATGTCCTATTAGAAAACCGACCATCCCATACATAAACCATTTTTCTTCATTTTCTAACATCAGAAAAATATCTCCTGAACATCCAGATAAAATTGCCAAAACTATCAACCAGTCAATTCCAGATTTGAATGTCCCAAAAATAAAATACAGAGCTAATATTGGCATCAGTAAGGGTTTTGCTATATATTCTAATTTTTTACTATCCTTTGAAACTGCAAATAAGTCTACTACTGCCACGATAATATAAATAACTAAAAAAATATATTCGATCATTTTATCTTGCCCATTTTGATTTTATTCTA
>SDNV01000258.1 GCA_004524515.1 Promethearchaeota archaeon
AAGCAGTTGGTATTAGATTACAAGAAAAAGATGATTATCCATATTTTGAAACAAATGGTTTTTCAAAAAATTTTATAAAAGAAACAACTCATGTTTTTAATAAAGATAAAAAACCAGATTGTATTTGTGGATTTATTCTTAAGGGTAGTATTAATTCAAAAAAACCATTTTTTACTGAGGGTGGAAGTTTTTGGACAAATAATCTTTCAGAATTATATTCCGATAAGAAAAATAATATAAATAAAATTTTTACTGAAAGTAAATGTATTGATAATAAATATAAATCTATTGCTTTAATTCCTATTAAAAGTGATCATGAAATTATTGGTCTTTTGCAAATAAATGATACAAGAGAAAATATTTTTTCACCTGATTTAATAAATGTTTTAGAAGGAATTGGGGTTGGTATTGGTATTTCTTTTTCAAGAGATAAAGCTATTGAAGAATTAAAAATAAATGAAAGAAGATATGCTTTAGCTCAAAAAGCTGCTGAAATTGGTAGTTGGGATTGGAATATACTAACTGGGGAGCTTATTTGGTCGGAAAAAATTGAGCCGATGTTTGGATTTAAAAAAAATCAATTTAAGGGTACATATGAGGCTTTTTTAGAGTCTATTCATCCTGATGATAGGCAGATGGTTGTTGAATCAGTTAATGAAAGTTTAGAAAAAAAGGAAAAAAAATATTCAATTGAGCATAGAATTATTTATCCAAATAAACAAATTCGTTGGGTGCTTGAAAAAGGTGATGTAATACGAGATAAAAAAGGCAATCCTGTGCGCATGCTTGGTGTTGTTCAAGATATTACAAGAAAAAAAGAAATGGAAGAAGAATTAAAAGAAAGACACAAATTTTTAGAAAAAATAGTTGATGAACGAACCAAAGAAATAACTAAAACTAATAGAAAACTATTAGATGAAATAAATGAAAGAAAAAAAGCAGAGAAATATATATTACAAACAAAGCAACATCTTCGAAATATAATTGATAGTGCATCAGAATTAATAATTTCATTTGATATGAATAATAGGGTTTCAACATGGAATAAAACCGTTGAGAAATTAACTGGTTATAAAACCATAGAGGTGTTAAATAGAAGTGTAAATAAGCTTGATGTATTTGATGATTCAGATGAAATTCTACAGTTGATAAAAAACACTTGTGATAAACAAAAATCTTTAACAAGTAATATTGTTCTTAGAACCAAGGAAAACGAAAAAAAAATAATTAATATTTTTGCAACTGATATAAAAGGTGGAAGTAATGAATGCTTAGGTGCCTTATTTACCGGGAGGGATATTACATATGATCTTGAGCTTCATGGGAAATTAATCGAAGGTAGTAGTTATTTATTTCCTGATGAAAAAATAAAGGGTTCTATTGATTTATTGGTAAATCTAACAATAGCAGGTCATAATGGATTGTTTATCACTAGAAATAGTCCCTCTGTTGTTAATAGTATTATTCCTAAATCAAAAAGAATTAAAATTGCTTTATTAAGTCAACAGAGATATGATGAATTTGAAACAATATCAAATCTTGATTTTTTAAATAATAAAATTGAAAAATTTTGTTCTGAAAAAAAAGATACAATTATTTTATTAGACGGAATTCATTATCTAACCACTAGGTTTTCTTTTGATGAATTTATTGAATCATTGTATCATATTAATGATATAGTTGCTAAGAAAAATGCAATTCTTATTCTAAGAGTCGATCCTTCTATAATGGATTCTAAACAAATAGCTGTTATAAGAAATGAATTACAGCTTTTACCTAGTAAAAAAATTGATGATTTAATAATTGATGATGAAGTATATGATTTATTAAAATATATTTTTGAGCAGAATCAATTAAATTCAATGGTATCTATTAAAAAACTTACCGGTGAGTTTAAAATTGCTTATGTTACAGCTATAAATCGATTAAAAGTACTTGAAGAAAATAATCTAATTTTTTCAAAAAAAGAAGGAAAACATAAAACTTTATATATAACAGATAAAGGTAAAAATTTATTACAAAAGAGACAAATTGCATAGTATTACTAATTAAAAAACTTAATTTAAATATATACAATTGTTTTAAAATCAAATTAAAATTGTTTTTAAATCAATTATTTAAGAAACAATACTATTTTTTATTTTGGAAATGAAGAACATCGTTAAGAATAAAAAAGTTCATTCAAGATTAATTAAAATTAGTATATTTTTTACTTTTTTATCATCCATAAAGATTTTTTTATTTAGAGATGTAAAATATCAGAAGGGTTGTTTTTTCCTTGCATCCCATCCTCCTCTCCGAAATTATTTTCCTTTCTGATTTTTTACATCTCACCAAGTTTTTTTAAATTGTTAAAAACCAATTAAAAATGAAATTAAATCGTTATTAAGCTATATCTAAATACAATACAAAAATATCTAGTTTTAAGGGTTGATTAAATTGAAAAATCTAGTACAGACAGCTATTGATGCAGGTGATTTTAAGATGCTAGTAAAAGCAGTACAAGAAGCCGGGTTAGTAGATACTCTAAGTGACGATGGACCATTTACTATTTTTGCTCCCACTGATGAAGCATTTTTAAAAATACCTGTAGAAACCTTTCAGTCAATTCTTAAAGACAAAGAAAAATTAACAGAAATTTTAACTTATCATGTTGTAACAGAAAAAATAATGTCTGATAAAGTAATAAATTTAAAAAATGCAAAAACAGTAAATGGAAAAGATATAAAAATTGATGCTACTGATGGAGTAAAAATAGATAAAGCAAACGTAATCAAAACCGACATTGAATGCTCAAATGGAGTTATTCATGTTATAGATGAAGTCCTAATGGGGGAATTTATATGAGTAAAAAAAAGAAAAGATTGAATAATTTTAATAAAAATTGGGTAGTTCTTTATTTACTTGAAAAAGAAATAAAACCTATTTTGTCATTGGAAGCAAAACAATTTCCATCAAACGTTGATGAAGCTTTGAGTAAATTATGGATTACATTAAATTGTAGTTGATTTTTTATGATTAATAAAACTTTTTATTCAATATTTCAAAAAGGAAG
>SDNV01000259.1 GCA_004524515.1 Promethearchaeota archaeon
AGTATAAAATTAAAGGGAACTTTTATTCTCGAATATTTTTTGGACAGTTTGTTACGATAGAACATAAGATCGAGTCTAAAAGAAATTTTTCATAACTAATTATAAGATTTGCTCTCAAAACGCATACGGGACAAATGGTTTTTTGATTTTTAAAATTAAAGTCAAATCTATAAATAAGAATTTATGGAGTTTATAGATAAAACAAGTGTTAGTTATGGTTTTAAGCGACGTATAATATATAACTTTTAGCTACAATTATCTTTTTGAGGCAATTAATTAATTTAGATTTTTTGATAAATCGGTATATTGAAAAAAATAGGTAACAAAAAAAATCTATTGAAATTACCTTGATCGTGAAAATCATAAAATATTCCTTTTAAATAATTTGTAGCATTAATATTTTAGGTTAAAATTGAATTTTGAGAGATGAATCATTCAAATATTTTATAGATGAATTTATATATTGAAAAAAAAAAGGTCAATAATTGAAATATTATTAGAAAAAAATAGCAATTTTTAAATATATAATAAGAAATTTATCTGGCTTTATAAATTTCATTTGTATTGAATTTGTTTATTAAAAAGCTGAAAGTGAGTATAGAAAAATGAGATACCAATGTCCAGGATGTGGCAGTCTGAAAAAACCTAAAATCGTTCAATATTATCCCCCAGTAATCGTAGAATGTTTAGATTGTAAAAAAAGAGGATCGGAACAGGAATTTATCAAAGAGGATCATGCTAGAGCTGCTCCTGTTCATTATATCAATTGATTTATACAATTAAAAGAAAATCTTTTTAGTTTATATCATAAAAGCATACCATATAGATGGTTTAAGTTATATCAATAACATAGTCAAAAGAATTAGCTAACATTTGAGCAAATTAAAAGACATAAGTGATGGAAAAGAAATGAGGTATGAATTCCCCGAATGTGGAAGTAATGAAGAACCTAAAATTATTAGTCGGTTTACGCCCCCCATATATCAATGCATAAAATGCCATAAAAAAGGAGATCGAAAAGATTTTATTAAAAAAGAGGAAAAAATTCCTCAATTTACACCCCTTCCAAAACATCCTTAAGAACTTTCCATTATTTTTAAAAATGAGTAAAACTTGAAATAGAGAATTATGATCAAAACCTATAACAAATGTTATTGAAAAATTAAGTTGCTATTTATTATTAAACTCATTAACCTCATTATCAGGTAAATGATCCTTTTCTTTTTTCAGATCTTCATAGAGATTAATAAAATCCTCAGAAATACCTGCGGGAGACTTAGCTATATCAGCAATAATTGAGTTATACTCTTTCTCATCTGAAATTATCTCTTTAAGTTTATTTTCTAATTCAAAAGGAATTTTCGGGGGTTTTCTCGATAATAGCAGCGGATGTTTCTTACTTTTTATTAGCCTAAAAGGAAAATTTGAAAAATGTTTGTCAATTAACAAGTAGGCAGGGTCATATTCAGACTTATCATTGATTTTTTGCTTTAATTGCCGTTCAAATTGTTGTTCAAAATCTTCTGAAAAATTGACTAAGGTATCTCTTAATAATTTTGAAGATTTCGATGTGACCAATCCCACCGTAATTGTTTTAGACTCATGTAAAATCAACATTCCCTGTTTTAAATTGATATCCACCAGACCTCCTATATTCATGACCTCCTCACTCATAAATTGCACCGCATTGATAAAACCGGTAAACATCACTTCACTGATATCAGAGTCAGACCAATCATGATCAAATAAAAGATATCCGTATTTATCTTTTACAAGAATTCGATATACAGTAAAAGGTAAAATGTAAAGAAGCTTTGGTTCTTTTATGATAGCATAAATAAATATTATAAGACCTATGTTTAAAAAACTATAGCATAATATATTACCAAGTAAATAGTTTTCATTTTCAATAAATATTGTTAATGAGGGGAATATGGTTGACAAAATAATACCTATAAAAAAAATTGTTGCATCTTTTTTTATTAAAAACGGAGCGTTTTTCCAAGTTTTCAGTCCCCAGTAGAAAATGATAAATGCCAAAAAAATGGTAAGAGCCTCTTGAAGAAACCAAAATAATTCAAGATTTGATAAACTTCCATATAATACAATTTGTTCTCCTGATTCAAGTTGAAGTGCTAAAAAGCATAAAAGAACCCCTGAGCATAATATAGCTATCAAATGAATAGAAAGATAAGTTTCTTTTAAGGTATAATTTATTCCTATTGAAAAACATATTGTAGTAGGGATAATTAAAAGAACAGAAATTCTATAAATGGTCATATTCATGAAAAGAACCGTAAACGCATCAAAAAATAAAGTAATTGCCAAAAATATTAATGCAAATTTTATATATAGTAATGAGCGAAGTTTTTTTGTTTTAGGAGTTATAAAAGTAATGAAAGCTGAGATAAATGTTATAATACCTGATATCAGAAAAAGAATGCTAAGTGGGTTCCAATTTAATACCATTTTAAGATCAAACTTTTATATATAAATACCCTTAATATATATTTTTATTTCTTTTCTTTCTCTTTTATGATGATATTGTATTTATAATAATTTTAATAAATTTTTTTATTTAGATTCCAAGCATAACCTATTCTCTTCTTTTTCAATTGATTCTACTCTTTCACCTTTTTAAAATTATTTTTTCAAGAACAATCTCCCTAATTCAGTTTATTTAGATTTTTCTTTTATCTATTTTTTAACGTAATAAAAATCTGTAATAATATTCAATTAGACCTAATAGCCTAAAAAAGGATTAGAAATAAATTAATAATCATAATCATTTCTTTATTAAATATTGTCCTGTTTGTTATCCAAGTCTTTAGCATTATCTTCGGGTAAATGGTCCATTTCTTTTTTCAGATCCTCATAGAGATTTAAAAATTCTTCAGATACGCTTACAGGAGACTTAGCAATTTCAGCAATAATAGAACTATACTCTTTTTCGTCTGAAAAAATATCCTTAAGTTTATTGACTAATTCAAAAGGAATTTTTGGAGCTTTACCCGATAAAAGAAGCGGATAGTTCTTACTTTTTATTA
>SDNV01000260.1 GCA_004524515.1 Promethearchaeota archaeon
ACAATAATTATCAACCGTAACTCCTTGTTTATTATTTTCCGAGTGAAGCATCTTTTAAATTGATAATCGCTTGTAACCGCTTTTATAAATTTACTGTTTAACCTCCCATTCTTTTGGAATGTATCATTTGCGGTCGTATTTTTTAAATCTGCAAAAATAATCTTTAATCGCTTAATGATATTGCTATATTTAGCCTTTATCTGCGCATATGTCATGGAAACGGGAGCCATGGCTTGCGATTCAATTTTAACCTCATCCACATTTCTTTTTTCTTTACTACTCCTAGGAGTAGGTCGATATTCTTGTATCTCCAAAGTTAAAAGGCGTTCTTGCATCGCATCATCAGCTCTTTCTATTAGTTTTCTGATTTGTTTAATAAATTCGTCTTTTTTACCTTCTTTCTTATCTTTTTCTCTATTTATACAGCCTTTAATTATAACATCTTTAAATTCCTCAATTTCATAAGAAAATTGATTTGTTTTTTGATCTATTTTTTTCGCAAAATCCTCTTTACTTGTTGTGGTATCGATGCGCTCCTCTTTTTCTTTTAAATTCTCATCTATTTGGTAATTTTCATCTTTTTTATTTCTAAGTTTATCTTCTTTTTCATCATCTTCTCCTTCTTCTTTACTCGATTTTTTTTCCTTTTCCTTATTCATTAAATCATCAAGATCATCAGGATCTAAGTCTTGATTCTCAAGTTTTTCGATTAATTCTTCACTGGTTTTATCGAGTTTAGTTTTCTCATCATGTTTTTTATTTCTAGAATTTAATTCCATTTGTGTGAGGGTATTTCTATGCTGATTCTGTGGATTCCTACCGTGAGAAGGTGGATTCGGTGGGGAATCAGGTAAGTATTTTTTAAGAATTTTACATAGGATGTCACAAGAAATTATGGAAGAACTAGGACTAAGGGATTTATAGAGGAATAATTTTACTTTACCAATACCTTTCCAATCCTTCTTACTCAAAGTAATTAATTCAAATTTAGGACGCTTTTGAAAATCTTTAAAATCTTCCATATATAGATTTATATAAGACAAAATACCTTCAATTGAGTTTAAACGAGATTTAATTTCCGGTAATAATTTTTTTGTTAACGATCTTAAATTCCTATAAAATCCTGGAAATTTAATTTTATTTATTCCATTTATTCTTACATCCTCTACGACGTTAATCAAGTTTTTAGCAAACATGAGGGGTACTTTATATTTTTTAGCTAAAGAATCCACTAGTTTTATAAAGCACAATTCGAATGACCCATAACCGATATGACCACTCTCATGAGCCACCAAACCTTGAGCTGACTTAAGATCCTTTTTAAATTTATCAGGTAAATAAATAAATCGGCAATCGGTATAAACAGAAGGAATATTTCCTATAAAAGTAATCATTAAGTCTTTATTCCCGCTAATTCTTTTGCCAATATTCGTCAAAGCTAGAATATCAGAGGTAAGATCGCGTTCATATAAGTCAAATATACTCTCCATTTTACTTTCACATAATAGGAAATATTTCTTTAATGATTTTCGTCAAAAACTCCAAATTATTTTGATATATCCATCGTATATAACTTAACGTGATATCTCCATTGTAAATGTGGGTCTTGTCCGTTTCTTTTTTATATTGATGGGGTAGATTAAACATTTCAGTTAGTTTAATATATTGTTGAAAAGTCTTTCTATTATGCATCCACATCCAATGGAGTACCTTCCACATAACAAACCCGTTATATCTGAAGGTATTTTTGATTCCATATTTATCGATATAATCTTGAAAACATTTTTTCGTTTGAAAAATTATGTTATTAGTATTTTCATCCGTAATTTCAAGATTCTCCTCCATAATCAATTTACTTTGTTGTTTTTTTTCATGCAATTCTTCTCTAATTTTAGACTCGAACATCTTTCCATCAAGAATCATCGCAATACTTTTCTTTTCTTCTGGTGTGTTGCCCAATTTATTAATTATGACGTTTTCTATGTTATTTTTTAAAAATAATGGCGGCATTTTTGAAATTAACAAACAGAAATTAACAATTAATCTTGTGGAAAAGATTTTTGTTAATGAAAAATCTTGAATTGCTTGTTTTCTTATTTGACGTGCGGTATCAACCACAATCTCAGCAACTTTTCCATTACAACCCGATATCTTAGATACTATTTCTATTTCTTTATCTTTTGAAGGATAATTTATCTCGGGGCATATTATAAAACGATCTTCAAATGCCTCTTGAAGTTTATTTATGCCGGTAACTCCTTTATTCATAGTACCCAAGATAACTAATTTACTTTCAGGATTTATTTCATGCTTTTCAAAACCTTTTGAAATTAAATTAATATGACTTTCAGAGAGCAATGAATTTAATGAAATCTGCTCATTTTCCCGAATCGCATTGATTTCATTAATTATTATAAAAGAAATTCCATTTTCATTCGCGTCTTTTATTGCCATGGTCAATGGGCCATAATTAAATTTCGTGTCGCCCTTTAAAAGTTCCCAATTTCCCTCAATATCTCTACGATCGAGATCTGGTGAACCATCAATGATATAATAAGAAGCATCATAACATTTTGCGAGAGAAATTGCTAATAGGGTTTTTCCTGTACCAGGCGGACCATGTAGCAGGATTCCTATACACGTTCCATTATCAACAGAATCTATTAAACATTTTAAATAATCAAATTCATCTTTTTGTTGAATATACTCAATTTGGTTTTCAGAACTTAAGTTAGAAATATTTTCTCCCTCCCTTTTTATTAATTATTATTAGATGTTATTAAATAATTTGATTTCAGGTAATGAATTCCGCTAAAATAATGTATGAGATACTCAGAATTCCTTGATTTTTGTATCTATGGTAATTAATTATTATTTCAAACTCATATTTAAAAACTAACCCTAATATGAATTTTTTAAATCTAATTTTTTAAAAGGTAGGACTCTATCAAAATTTTGATTTCAATAAGACTCGCAATAATTGAAAGATCTTGGCAAAGATCGATTTCATTAATGGAAAATCCATAAGATATCTAATTATTCTTA
>SDNV01000261.1 GCA_004524515.1 Promethearchaeota archaeon
AATTTCAGTCAAGAGGGTGAGTGGCATTATAAAGATTTTTATAGTTGAGGATGACCGTTCTTTGAGGCTGTTATACGAGAAAGCTTTAAATTTAAACGGTTATAAGGTAGTAGCATCAGCAGAAAATGGGGTGGATGCGGTAAATATTTTTAAAAATATCTCTGAAAAGCCTGATATAATTTTGATGGATCATAGAATGCCCCTGAAAAATGGAGTAGAAGCAGCGAAAGAAATTTTAGAGATTGATAGCTCAATAAAAATAATTTTTGTTAGTGCAGACAATACTATTAAAGAAGAGGCTCTTTCCAAGGGGGTAATTAGTTTTAAGGATAAACCGTTTAGTCTGCAAAGATTATTTAATAATATTGAAAAAGCAATGCAGATAATACTTTAAATTTCAAAATAATCTGCTATAAATATCTTTTACAAAGAGTTTTTCTTTTAATTATTGTTATTATTCTTTTGATTTCTTCTATGTAATAAATTTAAATAAAGAATAATATGTGAGTAGTTTGAGTGATTTTCCTTTTATTTATGGATTTCACGTAATGCGAGCGTGCATAAAAGAAAATTAGGGAAATTTCTATTAATAACTAAATTTTTCGCCTTTAATCCAAATCGTGGATATTTTTAAAAATTGATAATCATTAATAATTTCAGTTAAAATTTTATACAAAAATGAAAAAAATTTAAAGATGGATGATGAGACCATCAACCTTAAAAAAACAAATTGTTAGCGAATTTGAAAAGCATAAAAAATTGACTCCATACCAAAAACGGATATTAACTGGTATAGTTGTTGGTATCCGGGCTGGTCATGAATTTGCAGCAAGATTTTCTGAATATATCAAAAAAAACCGCGATGAAATTGATGTTTTCATTAATGGATTGGATGAGGAAAGTAAAATAGAGGTGAAAACAATATTGGGGGATATTGAATTTTTTAACACGCATACTTTAATAGAATCAGTAAAACATTATGCTCGTAAAGAGGAGGAAATCTTCAAATATTTAAGAACTAATGAATCCTTCGAGAATAAATATAAATTGCTTACAGATGCTTATGATGAATCCATCTTTAAATATCACCACGGATTAAAATTTCTACATCAAGACGTTATAAATTCTTTACATAATAGAGACTTTCTTGATTGTGGAGGATATATAGGGGATTCAGCTCTAATTTTTGAAAGAGAATTTAATCCAAGCAAGATTTACTCGTTTGAACCAGATCCATCTAATTATAGTCTTTTTCTAGAAAATATAAAATCAAAAAATTTAAAAAAAGTAATTCCCATTAGAGAAGGCGTAGGTGAGAAGACCTGTGTATTGAAATATCATACTCTAGGGAGACAATCATTTGCTTCTGAAAGTGGAAATTCAGAAATGAAAGTTGTATCAATTGATGATTTTGTAAGTGAAAGAAATCTTTCTGTTGGTTTGATTAAAATAGATGTCGAAGGAACTGAACTGGATGTGTTAAAAGGAGCAAAAAAAACGATTAAAGAATTTAAGCCTATTTTATTAATTGGGATATATCATAACCCTGAAGAATTTTTTGGGACAAAAACATATATAGAGAATTTGATTCCAGATTATAAATTTAAAATTAAACATCTGTGTGACTTCTTACCACTTTTCGAAACTCACCTAATTGCCTGGTAAATGAGAATGTCTTTATGAATTTGTCTGATTTACTTGCTTATAGGGGAGAGATATCTTGTCATTATTAGATATACAAATGATTGAGAAGCAATGAAAGAGATTTAGCACTTGATAATGGAACCAAAATCATATTAATGAGTTCAGATTCTACGGTTAAACAGAAAGCCCTTTCTAATGGCGTAGGAACTTTTAAATATAAACCTCTCAATCTCGAGAGGTTATTAAATAATATTGAAAAAGTAGTACAACAAAATTAGGCCTTAACTTTTTTTATTAATCGAAGAATTTTTCTTTTAATTAAGGCTATATTTATTAGTAAATTTGATTTTCTTGCAAGAAAATATCTAAAAAATGAAGGGAGTGTTGTTGATTTGAGTGATTTAGAAGGTTTAACAAGAAGATTGATGAAAAAAGGATATTCTGAAAATGAGATTTTAAACAGATTAGTCCAGGAATATCTTGATTTCAAGGATGATCTTGATGAGACTACTGCTAAGAAGTATGCCCGTGCAATCTTAGAAGAATGTATCAAAAGTGATATGGATTCAGTCAGCGACTCATTTGTAAAGGAAATTTTGGATTTTAATAAGACTAATGTGACAATTGGAAAACAAGGGGTTGGTTGTCGAGGTGCAGGAGATTTTTTTGTACATAAACTTATAACAGAACTTTCCGAGACCGAAAAAAAAGCATATTTATCCCCAAGCTCTTTAGATGATGCAGGAGCAATTCGATTAAAAGATATCAAATTATTTAAAGGAGGGAGTTTTAATATAGAAGATTTAATTATCGTGTCGAAGATGGAGGGAATTCATTCTCGCTTAAGTGATTTTCCATTTATTTGTGGATTCCATGTGACAAGAGCATGTCTACGAGATTTATATGTTAAGGGATCCAAACCCGTTTCGATTATGGTTGATGTTCATTTAGGAGACGATGCCGATGTAGCAAAATTATTTGATTTTATGGCGGGAGTATCTACTATATCAGAACTAACGGATGTACCAATTACAGCCGGATCAACCTTGAGGATTGGCGGGGATATGGTTATTGGAAATAGATTTGTAGGAGGGATAAGTGCTGTAGGAATTGCTAAAGAAAGATTATTAGCACGGAAAAATATAAAAGTAGGAGATAGAATTTTAATGACTGAGGGTGCTGGGGGAGGTACAATAGCAACCACAGCGATATATTCAGGAAATCATGAGGTAGTAAGGGAAACTATGAATGTAAAATTTCTTGAAGCATGTGAAGTAATCTTAAATAGTGAGTATCTTGATAATATAAGAGCTATGTGTGACGTAACTAATGGAGGTTTAAGAGGAGATTTGTATGAGATAAATTACGAGGCGGATTGTGGTGTAGTGA
>SDNV01000262.1 GCA_004524515.1 Promethearchaeota archaeon
TCGTTAAAAGGTGAATTAGCAATTGATGAAAATCTACCAATAGAAAGCGTTTCAGAGAAAGTTAAAGTACCAAAAAAAGAAGATGACTTGAAAGAACAAATTAAAGCAAGAAGAATTAAGAGGAGAAAAAAGATACAAGATTTATTGGATGATTAAAAAAAATAAATAAAAAATTAGAAAATTTCCGGTATTTCATTTTCAAATTCTCTTTCTATTAAACTTATATTTCTTTTTACTGATTCTTCTATAAGATATTCGGTTTTTATTAGATCTCTAATGCCAACACGGATCGCCTCTGAACGATTTGGAAACTTTCCTTCAGCAACCAATATCTCTAAAACTTTCAAATATGATTCTGGAAGATTTACTGATATTAATTTCATTTTTAAGCACGTGTATAAATTAGTTTAATTTTATATTTTCTTTAATATATCATTTATACTATCGAGGTGAGATTTAAGCTTTTCAATCGAAATAGACCCCAAAAAATCCGACATAAAAATCTAACTAATGAACATTCGTATTATTACCCATTTTAGAAGCACACTTGATAAATAAAACGATTAATAGACGATTTTATAAACATTCCTTTTAAAAAAATATTTATAATCTGCATTATATGTAACACAAAGATATAACATTAAATGAAAAACTATAAAGTGAAAAAAATATGTCAGATATTCAGACTCAATTAAAAGAACACTTAGAAAAGGCAAAGGATTGGGCAAAAATGGAGACTCCAGTAGAAGGAGTAAATGTAGTGAAAATTCCTGGTACGAAAACAAGAGGTCCCTTGCTATTTTTAGAAGTAAATCCTCTAAAAGATAACGGAATGCCGATGAAAAAGCGAGGTTTATTCATTGGATCTACTGAAATGCTCGTAAAATTCATGGATGCCCTAAATGATGACAAAGTGTTTCAATTAATTAAAGAATTAGAACAAGTGAATCCACAAGTAGCAGAGAATGGTACTACCAAAAAATTAAAGATGTGACTTTCACTCGAAATTTATTTGTTTAAGAGTAAATTTAAATTTTAATAGTTTTATAATTAAAATTATAGAATATATTGATTTTAATTTCAATTATTTTCAATACTAAAACTTGTGGTAATAAAAAATGGTTGAAGAAGATGGGAAACATTGTATTCGGTGTGGAGGAGATACATTTCGTATCGCTCATGATGAATGGATGGCACGAACGTTTCGATTCGTAGAGAAAGGACAATTAAAAATGTGTGATGGATGTGGTGCAAAATACTTAGTTTGCCAACAATGTGGGGGGCTCTTTACCAGGGTACATCCTGCATTAGAAGCATGGGAAGTTAACCAAAAATGTCCTGTATGTGGATTTGAGGACCCAGAAGTGAAAGCTTGGGATGGTGTATCTGCAAGATAAAAAAATTGTTTCCGCTTTCTATTTTGATTAACGTATATAATATCTTTTATAAAATACAATATCTAGATTATCCCAAATTAAATTTCACAGTAAATCTGTTAATATTTAATAAAGAAATAGAATTTACTTAAATTTTAATAAAAGTAAAGATTTGCTACATCATATTTTATGAAATATTTATTAAAAACTCGGGAAGAAGATTTATATTTTGGTTGAATATTAAATATTTTAATAATAAAATAAGATTTATCGCATTGAAGATATCATGAGTAATTTAAGAATCGAAATAGCGACTCCAGAAATGATTGATTCCTTAGAAAATTTAACTAAAGAGTTAGTAGAAGGTCTTGGTCAGAAGTTTGATTTAAAAAGGTTTGAGTGGGGTATTCAGAGGAGATTATACGATCCGTTGCAACGCCATGGGATTTTAATAGCCGTGGATGAAGATAAAGATAATCTAGTTGTTGGAATGATAATAGCAGAGTTAAGAATTGATCCATTTGGAAGCTCAGAAGGATATATTAAGCAAGTTTTCTTAAAAGATGCATATCGAGGGATGGGAATAGGCGAGCTATTAGTAAGGAAAGCAATCGAACATTTAAAAAAAATTAAAGTTGAAAAAATAAAAGTTAACATCAAAGAACAAGCAAGGGAAGCTTCAAATCTCTACTCGAAAATGAAATTTAAAAAAGTGTATGAAGTATTAGAATTAGATCTTACAGATTGATAATATTTTTATTATCCTGATTGATGAGAGAATGGTTGCTATTGATTTAGAAACACCTTGGGTTGAAAAGTACAGACCACGCTCTTTTGATGATATAGTTAGTCAAAATATAGCTATTAATAATTTAAGACAGTTTGTTCAAAAGGGTAACATGCCTCATATGATTTTTTCTGGCCCAGCAGGCACCGGTAAGACTAGTACAGCACTCATTGTAGCAAAGGAGATGTTAACATCAGAGAATTATGCATTAAATGTGCTTGAGTTAAATGCATCTGATACGGTAAGAATGGATTACGTAAGAACAGTAATTAAGGATTTCGTAAATCAGACAATGATTTCTGATATAAAAAAACTCAAATTTGTACTATTAGATGAAGCTGATAACATTCCTAACCAAGTACAACAAGCTCTTAGAAGAATTATTGAAAAAACATCAAATAAAGTAAAGTTCATATTAATGTGTAATTATATTAATAAAATTATCGATCCTATCATTTCTCGATGTGCAGTGTTTCGTTTTTCTAATTTGAGCAAGGAAAGCATAATAAATCGATTGCAATACATTGTATCTAAAGAAAATCTAATAATCCCTAAGAAAAGTGCTGAAGAATTTTATGAAATCTTATTTTTTATATCAGGGGGAGATTTAAGAAAGGCTATAAACACTTTGCAAATGGCAGTTGCTCTTGAATTAATAGAAAATATTAACATTGATGAGATTTTTAAAATATCGGGATTTGTAACTAAAGATATTATTGATGAATTAACTGAAGCAATCAAAAAAGAACCAATAGCTAAAGCTAAAGCAATAATTAACTCTATAGAAAATTTAGATTGTAGAAATTTTATTCGTCAAATCATGCAAGTTTTGCCCAACTTTGACCTAAATAGTAAGGGGTTAAATAAGA
>SDNV01000263.1 GCA_004524515.1 Promethearchaeota archaeon
CAAATGATTCATTATTTAACAAGGTTGCTAATTCTCCGATTTCTTCTACTAACCATATAAAAGTGCTTTTAATACCCCTACTTTTATCATTTTCTAAATACAGATAACGAATTTTCTCTTGAAAATCTGAAATTTTCATAATATTTTTTAAAAAAATATTAATTTATATTATCCCGCAGGAGTGAAAAACCAGTCGAAAATTCCTAAATGTGCAAAAATTACCACTAAAATAAGACCAAAAGAAACAATTACCGTACTAATGGGTCCAACTTTAATTCCAATTGAACTATCTTCAAAAAAGCGCATTAAACCCGCTCCACCCATAGGCATGGGCGTAGATCCACTTCTTCGCTTTCTCCTCCTCGACTGACCTCTTGATGACATTTCCTTTATTACTTCAAAATTTTTTAATTAAAAATAAAGTCCCACTTATAATAAGTTTTATTTTGAAACGTGGAAAAAAATATGAAAAATTTTTATTATTAACCTTAATTATCTTCAGATAATTTAACGAAGAATTGATAGTTTATATGTTATATAAAAAGCAAATATCTGTTATTTTAACGAGTTTTATCATTTTAATAATGATCTTTTCGACTGTTGGATTTCTTAGAGTTCCGAATAAGATCGCACAAAATGATCAAATTGATGTAAAGTCATCCACTAGTATAGAGGGCTTTGAAAATATAAAAGCGACAGAAATTATAAGGAATATTAATATAAGCACTTATGGTTTAGTTAATATTGATGATAAAATAACTATTCTTAACCAGAATTCTAATCCAATAAATTCTATATTTATAGGTATTCCTTTAGATCATTCAGATGATTTAATTTATATCAGATCTTATGGATTAGGAAAAAATGAATTCGTCATAGAACGAACTTATTTAAACTTAGATGATTATGAAGTGATAAGTATATATCTTGATACTCCCCTACTACCGCAAAAGTCAATTACCTTTCGAGTTATTAAGACCTATAAAAATCTCTTAGAATACTCACAACAAAATCTTGAACAGAAAATTAATTTTACTGGATTACTATTTCCAATTTTACCTTATAAAGCAGAAGGAAATATCAAATCTACATTTAGGCTCCCTTCAGGTGCTACAGCTTTAAGCTATGATCAACCATTTGGGATGGGAAATCCATTAACGAGTGAAATTCTTCTTTATGATTTGGGTGCAACTATTGAACTAAACCACTTAGATCCATTTCTTGAGAATAGGGGAGACGAAAAAATTGTTTCTGTCATTATTGGAGATAATACTAGAACAAATATGCAATTAGAAAATGTAAAACGAGAAATTGATGTATCTCCGTGGGGTATAATTAGAGTTAGAGAAGATTATATTGTCCAAAATATCGGTGAAATAGAGATTTATACATTTTCGTTTAAAATTCCTCAAGACGGGATAAATCTAATAATATTTGATGACCTAGGCGAATTATTAGGGACAACCATAGATGAAGCTTCAGAAAATTACAAAGAAGTGTCTATTAACTTATTGAACAATAGAGCTGCAATTAAACCTGATTCAAAATTAACATATTCAATTCAATACAATATTCCCTTTGATGATCATTTTTCGATTAATTGGTTTGATGAATCGATAAAAATAGACTTGATTTCAACCAAATTTGAATTTTTAGCAATTGAGCAAGAAATCCGAGTTAATATTGAAGGATGTGGTAACATTAATTATGTTTCTATGCCTCCAGATGCTATAAAGCATAGTAGTGGATCAAAGGTTTTGATCTACCAATCGGAACAAGTAAGTCCATTAGAGAAAAAGGAAGCTCTTGTAACATTTACGATAAATTTATTTGATTTAATGATTAGACCATTAATCATAATTTTACTTCTCGTATTCATTTTAACTAGCTTCGTTTTACTTATAAAAACAAGGAAGAAGGAAGAAAAAATGATCGCCTTAAAAACAGAAATTATACCTGTAAATGAAATCCGTGAATTTTGTTCATTATACGAGGAGAAAAATGCCTTAATGCTCGAGATTAGGAATGCTGAGGAAGAGGCTAAAAGAAAGAAGATGGCTAAAAAATCTTATAAGAATATTGTAAGCAAAAACACGATCAAGATAGAGCAGATTAAAAACGAAATACAACCATTTAAGAAGATTTTAATCGAATCAGGAGAAAATTTCGAAAATGTCGTTAAAAAATTAGATGTCTTAGATGCTGAACGACTAACTGTCGACGATAGTATAAATTTATTGGAAAATCGTTATAAAAGAGGAAAGCTTCCTTCTAGACAAGCTTATCAAAAACTTTCTGATGATTTCTTCAAGAGACGAAAAAAAATCGATCGTACCATAGATAAATATATTCAACAACTAAGAAGTTATTTATTATAATTTTTTAAAAACGAGATTCCTATGAAACTTTGGTTATTTGATATACTTGCATGTCCAATTGATAAATATTATCCATTGAAATTATATATTTTCGGATATGAAGCCCCGATAACTCAATTTGAATCATTTTTAAAGGTTTATAATGAAAAAGATATAAAAAAAATCAAAGATAAATTCGAAATTGAAATTGAGAATACCTCTCAAGGTATTTTAATGAAAGATGGAATCGTAATCAAACAAACACCTGTAGAAACATATTTAAATCTTATCATTAAAAGTATAAATGAATTAGAGCAAGTTTATGATAGAACAGAATTCTCTATCAGTTCTAAATGTTTTAATCTCCTGAAAACAACAATCAAAGATAAACTAATAAATTTTTCACAAAAATCAGTTCTCTCGAATTTAGATGACATCCTTTCTGAATTATATCTTCTAAACAAGATCAAACTTGATATTGAAATTGAATCCGGATTATTATTCTGCGAAGATTGCAAGAGATGGTATCCAATCATCGATACAATTCCTCAAATGCTTCCAGACAAATATAGAGACAAGGAAACTGATCTAAAATTTCTTAAAAACCATAAAAATTTATGTGATCCAGAATTTTTTCAACAAAATTTAAAACCTTTTAATCTTTAA